>CAJUAO010000006.1 GCA_910584685.1 uncultured Lachnospiraceae bacterium | reverse complement strand
TGAGCAGGGGGCTTGCTCTTTAGCCCCTTGCGAGTTACGCTCGCAGCTTGGAAGGTGGCGGTATTTTGTTGATAGAATTTCTTCCATGTTCCGAAGCTTTAAAAAATTATATTTAGCTGCCTGCCTCCCCTTAAGCCCTCCCCATTCCGCCTCCTAGAGCCTTTTAATGGGACATACCCGGATTCCATGTGAGGAAAAACATATTTTACCCATACAAATTAATATTTAATCCAAAATCCTCTCAATCTTCTTCCCCACCATACCTATTGCCGGCCCTAAAAGCAGCGCCATAAGAATCGTAACAATTTCCAGCTTTCCTCCTAAAAGTACTCCTACTCCAATAGTCGCAAAATCAAACACAATTCTTATTATCTTAAAGGACGCCTTTGGCAGATGCCCTGATATAATGTACGGAACAGCATCATACGGCGCTGTTCCCAAATCCACGTCCATATATATGGCGGCGGCCAAAACAAATATAATCAATGCAGGAATAAAAACTATTGCCTTTACCCACAAAATATCAAACCACTCTAAAGGAAGCAGTCTCTCCCAGACCATGCTGAAAAAATCTATTGAATATCCCACCAGGAACATATTGGCAACTGTTCCAAAGCCTAAGTTTCTGCCCCCAAATACAATTACAGCTATAAGCAAAACAGTGTTAAATATTGCCTGCCAGTTCCCTATGGATAATCCAAGCCTTTTAGCTATTGCCTTATTCATCATTGTACACGGGTCTGTTCCCAGGTCAGCAAGCAGCAGTAAGGACAAGGCAAAGCCCATAACAATAACTGCTAAAATAACCATTATAAGCCTTCTTTTAAAATGGCTTTTATTGTATAATCCCTGTAGTATTTCTTTCATTATGCTTTCTCCTTATTTTGCTCCTCAGACACAACACTCATGTACTTTGAATAATGAAATATATAAATCCCGATTTATATATTTCATTATAAAATCTTTATCTGCCATTTACAATGTATATTTATAAGCTATTTCCCACCGGGTACGCAATTCCGAAAAGGGAATTTTAAAATAACAGCACAAAGACCATCAGTTACATCTGCTCTCTGTGCTGAAATATTTTAATTATTTTATTTATAAAGCTAGCAACGGGAATCGAACCCGTGACCTCAACACTACCAATGTTGCGCGCTACCGACTGTGCCATGCCAGCTTACAGGTGAATTAATCACACTGATATAGTATACTTAATAAAATCCATTATGTCAATTACTTTTTCTATATAGTATACATAGCGTATATCTGAATTTTTCCATATAGTATACTCAGTATATAATATTCTTAATATATTACGAAAAGTATCTATGCTTTACAGCCAATACGATAATACATGCCGCCACAGCTCCCAGCACAACCCATATTGCAAGAGGTACATCCTTTAAATTAAAGCACCTCACATTTATCCACATCTGATTTATATTTTTTGTCTCCTCATCATTAAAGTAGCCCATTATGGATGCCCTTGATATTACCTCGTCTGAAGGATACTGGGAATAAAGCTGTCTCCCTATCTGGCTTTCGCCTGCATAAACTATATACTTTTCATCCTCCGCGTCGCCTGAAAAGAAATAGCCTATAGGATATTCTATAACATTTTCATCCTCATCCTCTGCGCCATAGCACCAGTTTAAGTAAGAAAAAACTGTGCCGTCATCATCACTGCCTGCGATAGCGGAGGTATAGCCTATATAATTCATATTTCTTACCGCATTGTCAGGTCTTGACAGAAAATTTACAAACGCTTCTGCCGCATGCTTCTTTTCTGCATTTCCGTCTATACCGTCCTTAAGCATAAGCCAGCCGTCAAACCAAAGATTTGTACATTCCCTTGGAACGGCAAACTTTAAGTATACATTATCCTCTTCTGCCAAATCCATAGCGTATACTGCATCGCCTGACCACTGATAATTTGCCGCTATTTTTCCTGTAACCATGTCCGACTTTCCGCTGTCTGTCTCAAGAGCGTAAACATTTCCCATCATATCCTGCAAAAGCTCCTCCACAGCCTGTATGGTATCAGGCGTTACATCATTCATTATATCTGCAAGCTTTTCCTTGTAATTCCCATCATTTAAAAAATCCCGGGATGTGAGTAAATCTGCCCTCAGATATCCAAGCACGGCAAAATATGTGTCCCTCACATTATCCTTAAGGGTTACCTGGCGAAAAAACTTGGGATTGTTGAACACGGACCATGTTGACGCCTCCTCCTCAGTCATAATTTCAGGATTATAGAGAACTCCCGTAATTCCCCACATATAGCACGCCGCATATTTTTTCCAGCTTTCACCGTTTATTTTATTTTCCTCAAATACATTTTCTATATATGGAGAAACCCCGTTTGCATAATAATTTAATTTATTGCCTGTATCAAAAAAATCCGCTGAAAATGGCTCAGCCTTATCCTCAGCCATAAGCTTCATTATCATATAATCTGAAGGACATACTAAATCATATGTATCTCCCAGCGTAAGCTGGTTATACAAATCCTCGTTTGTTCCAAAGCAGGAATATTCAACCCTTACTCTCCTGCCGTATGTCTCATAATACCAATTCTCAAAGTCCTCATAAAGAGGATTTACGCCAATTATCTCTGCTCCGTTATCAAGCTCAATAAGCTCCTCCTCATCCCAGTCTCCAAGGTCTATATATTCCTCCCAGTTACATACCCTGAGAGTAATAACCTCCTCCTTTGCATTTACCTTATCTGGTATATGTTTATCATTTGATATGCCTGTAAAAAGAGGGACTATTATTAACGCAGATATTGTACACCACCAAACAGCCTTATTTATATTTCTCATCATTTACTGTATCTCCTTAACCTTTATTTCTCTCATCTGTGACGGCTGCTTTCTTTCCCGCAGTATTCATTATAATTACTGTAATCATGACTACAAGAAATATAACCGTAGACAACGCCCAGAGCGCCGTCTTTATTTCAGTCTGAGAGCCTTTTGTTGCATTTACAACATATGTGCTTATTGTGTCAAAGGTTGCAGGCTTTGTGTAGCTTGCTATAAAATAATCGTCAAGAGACAATGTTAATGCAAGGGCAAAGCCGGATATAATTCCTGGCATTATCTGAGGTATAACTACCGTTTTAAGCGCCTTAAAGGGCGTTGCCCCCAAATCAAGGGCTGCCTCATAAAGGCTCTGGTCCATCTGCTTAAGCTTTGGAACTACAGAAAGATATACAAAAGGCGTACACAATACTACATGTCCTGCCACCAATGGAATATATGTGCTCTTATCTATCCCCCATACTACCACAAGGGCTATACATACGGCAAAGCCTGTAACTACGTCGGCGTTTACCACCGGAACCTGGTTTATTGTATTTATGTAGCCTTTTGCCATTTTTCCTGAATAAAACGCTCCTATGGCTCCCATGCTTCCTAATATGGTTGAAATTGCAGCCGCTCCAAAGGCTAAAAGAAGCGTGCCTATTATCATGCCTCTAAGCTCGCCGTTCCCAAAAAGATTTTTATAATTCTCAGTGGAAAAGCCGTGTATTGAGCCTATCTGTGATGATGTTGTAAAGCTGTATACCGCCAATATAAATATGGGAAGATACATAAGCAAAAGAATTATACAAATATACCCCCGGCTTAATATCCTTTTCATTAAAGTATTCCTCCTCTGCTGGTATCATCATCTGTATATTTATTAGTCACAAGTGTAAATACAAGTATAATAATAAGAAGAATAAGAGAAATCATGGAGCCGTTATGCCAGTCGTAAGCGCTGAAATAACTGCCTATAAGACTTCCCATAATATATGTACTGTTGTAAAGCATGTCAAGCACCACATAATTTGTCATGGCGGGCAAAAACACCATAACAAGACCGCTTACAATTCCCGGAACCGAAAGGGGAAGAGTAACCTTTATAAAGGTCTGAAACCTGCCTGCCCCAAGGTCTGACGCTGCCTCAAGAAGACTTCCGTCCAGCTTTAAAAGAGTCGTATACATTGGCAGTATCATAAATGGCAGAAAGTCGTACGTCATACCTATAATAGTGTTTAAAAAAGGATGAAAGGCAAGGTTTCCTTCAATAAGGGTAAGTATCTCCTTTAATGCCGTAATACGCAGGGTAAAATTTATCCACATAGGCAGCACAAACATAACGACAATAACCGATTTTTGCTTAAAACGGCTTCTTGCAAGTATATAAGCCACCGGATACGCCAGTAAAAGACATACGATGCTTGTGACTACAGCTATGGATAAGCTGTAGAAAAGAGTGCCTATTGTATTTGGGCTTGTAAAAAAGCCTGTAAAATTTTCTAATGAGGGCTTTCCCTCCCCGTTTGTAAAAGCATAGTATATAATAACAAAAAGAGGGGCTGCCACAAATAATGTCAAAAACATACCATATGGTATGCCAAGGTGTTTTCTTGAAAAATTAAAACCTTTCATACTTCTCCCATCTGTACGCGTATTCTGTTGAACTTTTTAAAGTAATACGTACGTTCCATGTATTTTTTTCAACTGAGCATTTCATAAATATTATTTTTTTAATG
Source organism: uncultured Lachnospiraceae bacterium (assembly GCA_910584685.1). Taxonomy (GTDB): domain Bacteria; phylum Bacillota; class Clostridia; order Lachnospirales; family Lachnospiraceae; genus CAG-303. The sequence continues at coordinate 139,849 of CAJUAO010000006.1, read as the reverse complement.
AGAAGCTTATTTTGTCCCTTGGAATAATAAGGCTTACATAATCTCCCATATTCCATAAATACTCGTCATCCACAATAATATCCGTCTCATCGTCAGTCCTTACCACATAGCTGTAATGGTCGCCCTTATATATAAGATTTATAATATGTCCCTTTGCAATGCCCTCTTTTTCATCATCACTCATGGATATATCCTTTGGACTTATGGTGAGTATAACCTTCATTTTATCGTAATCAAGCTCATTGCCATGAGCGTCAGTCATTATATTGTCCCCGGTCATTTTAGCTCCCGGTATAAGTGAGGCAATGTCACACTCTATGCTTCCGTCAAAAATCAAAAGTCCGTAAGACTGGCTGACTGACGACTCTATTTTATTTATTGCCGTTTCAGATACCATAATATGTATGCCCTCAGGCTCCACAATTAAGCCAACCTCCGCTCCCTGCTCCGCTTTCTTTGTTGACTGTACTATTATCTCGTTTTTGCCTGACATTACCGTTATTTCATAGTGAACGCCTTTAAAAATAACATTTGTTACCCTGCCCCTTATAATGCCCTTTTCAGGTGACGTAATTATGACATCCTCCGGTCTTACTACCGCGTCAATCATAGTCCCGTGCTCTATGTCGTCCACACACTGAAATTCAGCGCCGCAAAAACGAACCTGGCACCTTCCGGTCATAATTCCGTTAAATATATTGCTGTCCCCTATAAAATCCGCAACAAAAGCATTTTTAGGCTCATTGTAAATATCCTCAGGAGCTCCTGTCTGCTGTATTTTGCCCTCTGACATAACCACAATCTTATCTGACATGGTAAGAGCCTCCTCCTGGTCGTGGGTTACATATATAAAGGTAATGCCAAGTCTTTCGTGCATATTTTTAAGCTCAAGCTGCATTTCCTTTCTCATCTTTAAATCCAGCGCGCCTAAAGGCTCATCCAAAAGAAGTATCTCAGGCTCGTTTACTATGGCTCTCGCTATGGCTATACGCTGCTGCTGACCGCCTGAAAGGGTCTGTATCTTTCTGCTTTCAAAGCCTTCCAAATCTACCATTTCCAAAGCCTTTTTTACTTTTTTTATTATCTGCTCCTTCGGCAGCTTTTTTAGCTTTAATCCGAATGCAACATTATCATAAATATTCAGATGTGGAAATAAGGCGTAGCGTTGGAATACAGTGTTTATAGGTCTTTCATTTGGAGGAAGCTTTGTTATGTCCATTCCGTTTAAGAGTATTTTACCTGAAGTAGGCAAATCAAAGCCGGCTGCCATACGGAGGGTGGTTGTTTTTCCGCAGCCTGACGGACCTAAAAATGTGACAAACTCTCCCCGCTTTATGGTAAGGTTAAAATCCTCCACTGCCGTAAAGCCGTCTTCAAAGGTGCGGTAAAGGTTTTTAAATTCCAATATGTTTTCTGATTTTATTTTGTTTTCCAATAGTTTAATCTCCTGCATGTATATTATTAAAATACATCTATGTGTAATCTATTGATGTATTCTAACAGATATTAATACAAATGACAATAATATTTTATTTTTGCGTTGCATTTTTCGGGATAAATCCATATAATAGAGCTATCAGAGTTTTTGTGTCGTTAAAAAATTTAACAGATAAATAAATTATATAAAAACATATAAATTTTATGTTTATATATAATTAAAATATAAGGAGGCTAAAAAATGGAATTATTAAAAGGAAAAACCGCAATGGTAACAGGCGGTACAAGAGGTATCGGCCTTGCCGTTGTAAGAACTTTTCTTAAAAACGGAGCTTCTGTTGCTCTTTGCGGCTCAAGACAGGAAACGGTGGACAAGGCATTAGAGCAGCTAAAGGCTGAAAATCCTGATTACAAGGTTATAGGATTGTGTCCTGACCTTCAAAATCCGTCAGAAATTGAACAGGCTGTTAATACAGTAAAGGAAACCTTTGGAAGCTTTGACATTATAGTAAATAATGCCGGCGTATCTGCAAGAGAGAGCATATACGACTATAAGCCTGAGGATTTCTCAAGGACAATGGAGCTTAACGTAAACGCATTATTCTACTGCTCACAGGCGGCAGCAAAGGTTATGAAGGAGCAGGGCGGCGGCGTAATATTAAACACCAGCTCTATGGTAAGTCTTTACGGCCAGCCTTCCGGCGTTGCGTACCCTTCGTCTAAATTCGCAGTAAACGGAATGACTAAATCACTGGCAAGGGAGCTTGGCAAGGATAACATCCGTGTAAATGCAGTGGCGCCGGGCGTTACAAAAACAGATATGGTTGCAGCTCTCCCTGAAGCTGTTATTAAGCCTATAATCGCAGGTATTCCTTTGGGACGTGTAGGCGAGCCTGAGGATGTGGCAAACGCATTCCTTTATCTTGCAAGTGATTTGGCAAGCTATGTTACAGGTGAAATATTATCTGTTGACGGGGCTGCCAGAACATAAAATAAAAATGTGTCAAAAGGTTTTGTTATTAAATAACTGAAGTTAAAGAACTAAAGCTCTTATATATTTTCTATTCTGAAAAATATAAGAGCTTTAGTTCTTTAAACAGGCTATTCCTTCCAATAATCTATGGTCTCCTGAGATGTTGTCACGATTCCAAATAACCTTCTCATAAAATCTTCCTTTTCATTAAACATATCCAAAATAAGAACGGTATTTTTATCCTTAATACGATAGAAAAAATAATTGCGCTCAACAAAAATATAATGATAATCACAATCAATATCATAATTTGATGAAACGCTTATTCCGGATTGAGGGAATATTTCAAGCTGTCTTACTCCCTTAGTTATTTTTTTTATTATTTTTCCCGTTTCTTTTTCACCATAGCTTTTTAACAATTCATTTTAAAGATTAATAAGCTTTTTTCTTACAATCTGTGAGTATTCTAATCTAACCAATTACAATACCCTCAACTCTGCCTCAAGCTCGTCTGCAGATACAGTTCCTTCAGCAATCACAGACTTTTCGGCATCCTGCAGCTTCAATAATAATTGATTTAAAGCTTTCTGCCTATCTAATTCGTCTAATTCCTTCATGTCAATAATGGCACAGGAACCATGTCCATTCCTGGTAAGGTAAACCCTATTTCCATAAGATACCTCATTTACAACTGCAGTATAATTTCTTAAATCTGATATTGGTTTTATATTTGGCATTTAAATCCCTCCGGTTTTTCTTTTATTATAACAGCTATTATATTCGATTTGCAACAAAAATAACGTGGAAATTTACAGTAAAATATACAGCGTTATATAACCCTATGCTCCGCCCATCTTCCCGATTTAAACCTTATGCTGAATATAACGCACCTTATGGTCCAGTCTGCAAACATGCCTATCCAGACTGCCATAGGCCCCATTCCCAATACTCTCGCCAAAAATATGCAAAGGCTTACACGGCAGAGCCACATTGTACAGCAGGACAATATCATGGAAAATTTAACATCCCCCGCCGCCCTTAAGCCGTAGGCAGGCACAAATGAAAGAGTCCACACTATAGGCTTTACAATAGTTATGGCAAAAGTCATACTAAGACACAGCGCTGCGCTTTCAGCCTCCATTCCCGCTATCCAGGTGACAGGCCTTGTAAGGGCAAGCACCAGCACACAGCTTGCCGCCACTACTATTTCTCCAAGCAAAGTCAGTTTTTTTATGTAATATACAGCCTCATCCTTTCTTCCTGCTCCCATACATTCACTTACAACCGTCATAAGCCCTATTCCTATACCTATGCCGCCTATGCCGCTTAAATTCTCCAGTATGTTCGTCATGGCCTGGGCCGCTATGGCTGTCGTCCCCATTGTGGAAACCGTCGACTGTATTGCAAGCTTTCCAAACTGAAACATGCAGTTTTCAACGCCTGATGGTATACCTATAAGAAGAATTTTCTTTATGGCCTGAAAATCCGGCCGTATTTTTCTGTATTCCCTTATGCACAGCCTGTTGGAGCTACCACGAAGCCTTATCATTATTACCACTCCGCAGAATATTCTTGAGGCAAGGGTTGAGATAGCCGCGCCTGCCACTCCCATATGAAAGCCCCATATAAGTATGGCATTGCCTGCCACATTTAAAATATTTGAAATAACCGATATGGCCATAGGCGTCTTAGTGTCCTCCTGCGCCCTGAACACAGACGCTCCCCCGTTATATACGGCTATAAACGGGAAAGAAAGGGCCGTATAGAAAAAATACGTTCTTGACGCCTTCATTACCCCTGCTTCAACCTTTCCAAAAACAAGGTCAAGGAGAGGATTTTTAAAAATAAGAAAGATAATTGTTATACCTATGGATATTGCAGCAGCAACTAAAATAACCTGCTTTGCCGCGCCCTTCGCAGCGTCGTCATTTCCGCTGCCAACATAATGGGAGCAGATAATTACTCCCCCTGCCGCCAGCGCGGTAAAAAGCTGGATAATAAGTATATTTATGGAATCCACAAGCGATACCGCCGATATAGCCTCTGAGCCTACGTTGCTGACCATTACGGTATCAATAATTCCCATAAGAGAGTTAAGAAGCTGCTCTATAATAAGAGGAATCAAAAGCTTTCTTAAATCTATACTGCTAAATAAATGCTTTGCCTGTAATCCTATGTCTGTGTCCATTATTTATCTCCACTTTTCAATAAATTCAAATATAATATTAAGCATTTCCCCGCTCCAAAACGAGCCTTCATGGTCTGCGTCCTTAACCGTCACCATGTCTGCTTTAACATTAAGCCCAAGTAAGGCTTCATACATTTTCTTTCCCTGATTATATGGTATAAGCTTATCACTGTCGCCATGGGCTATAAGAACAGGCGGCAGCTTTTTATTGTTTTTTTCCCCCGCCATGTCCTTAGCTATATAATATGGGCTCATTTCCCTTAAAATGCTCATATTTTCATCTATATGGCCTCCTGAAAGCAAAAGAAAGGTTTTCTTTAAATCAGCGCTAAAGCTTTCGTCCTTCATGCTTTCCACAAGGTCTGTAGGCGGAAAGCATGATATACAGTAATCCACCCTGTCAGAATACTCCTTATACTCGTCTGTCCTGTATCTTTCATCTCCTATGGTAAGCGCCGTAAGAAGGGCAAGATTTCCTCCTGACGAGGTTCCCCATATGCCTATTTTTTCTGTGTTTATTCCATATTCCCTTCCATGACATCTCAAAAACCGTATGGCCGTCTTTACATCCTCAAGGCAGGCAGGAAAAGGATAACCGTCATAACAATTTCTGTGGGTAACAGCTGCTACCGCATACCCTCTCCCGGCAAGCCTGCAAAGCTGTGGCATCTCCATCCACACATTTGGAAATGTCCATCCGCTTCCCTGAACAAATACCACCAGAGGATATGACGGAGTACTTCCATTTACCCTGTCCCACCATGGATTAATTATCTGCAATTTAAGACCGTCTTTAGAAAATACTATATCAGGTATAATTTCCGCCATTCCGTCTAATGAAGGATTATTTTTTATTGTTATGTGACTCATTTACATTCCTCCCTGTACATACTTACTGCGCAAACTGGCTGTTATAAAGCTTTGTATAAAATCCGTTCCTTGCAAGAAGCTCCTTGTGGCTGCCCTGCTCTATTATATTTCCGTCCTTCATTACAAGTATAATATCTGCTTCCTTTATGGTTGACAGCCTGTGGGCGACTATAAAGCTGGTTCTTCCCTTCATCATTCTTGCAAAGGCCTCCTGTATTTTTATCTCCGTTCTTGTATCTATGGAGGAGGTTGCCTCGTCAAGTATAAGCATAGGAGGCAGCGCAAGCATTATTCGTGTAATACAAAGAAGCTGCTTCTGTCCTTGTGAAAGGCTTCCTCCGTCCTCGCCTATAACCGTATCGTACCCCTTTGGAAGCCTTCTTATAAAGCCATGGGAATGGGCTGCCTTTGCCGCCTCTATTATCTCGCCGTCTGTTGCATCCGGCTTTCCCATCGCAATATTTTCCCTTATCGTACCGTTTTTAAGCCATGTTTCCTGAAGCACCATACCGTAATTGCTTCTAAGAGAATGTCTCGTAATGTCTCGTATTTCATTTCCGTCTACGCTTATCTCTCCCTTATTTACGTCATAAAATCTCATAAGCAGATTTATAAGGGTAGTCTTTCCACAGCCTGTAGGCCCCACTATTGCAACTCTCTGGCCTTTTTTTACGGACAGGTTAAAATCCTCTATAAGCTTTTTATCGGGAACATACGAAAAATATACATTTTTAAGCTCTATATTTCCCCGGGCTTCCTTAAGCGCAACGGCATTGTTATTATCAGGCGTTTCAGCCTCCTCCTCTATAAGCTCAAAAATACGCGCCGCGCACGCTATGGCGTTCTGAAGCTCCGTAACTACTCCTGAAATTTCATTAAAGGGCTTTGTATACTGGTTTGCATAGCTTAAAAAGGTAGACAGGCGGCCTACGGATATGCCTGCGGCTCCGCCGTTTACTGCAATCAACGCGCCGCTTAACGCTACCCCCGTATACACAAGGCTGTTTACAAATCTTGTGGAAGGATTTGTGATGGAGGAGAAGAAGGTTGCCCTAAGGGAAGCCTTTTCAAGTCTTTCGTTTATATCGTCAAATTTTTCCATATTTTCATCTTCATGGGTGTATGCCTGCACTACCTTTAGATTTCCTATCATTTCATCTATAAACGCTGTCTGCTCTCCCCTTATTTCTGACTGGAGCTTAAACATGCTAAAGGTTTTTGAAGCTATAAACCTTGCGACAAACAATGATACAGGAGTTACTATTACCACCACAAGAGTTATCCTTACATTTATTGTAAGCATAAATATAAGTGTTCCAAATATAGTTACAACTCCCGTAAAAAACTGGGTGAAGCCCATAAGCAGGCCTTCCGAAAAGGTATCCACATCAGCCACAACTCTGCTTACTATCTCTCCATATGAACGGCTGTCAATATATTTAAGAGGAAGCCTTTCTATTTTTCTCATCGCTTCCTTTCTTATATCCCTTACCACATTGTAGGTAATCTTATTGTTGCATACATTCATAAGCCACTGTAAAAATGACGTGATTCCTACTGCTATCATTGCCTTTATAAGTATAGGCGCCATTTTGTCAAAATCCACCCTGCCTGCCTCAATTATATAGTCTATGGCTTTTCCGATAAGAATCGGAACATAAAGAGTAAGTACTACGCTAAGGGCCGCAAACAAAACCGACAGACCCAGAAATATTTTATATTTTCCAATATAATTTAATACCTTTTTTATTGTCCCTTTATTCATTTGTCTGCGCCTCCCCTGCTCCCTTAAATTGTGAATCATATATTTCCTTATATATCCGGCAGTCCTTGTAAAGGCTTTCATGAGTTCCTATACCTGCAGCCCTTCCGTCGTCAAGAACTATTATCCTGTCTGCATGCTGCATTGATGACGTACGCTGTGACACTATAAATACCGTAGTCCTGTCCTTTATACATTTAAGCGCCTTCCTAAGCCTTGCGTCTGTGGCATAGTCAAGGGCTGACGCGCTGTCGTCAAGTATAAGTATGGACGGCTTTCTCACTAACGCCCTTGCTATTGTAAGCCTCTGCTTCTGTCCTCCGGAAAAGTTTCTTCCTCCCTGCTCTACCATTTCATCAAGTCCGTCTTCCTTTGACCGTATTACGTCCATTGCCTGCGCCGTCTCAAGCGCCTCGTACAGCTCCTCGTCCGTTGCCCCGCCATTTCCCCACAGGAGGTTTTCTCTTATTGTTCCCTTAAACAATACAGCCTTCTGCATAACTATTACCGCTTTATTTCTTATTTCGTCAAGGGGGTAATCCTTTACATCAATTCCGTCTACTTTTACCGTACCCCTTGTGGCGTCATAAAAATGAGGAATAAGATGTACAAGGGAGGTTTTTCCTGAGCCTGTGCCGCCTATAATGCCTGCGGTTTCTCCCTTATTTATTGTAAAGCTGATATCTGTAAGGGCTTCCTCTCCCGCCCCCTTATATGTCAGCGAAACATGGTCAAACTCTACTGCAGGAGCATTTTCCTGATTTACATTTGTATCATTATTATTTGAGTTTATATTTGCATCTGCTGCTCCGGCCATATCCGGTTTTAAGCCTGTATTCCCTGAGCTGTGAAGCTCAAGAGTAGACTCAAGCTTTAACACATCCTCCAGTCTTTTACAGCTTGCAACGGACTTTGTCATTGTAACAATAAGATTTGCAAGCTTTATAAGCTCTACAAGTATCTGGGACATGTAATTATAAAGGGCCACAACGGCTCCCTGTGAAATAATTCCCGTATCAACCCTGATTGCTCCTACATATATAAGAACAACGATTCCAAGATTAATTACAATATAGGTAAGGGGATTCATAAGTCCAGATATCCGCCCTACCACCTTTTGCATGGTTGTAAGGGTGTCGTTGGCGTCATCAAAGCTTTTTATCTCCTCATCCTCCTTACAGAACGCCCTTATTACACGTACTCCCGTAAGATTTTCCCTTGTGATTCCAAGCACCTTATCAAGAGCCCTCTGGACTCTTTTATACATGGGTATTGTTATAAGCATTATGCCAAATACAATAAGGGCAAGAACAGGTATAGTCACAACAAATACAAGGGCTGTCTTTACGTCTATGGTAAACGCCATAATCATTGCTCCAAACACAATAAAGGGAGAGCGCAAAAACAGCCTTAAAACCATATTTACTCCTGACTGCACCTGATTTACGTCGCTTGTCATGCGGGTAATCATGGTGGAGGTTCCTGTTTTATCTATCTCGTTAAATGAAAGCCCCTGCATTTTTTCAAATAACACATGTCTTATTTTTCTTGCAAAGCCTACTGCTGCCTTCGCAGCGAAGTATTGGGCGGTAATGGCGCATACGAGTCCTATTATTCCAAGGGCTACCATTATTCCGCACATTCTTAAGATATAGCCTGTATCCTTTCCCGATATTCCCGTGTCAATAATTGCAGCCACCACAAGGGGAACAAGAAGCTCAAAGCTTGCCTCAAGCATCTTAAAAAGGGGAGCCAATATTGATTCCTTTTTATATCCGCTTAAATATCTTAACACTGTTTTCATAACATCCCACTCTTTCATACTTTTTATGGATATTTAAAAGGACTGTCCAAATAATGACAGTCCCTTCATTTCTGTTATTTCTTTACCCTAAGCACCGTTACGGATTCCTTTGGAAATACATATTCAAATGTATTTGATGTAACTGTTATTTCTCTTTGCTTAGGACATATTTTCACAGGCTCGTCAAATGAATTTTCACTGTCAACCGGTATATCCTTTATATCCTCAACCATAACAGTATAATTCTTATTTTCTAAACCTGCAAGAGTTATTTTAGCGGTTTTTTCCTTTTCATCAATATTTACGGTCTTTATAATAATATCTCCTGTAGGCTCCTCAAGAGCTGACGTCACATATATATCCTCAACCAATGCAGGAAGGGACCTTGTGGTCTGGAAAAGCCTTCCGTCTACAAACGCTTTTATTTCACCATTATCCTTAACTGTTATCATAAGCTCATATGTGTGTTCAAAATCTACACTGAATTCTGACTGTGTAAGGCAGCTTCCCCTTCTGTTTGTATTGTGACATATTGTGGCGTCAAGATTTTGCCAGCCTCCAAGCTCCCAGAAATATCTGTTGCCCTCATCCTTTTTTCCAAATTCTATCAGAAAGCCTTTTCTTCCCTCATCCTGCTTTGCCTTAAGCCTGATAGTATAATTGCCTGTCTCCTGAGTCATAAGCTTATAGCTGTTGTCATCCCTTGTAAGAGCTTTGTCTCCAAACTGCAGCGTTTCCTCCGTGTCATTGTTTATTACCTCTATATCACTGTAGGTAACGGCTCCGTCAATAGCTCTCAATACAATATCTCCCGAAAAATCAACAGGATACTTAACATACGGCGTTTCCATACCCTCTGCCTTTGTCTTTAACAGATAATCTCCCTGATGATGCATAAACATTTTCTGTACATAATAGTTTGCCGTACCGTATACCTGATGATTATTATACCATATCAGGTCAGGTCTCCAGTTTACATAACCAACATTGCAAAGAAGGGGCGCATAGCAGGCAAGTCCTACGGCGTGAGCATTTTCCTGCATCCTTGTCATGTACGCCGCCTCAACAAGAGCATTGTACCATGTATTTCCCCATGTGGCGTATTCCCCTAAAAATACCTTTGGATTTTCCTCCTTATATTCAGAATACCTGTCCATATGGGCTAAAAACCATTCAGGAGCCATATAATAATGCTCGTCGACTAAATCCGCCTTGTTTTCTATAGCAGATTTCCAACCTCTTTCAAACTCGCTGCCTGCCGCAAAAGGCCCGCTTGTGCTTATTATTTTTATATCAGGGTATTTTTCCTTTATAGCGTTATGGAAAAATGGATATCTCTCAAAAAACGCTTCTCCTACTTCTTCATTTCCTATTGCTATATATTCCAGATTAAACGGCTCCTTATGTCCCAGCTCTGCTCTTATTTTACCCCACTCTGTAGTCTCGTCTCCGTTTGCAAACTCTATAAGGTCAAGGGCGTCCTGCACCCATTCTCCTATTTCACTTAACGGCGCGCTTATCTGCCTGTGAGGATTATAGCCTCCCGGAAGCACGGGAAGGGCCTTTGTTCCTATCTCCTCGCAGAAACAGAAATATTCATAATATCCAAGTCCAAGGGTCTGATTGTAGCCCCAGTTGCTTCTTCTGGCAGGTCTCTTTGTCACGTCTCCTATGGTGTTTTTCCACCTGTACATAGAATCCCTGTCATCTGCGTTCAGAGAGCCGTCATGTACAAGACAGCCTCCCGGAAATCTCATAAACTTAGGCTTTAAATCCTTAAGCATAGAAGCTATGTCTGCCCTGAGTCCGTTTTCCTTCTGTAAAAACGTGTCCCTAGGAAACAGAGATATATGGTCTAAGCTTATTTTCCCTGAATTTAAAAACTGCACCTTAAGTCTTCCGTTATAGGTAGTCTTGTCCGGAGTAAATACGCATCTGTAATTTTTCCAGCCGTCTCCCGCAGCCGCTATTACATTTTCCGCAAGCTCCTCTTCCCCGTCTGTCAGTGAAACCATCAGGCTCATATCATTTTCATAGCACATGCAATATATTGAAAAATTATATTCCTTTCCCTTTTCAAGAAAAAGTCCCGTATTAAAGCCCTCATTAACAATGGAAACATTTTTTGAAATATCATACATATTGCCTTCTTTTATATTTACGGTAAGATAGTGGGGATTCTTTTCCGAAAGAGGCATTTCATTTTCTATAGCGTATGTTCCATATATATTATCGGTATTGACTTCCTGCTTAAGAGAGCCGTTTTCCCCGTCGTTCTTAAGACCTGATATATTCCATGCTGTAAGGTGATTGTAGCTTCTGTTGTCAATCTCGTCAAACTCAAAGGAACGGTTTCTTATAAGCTCTCCATATAAGCCTCCGTCTGCCGCATGGTTTAAATCCTCAAAAAATATACCGAACATATCTCCAAAGCTCTGCTTTTTTTCGGTTGTATCTACAGTTAAATTAATCTGATTACTCATAGTGCTCCTCCAATTTTAGTTAGCTTATTCAAGCATTTATTGAAAATTTATTTTTTAATTTAATTACTATATGCTATATAAACGCTTTTTTCAATGATACATACTGCTCACAAATTGAAGTTTTCTGCTTTTTAATATGTAAATTTCTTAATGGAGTACCCTTTATTTCACAATCAATTTATACTTTTTTCACCATAAAAACACAATTTGGTTTTATCATATTCTTATAGCAAAAAGGCACTGACCTTGTTCTTACAAAAGTCTGCACAAGATTAGTACCGACTAAAAACAATATCAAAATGGCGAAAAGGAAGTAAGTCATTTGATTTTACATATATTCATGTTCATTTCACTTCATTACGAAGCAGCAAGGCTGCCCCGCTAAGAATAGCGCCTATATTATACATACTGTTAATTAATGGTATTTTCCTTAAATATAATAGGCTTTTTTCTTAGCGGGGCAGCCTTTTTTCTCTATATGAAATTCCTGCTACAGCTCCTCCAATATTTCTTCCATGCTTTTTTTCCCAAATAGAATCTTACTGTCATTTATAATAATGCATGGTACGCTCATTATGCTATACTTATCTTTTATATCCGTATAATGCCTTAAGTCAAACATTTCTGCCTGTACATTTTTGTTCAGGGACGCTATACGCTGGGCTGCCATAACCACCTCGGGGCATTTTGTACATGAAAGAGATACCATAATTTTAATATTTGTATTTTCACTTACGGTTTTTATTTTTTCCATAACCTTATCTGTAACTGCCTGCCCTGCTCCCGCCACATTATACAGCGCTATTATAAAGGAATTAAATTCGTGGCCTCCCGGTACTCCATGAAAGCTTATGCCGCTGTAGCTGCCGTCTTCATTATAAAGCTCCATGGATGGAATATATTTTCCGTCGTTATCCTTATGCAGCTCTATCCTTACCTTATCAGTAACAGTCTCAAGCTCCCTTAAAAATTCTTCTATTTCCCCTGACAGGCTTCCCTCATCAAGCCTTGCCTTTATGGTTACGGTTGAAGAAAATTTTTCAAATACTTCCTTAAGTTTACTATGCATATCCGGTGAAATAAATTGTCCTGTATCATGTGCGTCTTCTAAGGAATTATTCTTTAAGGTACTGTTTTCTTCCCCTCCGTTTCCCACAATACCCATATCGCCGCTTTCTTTATTGCCTGCGCCTTTTACCGATAGCTCAGGTATTCCAAGACTTTCATGGACAGACGAAACGTATTTCTCAAGAGAGGTTGCCGCTGTCGCTCCGTCAGCTACGGCTGTTACTACCTGTCTTAAATTTTTTATACATACGTCCCCTGCCCCATATACTCCGTCTACGCTGGTTTTTCTGTTTACGTCGGTAACTATATAGCCCTGCTTATCAAGCTCCACCTGATTATTAAGCCATTTTGTATTTGGAACATAGCCTGCAAATATAAACATTCCAAAGCCTTCCTCCAGCCTGTATTCCCAGCTTTCTCCGGTTAAATTATCCTTAAACGCCGCATAGCTTAAGACAGAGCTTCCGCCCACCTCCTCTACCTCCGTATGAAATTTAACCTCTATCTGTCCCGTTTTCTCATAACCCTTCACCTGCTCAGCCACGGTTTTTGCGCAGGTAAAATCCTCCTCACGGACTATCATGGTGATTTTCCTTGCGTATTTTGTTAAAAAAATCCCTTCCTCTACGGCTGCAAAGCCGCCTCCCACAACAAATACCTCTTTCCCCATAAAAAACTCTCCGTCGCAGGTGGCGCAGTATGCCACTCCCCTTCCCATAAACTCCTCTTCTCCCGGGAAGCCCAGCCTTCTGGGATTTGCTCCGACTGCTATAACCACCCCAAGGGCTCTGTAATCCCTGTTATTTGTGTGAATAAATTTTATATCTCCCTCAAGCTCCATGTCCGTTACTTCTTCTATAGAAAATTCCGCTCCGAAATTTTCCGCCTGTACCCTCATAGATGACGTCAGTCTTTCGCCGTCTGATTTTTCCACGCCGGGATAATTTACTATTTCGGAAGTAATGGTTATCTGGCCTCCTATTTTTTCCTTTTCAAGAACAAGCACCCTATACTTTGCCCTTGCCGCATATATGGCGGCAGACAGCCCTGCCGGCCCTGCTCCTACAATAATAACGTCATACAGATTTTCTGTCGCCTTTACCGTACTCATAAGCTCTGACCTCCAAAGCTATAAAAGTCCTACAAGGTCAAGGCTTGGCTTTAACGTCTTTTCTCCCGGCTGCCATTTTGCAGGACATACCTCGTCTCCATGCTCTGCCACAAACTGTGAAGCTAAAACCCGCCTGTAAAGCTCATCTGCATTTCTTCCCACGTTTCCGGCTATTACTTCATAGGCCACTATTTTACCCGCAGGATTTATTATAAAGCTTCCTCTCTCCGCCATGCCGTCGCTTTCTATCATTACCTGAAAATCTCTGGCTATGGCGCCTGTAGGGTCTGCCAGCATAGGATACTTTATTTTCTTTATGGTGTCTGACGCGTCATGCCACGCCTTATGAACAAAATGAGTATCGCAGGATACGCTGTATATCTCACAGTTTATCTTTTTAAAATCCTCGTACTTATTTGCCAAATCCTCAAGCTCCGTCGGACATACAAAGGTAAAGTCCGCAGGATAAAAGAAAAATACTGACCACTGCGCGACAACATCCTTCCTGGCTATCTCCTTAAAATCATTGTTTACAAAAGCCCACGTCTTAAAATCTCCTATTTCTTTTCCAATTAATGACATTCCTACATCCTCCATTATTTTTATTTTCATATAATAAATAATGAACAATTTTTAATTCTACTATACATTTTTCCTTAAAAATAAGACGAATAAAAAAATCACAAAATGAAGCCGTTGCTCCATAGATAATTGCTAATCTATTTTGCAACAGCCCCATATACTCATGAAATATATTCAATTAAAATTTTTTATTCTATATTTCCTTCCGCTACCTTTCCTGCCCTTTCTTTTACCTGCGCCTCCTGAATTTCCTTAGGCGCCTGCTCATATCTTTCAAATTCATATTCATAGCTGCCTCTTCCTCCTGTTATTGAGCGGAGCACCGTACAATAGCCTGTTAATTCCATCATAGGAATATCAGCCTCTATAACCTGTCTTCCGTTTCCTGCGGGGTTCATTCCCAGCACCCTTCCACGGCGTTTGTTTAAATCACCCATTACGTCGCCGGAATATTTATCAGGAATTGTTACTTTTAATTTCATAACAGGCTCAAGCAATACCGGAGCAGCATTCATAAAGCCCTTTCTGAACGCCTGAATAGTAGCCATCTTAAATGCCATTTCCGAAGAATCCACCGAATGGGATGAGCCGTCGTAAAGCGTAGCCTTTACGCCAACTACAGGATAGGCAGCCATTGGCCCCTTAATAACAGATTCCTGCAAGCCCTTTTCAACTGCCGGGAAAAAGTTCCTCGGCACTGCTCCTCCCACAACCTCCTGTTCAAATACATATGGAAGCTCTGTATTCCCCGACGGCTCAAACCTTATTTTTACATGGCCGTACTGTCCGTGTCCTCCCGACTGCTTTTTATATTTATATTCTGCGTCAGATGTCTTTTTTATGGTTTCACGGAATGCAACCTTTGGATTGCTTAATTCTATTTTACATTTATATTCATTTTCAAGCCTGCTCTGTATTATTTCAAGCTGTAATTCTCCTATTGCGTAAAGAAGAAGCTGCCTGTTTTCGGAATCGTTTACAATCTTCAGGGTTAAATCCTCGTGGGACAGCTTTTGCAGCGCCTGAGCCGCCTTGTCTATATCGTTTTTATTAGGCACCTTATATCTCATGGCTGTATATGGCTTTGAAATATCAAATTTTCCGTATACTATGGTATTTGCCTTAGTTGAAAGAGTGTTTCCTGTCCTTGCCGCCGTCAGCTTTGCTATAGCTCCTATATCTCCCGCATGAAGCTCAGGCACCTCTATAGGCTTACTTCCCCGAAGAACATAAAGCCTGCTTATCTTCTCCTCAATATCCTTTTCACTGTTATAAATAACGTCGTCAGTCTTGAACACTCCCGAGCATACCTTTATAAGTGAATACTTTCCTATATACGGGTCAACAATGGTTTTAAACACATACGCAGACTTTGCCTTTGCAAAATCGTAATTTGCTAAAAACACTTCCTTTGTGTTCATGTTTATTCCGGCTATTTCCCTGTTTTCAGGACTTGGAAGATACTTAACTATATCGTCTATCAGCGCGTAGGTTCCCTGACACAGGATATTTGAGCCCATTGTAATAGGCACAAGGGAGCCGTCTATAACATTTACTCTTAAGGCAGACCTTATTTCATTTTCTGAAAATTTTTCTCCGGCAAAGTATCTCTCCATAAATTCTTCGCTTGTCTCTGCAACGGCCTCCATAAGGATATTTCTGTATAAATCAAGATTTTCCCTGCTGTAATCAGGAATTTCACACTCAACTACCGTCTTGTCCTTCCATCTTTCTGCATTTTCACTTACTACGTTTATATATCCTACAAATTTTTCATTTTCCCTTATTGGAAAATGGAAGGGAACTATTCTTTTTCCGTACATCTGCGTCAAGGCTTCCACAACGTTTTTAAATGAAGCGTTATCGGCGTCCATACCTGTAACATATATGATTCTTGGAAGCTTATATTTCTCACAAAGCTCCCATGCCTTTTCTGTTCCTGCCTCAACCCCTGACTTTCCCGACACTACAATAATTGCCGCGTCGGCGGCGCTTACCGCTTCCTCCGTCTCTCCGACGAAATCCTGATATCCCGGCGTGTCCAGTATATTTATTTTGCTGCCCTCCCACTCAATAGGGATTACTGACGTATGTATGGAAATTTTCCTTTTCTGCTCCTCCTTGCCAAAATCGCTTATGGTATTTCCATCCTCAACCCTTCCCATTCTTGTTGTAATTCCTGCAAGATATGCCATAGATTCCGCCAGACTCGTCTTTCCTGCCCCGCCGTGGCCTAACAGCACCACATTTCTAATCTTTTCCGTCGTGTACACATTCATAAGTTCTACCTCCTGATATAAAATTTTATACACCGTTCATATTTCTTAATGTTAATTTTATAGTATATTGACGTTTTATTCAAGAGAAATTTGTGTAAACCTGTTATGGCTTTATTTTCCCGACACAATAATACCGTTAAAAGCCATATATGGAAGCACGTCGTATCCGTCGCAGACGGTTTCCTCTGATATGCCTTCAATATTCATAAACATATCTGCAATATTGCCGTTAATCATTACCTCCGTTACCGGCCTCGTTATCATTCCATTTTCAATTAAAAAGCTGTTTTTTGCAACTCCTGAAAAGTCTCCGTTTATTCCCGGCTGTCCTCCTGAAAAGCCCCCGACAATAATTCCCCTGTCTATGCTGCCTATAATATCATTAACAGACCTGTCGCCCCTATCCATAACTACGCTGAAGCTTCCGTTTTTAGCCTGCTTATAGCCTGTTTTTTTGGAAGTATACTGGTTTATCATAAAGCTTTCAAGCCTGCCCTCCTTAATGAGAAAATAAGGCTCTGACTTAAAGCCGTCAAAGCTTAAGGTTTCACCGCATATAATACGCTTGTCACACGGGTCAATTTTTATTGTAACCCTGCTGTCTGCCACCTGCTCTCCCAGCTTATTAAGCCATATGCTTGTGCCGTTTAAAATACTGTAATCGCTTACAAAATTACTCAGAGGGCTTATAAACATACCTATACAATCCGGCATAACAACCATAGTTCCCGTAAACTTACCCTCCATAGGCTCTGCGGCAAGCTGGGACTCTGTAATTAAAATATGATTTCTTATATTTCCAAGTTCAATAAACGGCTTATCAAGATTATCAGTGACAGCGAAGCTGTTGCGAAGGGATGTGCTCTTATCACCCTCATGGGCTGCGATTCCCAGTGAAATACCATATGAGCCTATATATTCGTCACAAAATGTTCCGTTTGTATTGCCAAACACCATATGTCTTCTGTTGTGGGACACTATCAGCCGGTTAATTACAATCTTTGGATGATTTTTTGTTATGTCGTCTATTAATTCCTTTGTTCTCGTAAAAAGCATATCCGTATCAGGCTCGTAAACTCCCTTGTCTGCCTGTATGTTTCCCTGATATGGCGCTATATCATAGGCTTCGTCATATTCACCTGACTCTGTTGATGTGACAGCCATATCCACCCCATTGTTTACAGCTTCATCATCAATCCTGTTGGTATAATATTCACCCTTTCTCTGAGCCTTGTATACAATTATATTTATATCCGAGGTAAAAACTGTCCTAAGCAGAGTAAACTCTCCGCTTTCTACATTAAATTCCCTTGCCTCAGATTCGGTGACAAATATCTGTCCCTTATCCGCGCCTTTTTCAATCATTCTTTTTTTTGCATTATCTAAAATCTTCTTTATATCAGACATTTTACCTGCCTCCCATCATTATTTTACATCGGAGGGCCGGACCTCCCATACCTACCGGCATTGGCTGTTTTTTACCGCAATAGCCTGAGCTTGACCATATAACCTTATCTGAAACCATATCAACTGTTTTAAGCATATCGAAAGCTACGCCTGTAACGGTTGTATCAAGCAGCGCCCGTCCTATTTTACCCTTTTTTATTTCATATCCCATAGATACGCCAAACATAAACTCACCTGTCAAATCTGCCTGACCGTTCTGGGATTGAAGCAGATAGTAGCCGTCGTCAACAGAAGCTATCATATCCTCAAGCTTGTCTGTTCCCGGAAGTATGCTTGTATTCCTCATTCTTACAAGAGGCTCGCTTGAAAAGCTATAGGCTCTTGCATTTCCCAAGGGCTTCATTCCAAAATGCATGGCGCTTTCCCTGTTATTCATGTATCCTGTCAGTATCCCGTCCTTTATAAGAACAGCATCCTCCGCCGGTACGCCCTCATCGTCAAGATATACAGGCAGGGGTGTCGGTTTGCCAAAGGCAGTATGGGCGAAATCCACAAGACTTACCTTCTCTGATGCAACTCTTTCATTAAGGGCTGACGCCGCCACTGAGCCGCCAAGTACTAAGTCCGCCTCAACAGTGTGTCCCACAGCCTCGTGGGAAAGCATTCCTGACATCATTCCTCCCAGAATAACTGTCTTATAGCCTGCCTCGGGATATACTCCCTCTCTCTTATCCATTAACTCTTTGTGCAGCTTATCAATCCTTTCATAAATATGCTCATGATTTGAAAAGTTGTCGTCAAAGCTTCCATAGCCCCCTATTGCCGCAAAATGCTCAACAGGCTTTCCCTCCTTTGTTTCCGCGCACATGGTAATAAATATATAGCACCTTGGCAAGGTAGTATGTCCGTTATAGCCGTCAGATGTGTAAAGTATCTTTTCCATGGAATCCTCTGAATATGTTACAAGCCTGCTGGAAATATCCGTATATTTTTTTGCTATATAATTATCCGTTTCCTTACATAACTCTATTATTCTTTTCTGCTGTGTATCTATAATATCCTTGTTAAGCTTAACATACCCCGGCGTTATCACCGGTATCATACCCTTGCCTTTATTTATTCTTTTATCCATAAATAAAGCATTTTCAGTAGCTGCGCGAAGCACCGCTTCAATCTTGTCACCGGAATACTCTGCTGATGCAGATAATCCGTAAACGCCGTTTTTGTAGGCTCTTGCGCAAACGCCTGATACCTCTATCCGGTTATTTTCCACAAGATTTCCCTGATTTAAAGCTACGCCTCTGCCACGGTTTTCATGGGCCCGCAGCTCCGTATGTACGCCCGTTTCAAATAGAGCCGTTTTCTCTGCCAATAAATCTTCTAACATTTTTACCTCATTTCTGCATGGCTTTATATGCGCAAAGCACGGCTGCGCAAAGCACGGCTGCGCTTACAGATTTGCGGATGCCATGCGGACGCAAGCCTGCAATTTTCTGCTTTCAATGGAATAATTATATCATATGTTACTATTACCTGTAACTAAATTATTAATTGAACTAGCCTGCTTTTCCTTTTTTACATAATAGTAACATTCCTCTGAAGTTTTTATGTAACATGTATCTGAAATTTTTAATTCTTGACTAACTTATCTTCATATGCTATCATTATACGCAGAATATTGCAGGTATAGGAAAAGAGGTGGTTAATATGACAAGAACAGGATTATATAAGTCGGATGTTATATTAACCACTATTTTAATTTCTCTATCTGCGTAGCAGCTTTTGCATAGCGGATTTTGCAAAATAGCTTTTGCATATCAAATTTTTGTATAACAGATTTTGCATATCAGCTTTATGAAATTAAATAATTATAATGTGGTTAGGGCATGCCGTTATTGGTATGCTTTTTTGTTCTTTTACGCTGCAATATTTTCTATAAAAAACAAAAAGGAAAATATTTTAAGAGAGGTATTTATGAACAAATTTAAGAAATTAATTATTTCAGGCCACACGCAGAGAAAAGAGTATTTACAAAAGCTTTACACAGACCGACAGGTTTATATAAGCAGTATCAGCAGCTCCATGCAGCCTGTTGAAGATGAAAAGATTTTTAACTACAACGAACTGTCCTTCAGCTTTCAGGGAACAGGCCTCAGAACTGTTGAAAAAATGATTATTTATGTTTTCGTTCCGCAACAGCTTATTATTTTAGAAAATATGGATAATTTACAAGAAAACACTTACCTAATCCCTTATGAGGATTTTATTTTAAGAAATATTTCAAGCCATATAAACGAATTATCAGCGGAATATAAAAATGATAAGAAAAGCTCAAGAGAAAAGCCGGAGTTTTCAGCCCAAGAGGTAAATTCCATAATCCAAAAAAGAAACGGCTGTATTTACATTGAAGAAAAGAAGGCATTTCGGATAAAAATACATTTTAGCGCACCGTTGATAAATGAAGTAAATCTCAACGGCAAAAGCGCATTTCGCGCTGTCAGGGCTATTATTGAGCTTATTTATGAAAGGCTAAAGGCTATAGATACATTAAAGCTGCAGGCTCATATATGCTTATATAAAAATCAGATGACAATCAGAAAATACCTAAAGGAAAACAATCTTACGGCGTTTGTCGGAAACGGAAGTATTTTTCCCCGGGACGGAGAGTCTGACGCACCCATGAAAAATGCAATACCTTTTATTTCTCCTGCACCATTACAGGTTAAAATAAAGCTGTCACCTGACAATATAATAACCGGAATGGGTATACCCAGAGGAATTACCGTAATTACCGGAGGCGCATATTCGGGAAAAAGCACCCTGCTTAATGCCATAGAAGCGGGCATATACAATCACGTTTCAGGAGATGGGAGGGAATATGTAATCGCTGATGAAAGCGCATGTAAAATATATGCGGAGGATGGAAGATATATAAACAATACAGACCTTTCTCCATTTTTTACGTATATCCCGGGAAGTGAAAGCATTCACAGCTTTCACACTCCAAAGGCAAGCGGGAGCGTGTCTCAGGCTGCAAACATAATAGAGGCCATATATGGAGAATGCAGACTTCTAATGATTGATGAAGATACAAGCGCAGCAAACTTTATGATAAGAGATTCAAATATGCAAAGACTTGTTAAAAAGGAGCCTATAATTCCCTTTACCAGCCGTATAACAGAGCTTAAACAAATGGGAATATCTACCCTGCTTGTTATAGGCGGCTCCGGTGAATATTTAAGATACGCCGATACCGTTATCCTTATGGAAGATTATATAGCTAAGGATAAGACTGAGTTTGTAGAGAGAAATATTAAACCGGTGTTTGATATTGACAGCGTTAATAATTTACCTGCTTACACGGATTATTGCTGGATTAGGAAAAGAAGCTCTGAGTTTAAAACCCCGTATAATGATTTTTTCTTTACAGAATGTGTACAAATCGAAAATGCGCGTTATATTAAAATCAATGATTATACGGCTGATATCACAAAGATAACAGCCATTATCTCAGACGGGCAGATTAACAGCTTAACATATTTACTTGAACGGCTGCTTGCAAAGGATGATAAAACCACTGAACTGTCCGTAATTTGTAAGGAGCTTGTTAAGAATCTATTTGCCGGAAGCATAGATACAATATTGTCAAATTCTCATAAATATGAGCTTTGGCTTGAGGATGTAAGGCCTGTTGATTTACTTATGGCTGTATTCAGAATGAGAGAATAAAGTGAGCTTGGGACGGCAGGGCAGCTAAATATAATTTTTTAAAGCATTGAGGAATATGGTTAGAAATTCATCAACGAAATACCGTCAGCTTCTTAGCGTAGAGCGTCTGTCTGAGCAGGGGGCTTGCTCTTTAGCCCCTTGCGAGTTACGCTCGCAGCTTAGAAGGTGGCGGTATTTTGTTGATAGAATTTCTTCCATGTTCCGAAGCTTTAAAAAATTATATTTAGCTGCCTGCCTCCCCTTAAGCCCTCCCCATTCCGCTTCCTAGAGCCTTTTAATGGGACATACCCGGATTCCATGTGAGAAAAAACATATTTTTAACGTACAAATTATTATTTCACTACAACCGTAGCCGTAAACTCTGTCTTTACCTCCTTTGGCTCTCCGCTTGGGAATGGTACTGAAAAATTAGGCGTTCCGTCAGGATTCCAATATACCCTTGAAAGACATGCGTTTCTTCCTGCATCATAAAGCGGTTGATAGCCCGGGTCAACAAGATATCTTTCCTCCTGTCTTGCATGATATACTATAATATCATTTCCCTCGTCATCATAAGTGAAGCTGTTGTGTCCCGGTCCGTACTGTCCTGTCTCGCGTGAGCTTTGGAATACTGGATACGGCGACTTTGTCCAGCTCTTTGGCTCTAACAAGTCCGCATCTGCGTCTGCCGTACACATACCCATGCAATAAAGGGCGTCCGTACCGCTTGCGGAATATGCCATAAAGACCTTTCCGTTTCTTACTAAAACAGCAGGTCCCTCACATACAGGAAATCCGTGAAGCTCCCAATTATATTCCGGCTCTACTACCTTGCAAATTCTGCTTGAATCTATTGTCCATGGATTTACCATTTTTGCAACATAAATGTCTGAATTTACCTGTACTGCATTTTCATCATAATCTCCCCCTACATTTGCGCCAACCACCTTCGGATGCTTTTCTGCCCAGAAGAAGTAAAGCTCTCCCTTATGCTGAAGCACTGTGTGGTCTAAAGAAAATTCCGTAAATGCAATAGAATCTGTAGTAGTAGTCTGTACGCGTCCTATAACCTCCCACTCGTCCTTCATAGGGTCACCCTGGCATCTCATAACGTGAGGCCTTATTGACCAGCAGTCGTTATCGTCTATACAGGTAGTAAAATAAATATAAAAATCACCGTTTATAAAGTGAAATTCCGGAGCCCAGATATGAGGGCTGTTATTTCCTGCCACAGGAGCCTTTGTAAATACACACCTCTCCTCATATCTTCCTGAATTGTCTGCTAAATCCTCAAGGGAGGATGCTTTTCTTAAAAGAATATATCTGTACTGGTACTCTCCCACAAGATTATGCTCATCATCAGTATAGGAAGCAACAAAGTAATAGGTTCCGTCTGTATGCTTATATATACATGGGTCGGCTCTGTGGTAAATAAGAGGATTTAAATAAAATCTTTCTGAAACAGTACCCTTTACGGTCTTTGTTCCGGCTGTAGCTGTATCCACAGCCTCCCATGAAGCGCTTTTCTCCTCCTTCATGCCGTTAGAATATGTTACCATAACCTTTTTTGGCAGCTCTGCCGGCTCTCCTGCCTTTACCTCCACAGTTACATTCTCTACGCTTTCTATAACTACAGGCTCAGGCTTTCCGAAAACATTGTTAAGCTTGTCCAATAGCTCCTTTGATATTTCAACAATGTCATTTGGCTTTGTATAGTCTTTGATTTTTGCAGTTTCCTCGACTTTCTCGTCGCTGTAGTTAATAAGGTCACTTGTCTCATATACATATGTCTTGGAGCTGTCAAGGGCATCCTTTGCATACACCTTAAACTTATCCTCTCCTTCCTTTACTATCTGCGGCTCTGTCATTCTTCCCAAGCCGCCCTTTGCAAAAAGAATACCGTTATTGCCATTAAGACTGTACCATGTTTCCTTGTCATAGCTGTACTCTAGGTGCAGACTGTCTGATTCAGGATTATTCCAGTTCTTCACATATGGTCTTACATAAAAATTGTTGTGTTTCATATTATTTTCCTTTCTAATAAAGATATTTTTAAGTTATAATAAAGTTTTTCATAAGACTTTTTACTTTCAAGATAATTTATCCTCTAAAAGCAGCATTTTCACAAAAAGGCTGTATTAATAAGCTGTTTACAAATTCCTTTTTTGTATTCTACCTTGTTAACCGCACCGCTACGGCTCTCATTACATCTGTAGGCTTATACCTTAACACGCCGTTCTCTACGGTTATATCCGCATCCTTCACATCAGAATATATATTTGCTATATTCTGCGGACAATCCTTTGGAAGTGCAATATCAATAGTATCAGGCAGCTCACCGTAAAACATATGGATAAGCACATATGCCTCGCCGTTCTCTCCCACTCTGATAACTCCCTGCCAGCCATGAGGATGTCTCTCGCTTGTTATTTTCGCTCCCACCCTGTATGTGTAGCCATACTTAATGATAGGCGCAATTTCCCTGTAGAATGATATACCTCTGTCAATCACATCCCATTGTTCGTCACTTAGCTCTGTAACGTCACCTGACAGACACATTCTTCCAAGAAATGTATTTGCAATAGAATATCCTATGCGCTTCAGGCTGTCTGTCCTTCTGATAACAGCCCATATCTGGCTTTGACGTGGAAGTATTGCCCTGTGGAGATTTGCCGCAACAATAGGTATCTCCTCTGTCTCATGGGCATCTGAAAAGGACGCCATAGAGCATATACCCATCATAAGAGGCTCAAGCTTATGTCCTCCTGACGAACAGTTTTCAAGAATAATTCCCGGAACCTGCTCCTTCACCTTTCTCACAAAATTTACGCTGCCCTCCATATTCTGACGAAGCTTTTCCCCAAGAGACTCAGCGCCGTCAGCTCCAATGCCTATTGTGTCATTATAATCCATTTTCATGTATTCAAAGCCATATTTATTTAATGTACCTATGACTTTTTCCGTAAGATAATTATCTACCCACGGGTCGTTCATATCCCAGAAGCGTCTGCTGTATGTTGTAACAGGATAACCGTCTCTTGTAAGGAAATGCTCCTTCTGCTCCTCATAAGCCTTAGCTGCACGTCCCACATTGTCAATCTCAAACCAAATTCCCGGCTTCATGTTATTTTCTTTTATAAGCTCCACTGTTTTTTCAAGTCCCTCCGGAAACAGTGTCGGGGAAACATTATAATCCCCCATGCTTATATCCCAAGGTATTCCGTCCTCCTTAAACCAGCCGCAGTCTATAACAAAATACTCAAAGCCCTTATCCTTAATGGCATTTACAATCCCTGATATATTTTCATGTGAAGGATTTCCCCATGTGGTACAATACTCATTAAATATTATAGGAAGATGCTGTTCGCTTTCGGGAGCCTTATCTGCATACTTCTGACCTGCCTGTGTCAGTCTGTGGCATATCATATCTATACCGCCGCCCTTACATGTGCTGACTATGGCGGTAGGCGTCTCAAAGGTTTCTCCATGCTTTAAGGTTTTCATCCAGTGACCAAACTCTCTGTCTGCAAGTCCCCCTGATATGTGAAGTCCGTCATCCTGCCTGTAGATTTCCATCTGCCATGAAGCCTCATGGGCAAGCTGCACTCCCCATAAAACTTCATTTTTGGTATCTTCAATAGCTATAAATGGGAAAAATTTCTTTACAGGCATGGAGCCTGTCTGACCATATCTCTCACAGCTTACCGACCATGTAGACCAGGACGGCTCAAGCTGCAGGTCCTCAACTGTCTCTGTATGCAGTCTTCCCTCATGGCTCCACTTGCTTCTCAGCCTATGGACTAAGAGACTGTCGTGTCCGTCTCCCTCAAGGAACGGAGAAAGCTTTGAAAGCTCAAAGCTGCTTATCATTTCCATGGTTATATCATTTGGAGAATTATTTGTTATGATATTTTTCATCTCAAAGCTTAAGTCACCGCTGTAGTATCTCACTTCATGGATTACGTCCCAGCCTCTGTTATCCTTAAGATATGTCTTTATAACTATTCCGTCGTCTGTCTCCGCCACTACCTGACTGTCATAATCTAAAAGGTTTGATGACTCTCCGTTACGCATAGATGAGCCGTGTCCATAACAGTTTGGATAAATATCCCCAACCAGCTTAAGCTGTACCATGGAATTAATACGGTAAAACTTCTTTTTCTTATTATCCTCGTCATTCATTGACATGGGAATAATGTAAAAGCCCACTGTCCTTGAATCAGTTTCCTGCTCGTATACAAGCATCATATCCCCCACCGGTATACGCGATATTTCTTCTATAGCCATTTTCTTCTCCTTTCCACCTATAAAACATATAGCTATATTATATATGATACATAATAATTATTCAACCGGATAAATCCATGTTTTTCCACAAAAAAGTATCGTCTAAAGCCGACACATGCAAATTTGGCAGAGCCGAATTTGTGGCTTGCGTGACGTAATTTCCTATTATAATTGAGTAGGGAAATATTCTCCCCCACTACTCGCCACGCAGGATGCGTACAGCAAAGCTGATGATTTCCTTACGTGCCCCTGTGCGCAAAAAAAACCTCCCACAGCTTTCACTGTGGGAGGAAGGGATTTTGAATAATAATTATTATTTTTTTGTGTTAATTAATTGCCCTGCTTCTGAATCATATCATCAAGAATCTGCTTGTATTCCTGTGCTGATGCGTTTGCGCTGTCTGTCAAGGTCTGTACGAACTGAGATGCGCTTCCTGCATTACCATGAATAACTGCATTCTCAACGCCTTCCTGTCCTGCAACATAATCAGTTCCCTTGAAATATGGTCCATTCAACCATGAATCAAATCCAGGAATCTGCTGTGAGCCGTAACATGTCCACTTAGATGCAAGTACGTTCTCCCAGAATGCTTCAAACGCTTCGATTCTTGCGTTAGGGTCTACGTTTACTTCCTTAAGCTTATCAGCTAACTCATCACCTGTCTCAGGATTTGGATGGAACTTCTTATACTTATCCCATACTTCCTTATCTCTTGTGATTGGGCAGTTGTTAATAACCTCTCCGCCTGTTGTTTCATCAGCTTCACCTGTCCAGAAGCCGTCAGGATTTCCGCCTGCTGCTTCAATAGCTGTCTTCTTGATTTCTTCACGATGGTCAAGCTTCCAATTCCAGCCTTCAGGACCCCATGTCATGTACTTAAGTAAGTAGTATGACTCAAGAGGGTTAGCTGTCATAGAAGAAATAGCGCCAAAGTCAATAGTTGCAAACATGTTCTTGCTGTCCTTATTTGCTTCTGTATGTGGCATTGTATAAGGAACAAAGTATGTGTTGTTTGAGTAGAATGAATAATCATTCCAGTATCTCTCCCAGCACCACCACTGGTCGCTTCTTATAGCCGCATAGCCCTTATCCTGTGTATGAAGAACTTCTCCGTAAAGCTCTGTAAGGTACTCGTCATCACTTCCGTATGATGTTCCGCCTGGTACAGGAGCCTTATACTTACGGTCGATAAATTCCTTCTCTAAGTCAAGACCGTCAGCCCAGTCTGTAAGGTCGAATGATTTTCCGTCCCAGCCAAACTCACCGATACAATCAGGGTCATTTGCTATAGGATAGAATGTAATAACTGTACAAGCCTCTGAAATACCGAAGTACTGCTTTCCGTTGTACTGTGTTGACATATCTGCAACAACCTCTTCAAACTCTTCCCATGTCCAGTCATATGATGGCATATCATGATTTAATGTCTGGAATGTAGTAAGATTTAAGAACATTACTGTAGGGAAAAACTTTACAGGTGTCGTCCACTTACCCTCTGTACCAAACATACCAAGCTTAAAATCATTTACGCCGCCGATAACGTTCTGTGCATCGCTATCTGCACCCCACATATCAGACATATCATATAAAAGTCCCTGCTTGATAAAGTTCTCAGGTGTACCAACAATCCAGAATACATCAGGTACGCTGTTTGATGTAGCAAGGTTTAAGATATCCTGATTGTTTGTGTCTGTTGTTGTCATATGTGTTGTTAATTTTGCATTTGGATGCGCTGCAGCCCATCCTTCTGCCAGTGAGTTTACAATGTGCTCATCTTCCCAGTAGAAATATGTCAGTTCAACTGATTTTGTGTCATCCATTGGATTAAGCTGCGCCTTTGGAGCAGATGGTCCGCTTTCCTTCTTTCCACAGCCGATGAAGAGTGTAGCAATCATTGTAACAGTAAGAAGTAAACATAATGACTTCTTAATATTTTTTGCCATAACACAATCCTCCTTTTTTTATTTTCCCTTTTTTTATTTTTCGGATAAAATCCGTCCGCACTTTCGTTAAGGCAAATAACTTAAGTGCATTTATTTGGAATATACGGCACCCTGCGGTGCCATATATATTTCCCTAAAGCTTTAAAAATAACTTTATCATTTGATAAATTATTCTCCTGTAATACCTGCTCTGTCAACGCTTTCAACAAACTGCTTCTGCATAATAAAATATACAATCAAAAGCGGCGCAATCGCAAGCATTGTAGCCGCCATTCTCATTCCGGTATTAGCATATGAGGTTGTAACCTCTGCCTGAGATGAATTAGCTGCAGAATTGAAGTTGCTGTCAAACTTGGCAAGCTGGTTAATAACAGGTTGGAACTGATATCTGTTTGCAGAGCCTGCAGTAAAGTTATAGAAGTACAGGTTTGTAAGGTAATCCTCGTTCCAGTACCAAACAAACGAAAACAGGAATATAACTACCATGGCGCCTATTGACGATGGAATGGCAATCTTAAAGAACTGCTTTGCATGACCTGCTCCGTCTATCTGCGCCGCCTCCATTAACGCATTTGGTATCTGCTTAAAGAACGACCATGATATCAGTATAAATATGGATGCATTCAATCCCTGTCCGAATACATTCGGAATAATAAACGGAAGAATGGAGCCTGTAAGCTGCAGCTGTGAATACAATTCATAGGTAGGCGTCAAAGTCAGCTGCTGCGGAAGCACAAAGGCAAGTATAACAAACATAAATAATATACCCTTGAGCTTAAAGCTGTATCTTGCAAGTCCATATCCTATAACAGAACACATAACCACATTTATGACTGTAGGCACAAGAGCTATAATAAAGCTGTCCTTTATTGCCTTTGCATAATTCATGGAATTCATGGCGTTTTTGTAGTTATCCCAGTTAGCCGTTGACGGAAGCCAATTAACCGCTGAGTCAAGCAAATCCGCCAGTGACATTAAGCTTGTTGCAAATACCTTTATAACCGGTGACAGGAACATAAAACCAACGCAGATAAGTATAGCATAAACTGCAATTTTTTTCAATAGTCCCATGTCATCCTTTGTGCCCATTAATATTTTCTTAAACTTTTCTTTTGTAAAGGGAGTTTTCTGTTTTTTAACTTTTTCCTTTGGCTGTTTTTCTTTTTTACTCATCAAAGTTTCCTCCCTTCAAATTCTTTCCTGCGGCAATCATTTTCTTTTCCTTCTCTAATGCCTTTTGAAGCTTAATCTCATTCTTTACAAGCTGCTTCCTGTGCTTAGCAAGATGCTTTCTTGTCTTCTTCTCAAGCTTCTTTGTTTTCTTAATCTGCTTTTCATATACATCCTTCTTAGACTTAAACGCTAAGGCAACAATACCTACAAATAATAATATGACAAATGAGTACATTAAGGAATATGTAGCCGTATAGCCATAGCCTTCAATATTCTGGGAAACAAGTGTTGATATTCTGTCTATTACAGGACTTATAAGTGAATCCTGTGAAAGGAATACAACCGTATATAATGCGTTTAAGAGGAGCATAGGCTT
Organism: uncultured Lachnospiraceae bacterium; assembly: GCA_910584685.1. Classification (GTDB taxonomy): domain Bacteria; phylum Bacillota; class Clostridia; order Lachnospirales; family Lachnospiraceae; genus CAG-303. The sequence continues at coordinate 110,397 of CAJUAO010000006.1, read as the reverse complement.
AATTGTAGGAAGGGTAATTTTCCAAAAGCACTCCCAGCCTGAACCTCCGTCAATTTTGGCTGCTTCATACAAGGAGGTATCTATCTTCTGCAATGCTGCAAGGAATATAAGTATCTGTACTCCTGAATACCAAAGCATCATAAGTATGTTCTGGAATATAAAGCTCACTCCCGTTGCCAGCCACACAGGCAGCACTGATATCAGTATCTCCTCAACCATCGAAAAATCAACTGCCTGTATAGAGCTTGATTCACTTGTAATATATCCCATAACAGGTCCGCTTACGATAATAACCGGCAGGAAGTATATTGTTCTGAATATACCCTTTCCTCTTATCTTCATATTCAAAAGCATAGACATAAGCAATGCAAACACTACAATAAGAGGAACAGCCATAACAAGCTTCACGGCCATTGTGCCTAAGTCGACTATAAGAGTAGTTTCCTTCTTAAAAACTCTCTGGTACAAATCAAAGCCTACAAATTCCATCTGCTTACCATATACATTGTGATAGTAAACATTATTGAAGGTATAAACCACAGACATAATCAGTGGATATATGAAAAATACCAATATACCGATTATGTATGGCGCAGTAAAAAGATATCCGTTTCTTGATTCTCTTTTCTTAAGCTTTCCGCTTTTAACCTTTACCTTTATCTTTTTCTTTTTGCCATATTCGTCATAAAGCTCTATACGCTCGCTTTGCGCTAAAAGCTCGTCAACGGTAAAGGTTTTCTTTTTCTCCTTCTTCTTTTCCTTTTCTTCTGAAGAAGTATCGGCTGCGGCTGCAGCCTTTGTCTCTGCTGCCTCTGCTGTCACGTTTTCTTCGTTGTTTTTAACTTCTAAATTGTCTGTCTTTGTTGATTTCATCTATGTCTCACCTACCTTACACTATATGATTCTGCTTTGATAGTCATGTCATCAACTGTAACGTCGACATCTGAGAAGTTCACATACACCTTAACCCCATTGCTGTAAGTTGTTATGCTTACATTACTATCTAACTTTTCATGGTTTACTATATATTCACCCTTAACCTTGTCATTGACAGCCTTGAGCTTATTATAGTACTCTACTATCTGCTCTTCATACTTATCATACTCTGATGAATATATCCAGTTTGAATTTGTATTCTGGAATACCTCAGGGCTTTCCTTAGTAATAAGGAATGATGGTGCAACGCCTGTTTCTACCAGCTTTAAGAAGTACTCTGTGCTGTTTGCCTCAAAGTTTACATACTCTGAATACAGGTTCATTGTACCCTTAAGCACTGACGATACAAACGGTATCTCAGCCGTAGCATATACATACATAGATGAGCCTATGCCAAAATCAAGATAAGCATCCGTATACTTCCACAGATACATAAATGGCGACTGGAGCGCAACATCCATTCCCTTGTCCTTTGCATTCTTAAGGGCATCCGTATAGTACTTCATAGACGTCTGTCTTGTATAATTCACCTTATCATCCTGATAGCAGAAAAGGTTTTCTGACATACCGCTGAAGGCTACATTTTTAATATCGCTGTCAAGCAAATCCTCTACAAGGTCATCCATATATTCTTTAGTCTTATATGGATAAAGGAATCTGAAAGTCTTAAATACCTCATTAAATCTCTGGGTTGTTTCATAAGTCCTTCCTGTAAGGGCTGAAATAGATGTGAAGGTTGAGCTTGTAAGGGATGTGTTTATTGTAACCATATCCTGAAGGAGATAGAAATCTACATTTCCATTCTTCTCAAGCTCATTATATAAATCCTTTACTCCGCTGTTTCCGCCTATATCGCTGTCAGCCTTAAATTTATAGATAGGTACATTGTAAATACCATCTTTCTGCCAGCCCTGATATACTGCTAAGATATTTGTTACTCCCTTGTCGGAAAGCTTTCCAATCATATCCTTTATGTCATCTGTCGTAGTAGCTATAACATTTCTTCTGAATACAAGGAAATCCTCCTTGTCTACTCCAAAGAAATCAATTCTTAAATCAAAATCATCCTTCTTTGACGGTACAACAATTCCCTCCTCAATAAGCTCATCCCTAAGCTTATTTGCAAGACCTGCATAAGTAGCCTCGTCGCCGCTTGTGAAAAGATACGTAATTGTTATATCATCTATCATTCTTTCCTTTGTGGTTGTTCTTCTCTCGGTACCGCCTACACTGTCGGTATATTCATTGTAAAGACTACGGTAAATAAACTTTACAAAATTATAGTTTTCAAAGCTTCGATTTACACCGTTTATGTTGCCCATTATGGTGGCTCCATACTCGCCTTCCTCAACAATACCCAGCACTGCAATGTCTGTATCCTCGAACACCGTACCGAAGTATGGTATATTTAATACCTCTGCCGCCGTAGTAAAGCTTCTGGTTCCCTGTATTCCAGTAGCAGCTCCTGCGGCTGAAGATGAACCGCCGCCTGTTGTAGTGTCTATACCTACATCTGAACCATATGCCTGCTTTATAAACTGTCCCTTATATTTTCCTGAGCCGTCCTTAAAGAAATCTTCATTTCTTACAATAATGCCGTTTCCGTCAGGCAATATAAGATATCCCTCTCTGTCTCCTCTGTCTGAGTGTCCGAGCATCTGGAATATATAAAGCTCTGCCATCATATAAGCGCTGTTTGTTTCTGATATTTTGCTCTTAGGTATCTCTACCTTAAGGGCGCCCTTTTCCTCCATTGTAAGAACTACGTCAAGCTTAAAACCAAACTTTTCATAATCAAGATGTGCCGTTACTCCGACTACTGCTCCGTTTTCCTTTATTTCCTCCGTAGTCACCTTACAATTATCCATGGTAGCATATACGCCCGCTGTCTCTGTGTACTGACCATATCTTGATGTGGTACCGTCCTTATTGAACTCAATGTAGTGTATAAGCAATCCGTTTGTTGCAAAGTCAAAGTTGGTCTGATTGTAGCCCTTTGCAACAGCCTCTACAGGCGTCATGGATGAACGTATAACCGCTCCTGTCTTCTCATCCCTTATAATAACGCCAAGGTTACTTTCCTTAAGGTAAAACTCGTAGCCTCCTCTTGAACAGATATACTTATGCTCATCTATATCCTCCTTTGAGGTTTCCACAATACCGTTTTTCCTTGCCTGCTCTTTTCTCTGTGCCTCAGGAAGCTTTAAAAATTCTCTGAATTCCAGTACTGCTGCATTATCAACGGTAGCTGCCTGGGATGCACCTGAATTAAGACTGTCTATCCATGTCTTTTCTGCTCCGGGAGCTTCATTTCCGGTGTTTTCACCGCCTGTATTATTGTCTCCCGCTTCATTCTCATTTCCTGCAGTGTCTCCCGGATTATCTGCACCCGTCTGTGTGTCATTGTTATTTGCATCTGGAGCTGGATTATCTGTAGTTGCAAATGAAATGATTGGTGTCAACATCAGGCATACGACTGCTAAACATAAGAGTCTTTTCATTTTCTTACTAATTACCAATTCGATACACCACCTCTCCGTAGATTGATACTACAAATCCTACAACCTGTGATGCAAGTATATAAATAACAATAGCCATCAATATAAATACAAAGGCTGTAAAGAATGTAAGTCCTATAACTTTACATGTTTCCTTAAATGAATAGTTGTTGATTTCCTTAACAGTAAGGAATATAAGTATAACCATCCATACTATAACTATAAGGTTTGCAAATTCCATAATAAAAGCTTCATTTAATGTAAGCACCATACTCAGCACGAACAAAAATGGCTTTATCAGTATGTATGGGGTAAGGGAATATACATATCCGCAAAGTATTTCCTTAAATCTTCCTTCGCCGTCATTTATGGTTGATACAAGATATGTAACAGCCGATGCTGCGATAAGAATTCCCAACACTGTCATTATATCGCTTGATATTTCATATCTGCCGTCCTTAACCGTCTTAAAGATAAATCCGCAGAAATACTTATATATAATATTAAAGAGAATAAATATTACGGTAAGTATGCCTGCAGAGAGATATGACTTCATTCCCTCTCTCTTTACCGCATATGTTCCGTCCATAGGATGTCTCATATACTTTACACAAAATACAAGTCTCTTATACAGCATTTTTTCTCTCAGCTTTTTCGTTGCATTTGCTATAGGTGTAAATATGCTCCATTTTCTGTTTGCAAACTTTAAAAATTTAACTATGACTACTAAGCCTACAATAGCCGCCAAAAGCCATACAACATATTTTTGGAGCCAGACATTTCTAACCTCCCAGAAAGCCTCTGAGTAGCCCTCCTTATCCTTTGCAAGTCTATAAGAATTCATTGCGTCCTCATAGCTGCCTTCATAGAAAAATGCCTGAGCCATAGCTTTATTCGCATAATCGAAAAGTCCGTTCATTCTGATAACCTGCTCCAACGGCTCCTTGCTTTCCTCATAAAGTCCTTTTGAGTAAAGCACAAGGCTTTCATGAATAAGCTGTGTAAACTCTGTAGGGGCAAATACCTGTATCTCATTTGTCTCTGAGTCAAGAACATATATATTATCATTTTCATCTACGGTCAATGCAGTAAGCTTCTTAAACAGACCTACTCTGTTTTCGTTTGCATCCTGTCCGCCGAATACGAAAAGACATGAGCCTTCACTTGTATATTCATATATATATCCGTCAGATGTACCAACATATATGTTATCATACTGACCTACGGAAACAGCAATGGCTGACGTAGGATAAAAATCTGCCAGAAACAGGTTTGTACCTGCTATATTCAACTTCTTAATGGCAAGCTCAGTACCGCCTGTAATAGTATAAATAAGTCCCTTTGAGTCAATAGCTATATTATCAATACTAAGGGGTGCGCTTCCTGACATGCTTGCTATCTGCGAATCTGAAAGTATAATACTTAAGAATTTGGTCATAGCTGAAACCTCAGCGGCATTTGTACCAAAATATCCTAAGAATGTTCCACCTTCTGTCGGTGAAATCTGAATAACACCGTTTGAATTTGCCTTGCCGATAATATACATATTGCCGGCGGCATCGACTATAAGCTTGCTTGGCTGATATGCTGCCGAGCCGTAAAGCACATCCTTCGGTTTATTATAGGTAGTAACTAAATTGCCTTCGTGGTCATATACAAGAACTGCTCCTTCTTTTTTAGCTACATATGTTTCATCTGCCACATATATATACTCGTCTGTAATAAACAATCCTGTAGGGTCGCTAAGCTCATCCTTTCCGATAAGCTGTATAAGGTTACCTTTTAAATCGGCAACTACTACCTGTGAACTGTAGGTATCGGCAATGTACATTTTATTGCCATGTACCTTAATATCTGAGGCATTATTTAATGTAAAATTATCTATACCTTCGATATTACTCATTATTTTTACAATTGTATTGCTAGGTATGTATGCTGTCTGTGTCTCAACATATTCGCCATAACCGTTTTCAGTGTAGGTTCTGTACGGAACCTTAGCACTTGCGCTTCCGGACGGAACAGCTACTAATGCTACAAGCACAGCTGCAAGCATAAATGCAATTATTCTTGAAATCCTCTTCATATTGACCTCCTTTAATATTTTTACATACATCATTTATTTGATTCCGGAATGTGCCATTGTATTCATAACATCCTTCTGCAAATAAATGAACAATATTAAGTTTGGTATGAACATGATTAACGTGGCTGCTGCCTGTACGCCCTGACCTTGTACTAAGTTGTTGGCGTTAGCCAGAGTAGTAGCATAGAATGCTAATGTCTTTTTGCTTTCTGTATTTATGAAGTTATTTGAGCTTTCCACATAACCCCAGCACTGCTGGAAGGCAAGTATGATACCTGTAGCAAGAGCAGGCTTAACCAGTGGAAGAATAACGCTTCTGTAAATACGGAACGGAGTAGCTCCGTCAATTGACGCCGCCTCTATAAGAGCATCAGGAACTCCATCCACAAACTGTTTTATCAGGAACAGACTGACGGGCATGGCTATCAGCGGTAATATATGCGCCCAAAATGTATCTATTGCTCCGATACCGCTTATAATAAGGTATCTTGGAATAAGCACTGCCGCCGCAACAAACATAAGCGCTGCCTGATTTATGCTGAATATAGTGTTTCGTAACTTAAACTTCATCTTTGACAGTGCAAAGGCTGCCATAGTTGAAATAATAATACCAACAAAGCATACAACAAGTGTGACAAATATACTGTTAAACACATATTTACTCATTGGTATACCTGAGTTTGCAGCTGTTTTAGACATTGCAGCAAAATTTGACAATGTCGGGTTTACAACATAAAACTTAGGCGGGAATGCGAAAAGCTCTGTAGCTGGTTTAAATGCATGACAGAAAATGAAAACCAGTGGGAAGAGCATAAATATTGCCAATGGCAATAAAATTATATAAATCTTTATCTGTCCTTTATCAAATCCTGACGGATTGATACCATTTCCTTTATATCCGGCCATCTTATACTCTCCTTTCTATTCTTTTTCCGTGAACAATTTACCTGCCACCTTTGAAAACAGCTGAATTATAAGTAATAACACAACTGAAACTGCCGCTGCATATCCCATTTCGTAACGAAGGAAGCCATAGTCGTCAATATGGTTTACCATAAGCTGTCCTGCATATCCCGGAGTAGGGTTTGAACCCGTAAGGGCCACGCCGATAGTACCGTTATTAAAGGTGTTTACAACCGCCATAACGGCAGCGAAAAGCATCTGCGGCTTCATGGTTGGTATTGTTATATAAATCATCTGCTGGAATCTGTTCTTAACACCGTCTATGGCGCCTGCCTCATAAAGCTCCTCGTCGGCATTCATGATACCTGCCAGAATAGCAAGGAAGCCGACGCCCATTGCGCTCCATAAGCCTACTATAATCATAATAGGAAGTATATATACTGCTGAAGCCAGCCAGTTGACAGGCTGGTTTATTACGCCAAGGCTCATAAGAACGGCATTTAAATAGCCACCTTCATCACCTGAGAAGATAATCTTCCACAATACTGCCATGGCAGTACCCATTGTAAGCGACGGCGAATAGAAAATAAGTGCGAGTATTGTCCTTGGCACCCTTGTAAGCTGCGCAATAGCCCATGCAAGCAAAAATGATAAACAATATCCGCCAGGACCAACTATCAATGAATATGTAACGGTATTAGGAAGTACATACTGCATAAAGATAGAATCCTGTGTTGCTAAATTAACGTAATTTGTAAGTCCCACAAAACCTGGAGCCTGAATTGTATTGAAATCAGTAAATGATAAACCGATTGCAACTATTATAGGCAAAATGATGAATACTACAAATAGAGCTCCGTATGGAAGTAGGAATAAAAAAGGATATTTCTTACCTGTTTTCATGTTCATTTCCCTCCATTTTTAATCTTCACTGCCTAATAATTCTTTGACCATATCTATATTCGGAACCGTATATTCTTTTATAACGTTGCCCTCATTATCCAGATATCCAAATTCCTGAAGCTTACGCCTTGTTTCACGGTTAATTCTCTTAACTGCCTCGTCAAGAGAGGTTCTTAAGGTTTCACCGTTTATGGCTACCTCCACATACGCATTGCTTATCTCACGCTCTACCATGTAAGTACCCGGTATACGCGGTGTTTCCTGTATCCACTCCATAGATTCCAAAATAACCTTTTTATCTGTAGAATCCCATGGAAGAAGCGAAAATGCCTCTGTGTTTGCCGTATTCCAAATATATTCTTTTCCATATGTTGTCTGAAGAATATTACCAAAATCTACCTGTGTCTCCGTAGACATCCACCACTTAAGATATTCCCATGCAGCTTCCTGTCTGTCCATTTCGGTACCGTCTTCAAGAACTATAGGTGTATCATTTCCGTTTTCCATAATAAGGGAAGCCTGAGCCGCACCTGCTGTCTGTCTCTGAATATTGCCATCCTTATCCTCAACACCAGGTACTAAGGTAATCTCCCATGAATTTGCAATTTCCGGAGCAGCGTTTATAAGAAGACTGTAAAGGAAATAATCTGCTACTCCTATAGGCATATCGCCGTTTCTGAAATGCTGGTACATGCTTCCTATACCTGTAGGCAGGTCGTATATAGTATAAAGCTCTGTCAATGTAGTAAACGCTTCCACTGCTGCATCAGAATTTATTGTTGTTTCTCCCGTACATTTATCTCCATACATAGAAGCGCCATACTGATAGAAGAATGGAGCTGTCATGGCAAGGGTTCTTGTACCTGTAGTGCTCTCTGAGAAATGGAAGAACTCGAGACCTCTGTTCTTAATCTCCGGAAGCATCTGCTGAACCTCCTCCCATGTCTGAGGTACGTCAATGTTTAATTTGTTTAATATATCTGAGCGGTAGAACATAACGTAGAAGTAAAATGTCTCAGGCATACCGTATATGCCCACCGTATCCCTGTCGTCATTAGGATTGTCATAAAGGTAAGGAACTAAAAGGCCTTCCTCAAACTGACTGAATACTTCCTTATAGTCAGAGAACTTTGTCATATCAACTGCCGCGCCTCTAAGCGCAAATTCAAACGGCTGGTCATAATTTATAGCCTGTGCCACATCAGGCGCCGTACCTGCCGCATTGGACAAAATAAGCTTTTGGGCATCAGGCATGATACAAAGGTCAACCTGTATGCCTGTCTTTGCAGTAAAGTCCGAATCTACAAGAGACTGTATAATCTCAAGATACTGTCTCGGTCTGTTTATCCAAACCTGTAAATGAGTATCTGTTACATTGTCTGTAGAATATGCCTGACTTGTAAATGAAGAGAAAAATCTCTTTATTGCTTCCCAAATCTTAACAAATACATTTGCCTTTCCTTCAAGCTCATGTCCCTCCTGATATACGTTTATCTCGTCAATGCTTATATTGTTTGCCGTGATATCTGTAACGAAGTTTGCTAAATTTGCAGTAACAGAACTTGTTGTTGTAGAAAGCTCTGCCACACGTGCAGGAAGCTCGCTTATGTCCTCTGAAAGACTTTCAAGCTTGTTGATTGCCTTGCTGATTCCTGACAATGCGCCTACGTCCTCATCCTCTGTTGAATACTTGGCAAGTCTTTCATATGTTGACTTAAGCTCTTTTGTCCATTTTGCCATTCTCTGTTCAACGTCAGGAACATACTCTCTTATGTCTATCTTTCTCCATTTATCATTGCTTCCGCCTACAACCTTTGTTATCTCAAGTGAAAGGTCATTAATTTCACTCATTGTATCATCTACAATTTCAAGAGCCTCTCTCACATTTTCATTTGACAGGGTAATGCTTAAGGTGTGCTTGCCCTTTGTGAGATGTATTGCCATTTTCTCTCCATCGCTTCCCTCAAGAGTCATGGTTGTAAATGACTTTTCGTAATTAAAGGCATAATCCTTTAATTCCTTATTAGGAATTACGCCGTCTATTCTGATATCCATAAATGTAGGCATATCAGTCTTTGTATCCTGTCTGTAATCAAATGCAATGTAGTAATATCCGTCTGCTGGAACATCCATCTCGTAGTTCATTGTCATTCCCGCATCATTGAAGGAGCCTGCATCAATAATATTAAGAGTCTTCTTCTTATAGTTATACGGTGAAAGGTCAACATTGTACTCGCAGGCAGGTCTTATAGACGGGTCGTTTCTTGTAACAGGTCTCTCAGCCTGTATAGGCTCAACATAATTACTTCCGTCTGCCTTATTTCCTGTTTTGTAATCAGCTATCTCCTCATCTCCCGATAAGATAATATCTCCGATAAGAAGAGAGCCCTCTGTCATGGTAAGAGTAACCGTGTTTTCTCCCTCCTCAAGCTGAAGCTTAAGAGGCGTTGAATAACGATAGCTGGAATCAGACACATATTTTGTCTGCCATACCATATACTTATCCGGAACTGCAACTATCTCATTCTCATATCTGTCGTATGACGGCTCCTTAGGGTCCTTCCATAAATCCTCAAATTTTAATGTGTTAGCCTCAAAGAACGGAACCTTTCCGTTAAGCTCAAGCACCATCTGAGGAACTAATATGGAGGTTTCATCTCCTGATAAATACTCAAAAGCCATATTATATAATCCTGCTTTTGGAGCCGTAATCTTAAATGTAACCTTCTTATCAATAGTTACTTCCACTGCATCCTTACCTGATGCGTCTCCGTAATTACCATTGACAAGCTCTGCTGTACTGTCATCAGCCACATATGCTTCCTTCACAGGAATGGTTACCGGTTCTCCAGTATATTCCTTATATGTATACCCTTTGCTTACATTTGAATATCTAAGCTCGAGTCTTTCGTTTACATATGCATCGCTTGATGAAGATGATGAATCTTTTTTATCCGATGCGTCATCATCCTTAGTGACATTACCGGCTGTATCATTTCCGCCAGCCGTATCGGTGTTCTGTGTATCCTGTACTGTCTTATCGTCATTGCCCGGTGTGACATTTTCCGTGGCATATACCGTAAACTCACAAGACAACATAGAAACCAACGTAACAAGTGCCACAATTCGTGTCAGGCCTCGTCGTCTCATATACCTGCCTCCCTCTGTAAATTTAATTTAAATATATTCAACATGATATGTGTGATATGGTGATTTTTCACAAAACCTATTGCTGAACGTACTTATACCATAATAATATTATATACATTTTTGACATATTAGTCAAGTCATCCACATAGTGTTTTTGTACATTTTTAACATATCAGAACTGTTTTTTTCCTGTTTATTTTTTTACGCTGTCTATTGGTTTTTTATTTTCCTTTTTATGTAAATTTTTGTAAATTCCAGAACAAAAGAAGTGGGAGACACGTATGTATCTCCCAACAATTCATTATCAATTCGTATTTTATAATCAAGAATAATTATTTATTCTTCACTTTTGTTTTTCTTCTTTGAAGAAGATGCAACTGCTACGACTACTATAACAACAACCACTACAACTACTGCTATTATAACTATCATCATTGTGTTATCGCTGTCTTCATCCTTGCTTGAGCTGTCTTCCTTTGCGCTTGTAAACTCACCCTTCTGTGCAAGCTGAGGCACACGTGTTTCAGGCTCTTTATATGCCTCAAGTGAAGCTGCCGGAACCTTTGCTACGTTTGAAGCTGTGTAAAGCTCCTTAACATCATCTGTTGATAAAGCTCTTTCATAGATATAAAGCTCGTCAACGCTTCCTGCAAAAGGAACATCCCATGCGTTTACACCTAAATAAAACGACTTATCCTCGCCTGTAACAGAAGGCATCTTAACGTCGCTGGTTGTCATGCCGACAAGCTGTCCATCCCAGTACAGTTTTCCTGTCTCTCCGTCTACAACGATAGTAACCATATGCCAATCAAAATTTAACATGGCATCATCTGTAGTAAGCTTATTTGCTCCTGCCGTAACTGCCGGTCTTGAACCTGCCGCATCGTTACCTCCAAGTACAGGACCTCCTGAGCCCCACTTATCTGCTAAGCCCGGCCAGATACCTACCCATGCTTCAGATGACTGGTCTGTTCCGCCGTACCATACAACAGGCTGAGCAAAGCCGTTAAACTCGCTTGCCTTTAACCAAACAGACACTGTGTATGAATCTCCCTTAGCCTTTACATTAAGGTTAAATCCGTCCGTATTGCCCTTTGCCATAACAAGCGCTTTGCCATTTACACCTTCCTCATAAGTAAAGGTATCGCCTTTAGCATCTGCAAACTTTTGTCCCGTCTGCTTAGCTTCCTCGCCTGATACTTCATTCTTTGTATTCTCATCAAATCCATAATGAGCAATCAAATCCTTTTCTGTATCAGCAAATGCTGACATGAGCATAGACATAGTCATTACAGCAGTAGCTGCAACTGTTAAAAATTTCTTTCTCATTTGATAGTTCCCTCCTATTATTGAATTGATAATTTATGTATTCTTCCATAAACCTGTAATGATTTTATCATACTTTAATATGTTCGTCAACATTATACATTAAAATTTTTAACTTCTCCCTTATATGCAAATCCTTTAAATATCTTTATTTTTATATATTTGTTTTTGCATGCTCATAATGTTTTTCCAGGCTTTCATTATAGAAGATGTTTAACAATTCATTAATACTTTACATTATTTAATTAATCTTTTTTTCTAGCAGCTACCGCAATTCCAACGGCAACTACAACTCCTCCTGCAGTTAACACAATTATTACTGCCGGACTTACTTCTTCACTGGCAGCTTCTTTGCCATAAGCATCAGTCTGGCTCTGTGTGCCGGATGCCGCTGCAGTAAAAATCATGGAAAAGGATATTATAACTGCGGATGCAAATGCTAAAATTTTATTTTTCATCCAAGAATGCCTCCATAAGCTTATTATGTAAAGTATTTAACTCCTGATTCAAATATCCTCATATCCTGCTCACCGTAAATATTCATGGCAACGCCGTCGCCTGTTCTCTCCGAGTGGGCCATCTTTCCAAGGCATCTTCCGTCAGGACTTGTTATTCCCTCTATAGCATAATATGAGCCGTTTACATTCCATTCCTCATCCATTGTAGGATTTCCCTTTTCATCTACGTACTGTGTGGCTACCTGTCCGTTTTCAAAAAGCTTCTTTATCCACTCCTCATTTGCCACAAAGCGTCCCTCTCCATGAGATGCAGGATTTACATATGTCCTTCCAAGCTCCGCCTCCATAAGCCAAGGCGATTTATTTGTCACTACCTTTGTGTATACCATCTTTGAAATATGACGGTTTATGGTGTTAAAGGTAAGGGTAGGTGAATTTTCATCCTGTCCCGTTATTCTGCCCTCCGGCACAAGTCCAAGCTTTATAAGGGCCTGAAAGCCGTTACATATTCCAAGAGCAAGACCGTCTCTCTCATTAAGGAGCCTGTGAACTGCCTCCTTCATTTTTTCATTTCTAAAGGCCGTTGCAAAGAACTTAGCCGAGCCGTCCGGCTCGTCGCCTGCTGAAAAGCCTCCCGGAAACATAATAATCTGCGCCTGATTTATAGCCTGCTCAAAAGCATCCACCGACTCTCTTATATCCTCTGCATTTAAGTTTTTAAATACCTTTACGCATACGTCTGCCCCGGCTCTCTCAAATGCCCTTGCGCTGTCATATTCACAGTTTGTACCCGGAAATACAGGTATAAATACTCTAGGCCTTGCAACCTTATTTTTGCATACATATATCTGTCCCTTATCATATAAAGGCGTGTCAAGAGTGCTTGTATCTGCCGATGCCCTTGTAGGAAATACCTTTTCCAAAGGCCTCTCCCATTCCCTTATGGCATCGTCAAGACTTATGGTCATATTTCCGTATTTTATAGCTTCTTCGTCTGTCACAGCTCCAATTACTGACATGCCGCTTAAAAGTCCTGCCTTTTTCAGAACTTCTTCTGCAAGAGAAAGCTTATCCTGCGGAATTTCTGCTATTATATTGCCAAATTCCACAGCAAACAAATCCTCAGGCTTAACAGTTTCTTCTATATCTATGCCGAGCCTGTTGCCGAAGGCCATCTTTGACACGGCGGCTGCCACTCCCTTTGAATCAAGAGCATAAGCTGCCACTATAGCCTTGCTGCCTGTAAGTGAATGTATTGCATCATACAGCTTCATTACCTGCTCGTATACAGGCTTGTCAAACTCATCTCTCTCTATAGTAAATTTAACAATCATGTCTCCGGCATTTTTAAATTCCGGCGTAACAATATCGGCTTCCTTAGCCACATCTACCGCAAAGGATACAAGAGTCGGAGGAACGTCAATATCGTTGAAGGTGCCTGACATGCTGTCCTTTCCTCCGATAGACGGAAGCCCGAAGCCAAGCTGGGCGTCATAAGCGCCAAGAAGGGATGCAAATGGCTGGCTCCAGCGTCTTGGATTTTCTGTCATGCGGCGGAAATACTCCTGGAATGTAAATCTTATCTTTTTGTAATCACCGCCTGAAGCTACTATCTTTGCAACTGATTCTACAACTGCGTATATGCTTCCGTGGTACGGGCTCCAGCTTGAAAGATACGGGTCAAAGCCATAGCTCATCATTGTAACCGTATCGCACTTACCCTTAAGAACAGGCAGCTTTGCTACCATAGTCTGGGTTTCCGTAAGCTGATGCCTTCCTCCGTGAGGCATAAACACAGAGCCTGCGCCAATGGAGCCGTCAAACATTTCAACCAGACCCTTCTGGGAGCAGACATTCAAATCTGAAAGAGTGTCCAGCCATGCCTGTCTTACGTCTGACACCTGTTTCTTTATAAAATAGCTGTCCTCCTTTGACGGCATATCTACCTGTACATCCGTCTCCTGATGGGCTCCGTTTGTATCAAGGAAGGCTCTCTTTATATCTACTATGGTCTTTCCTCTCCACTTAAGTGTAAGACGCGGATTTTCCTTAACAACCGCCACTATAACAGCCTCTAAGTTTTCCTCGTCTGCATATTTCAAAAACTCTTCCACATCCTTTGGCTCTACTACTACCGCCATACGCTCCTGGGACTCTGATATGGAAATCTCCGTGCCGTCAAGCCCTGCATATTTCTTTGGCACCTTGTCAAGGTCAATGTCAAGTCCGTCTGCAAGCTCTCCTATGGCTACGGATACTCCCCCTGCGCCAAAGTCGTTGCATTTCTTTATAAGCCTGCTTACCTCTTCACGTCTGAATAATCTCTGTATTTTTCTCTCTGTAGGGGCGTTTCCCTTCTGCACCTCCGCGCCGCAGGTCTCTATTGACGCCTCCGTATGAACCTTTGACGAGCCTGTTGCGCCGCCGCAGCCGTCTCTTCCTGTTCTTCCTCCAAGCAATATAATAATATCTCCCGGCTCTGAGGTTTCCCTCTTTACCGCCCTCCTTGGAGCTGCGCCCATAACTGCGCCTATTTCCATTCTCTTTGCAACGTAGGCGGGATGATAAATCTCCTTTACAAGACCTGTTGCAAGCCCAATCTGATTACCGTATGAGCTGTAGCCGTCTGCCGCGCCCCTCACAAGCTTTTTCTGTGGAAGCTTGCCCTTTAAGGTTTCCTTTACTGATTTTGTAGGGTCTGCTGCGCCTGTTACACGCATAGCCTGATATACATAGGTACGTCCTGAAAGAGGGTCTCTGATGGCTCCTCCAAGACATGTTGCAGCGCCGCCGAAGGGCTCTATCTCCGTAGGATGATTGTGTGTCTCATTCTTAAAATTAACAAGCCACTCCTCTGTTTTCCCGTCAATCTCCACAGGAACTACTATGCTGCAGGCGTTTATCTCCTCCGATTCCTCCTGGTCATTAAGCTTTCCTTCCTTTTTAAGCTTTTTCATTGCAAGAAGGGCAAGGTCCATAAGACAGACAAACTTATCGTCCCTGCCCTTGTAAATAATCTCCCTGTCTGCCATATACCTGTTGTATGTGTCTGTGACAGGCTTATTGTAATAGCCCTCGTCAAAGGCTATATTCTTAAGCTCTGTCTGAAAGGTGGTGTGACGGCAGTGGTCTGACCAGTATGTGTCAAGAACTCTTATCTCCGTCATGGAAGGCTCTCTGTTTTCCTCATTCTTAAAATAATTCTGTATATGAAGAAAGTCCTTAAAGGTCATAGCCAGTCCGAAGGAATCATACAGCTCCTTAAGGGAGGCCTCGTCCATATCCTTAAAGCCCTCAAGTATTTTCACATCCTGCGGCTCCTCAAAATCCGTCACTAAGGTGTCAGGCTTTACTAAATCCGTCTCCCTTGAATCCACAGGATTTATGTTAAAGGACTTTATGCTTTCAAACTGTACGTCAGTCACATCGCCTGATATAACATATGTAACAGCCGTTCTTATAACAGGCTCTTCATTTTCATTTAAAAACCTTACGCATTGAACTGCTGAGTCCGCTCTCTGGTCAAACTGTCCCGGAAGGTACTCCACGCTGAATATTCTGTCAGATGGATGGTGTGGAAATTCCTCCTCATAAAGGGAATCTACAGGGGGCTCTGAAAATACTGTAGTAAGCGCTGCCTTATATGTGTCATCTGAAAGATTTTCCACATCATAACGCACCAAAACTCTCACGCCTGTAACTGTTTTTATGCCTAAGAAGCTCTCTATCTCCTCCTTAAGCTCTTTTGCCCTTACGGCATACGGCGCTTTTTTTTCTACGTATACTCTCTTAACCTTGCTCATAAGTACCTCCAATTATATTTTTTTGACTTAATGAAAATAGTTTACCACGTTTAATAAAAAAAGCCAAAGCTAATATTATTAAATTTGATAAAATATATATTACACCAATTCGTATGGCAATGTCTACAAAAAATCCTTCCGGAAGCATATTTATCAATCTGCTTATTTCTCCGTCAAGCTGCCATGCCAGATTATCAAAAAATATATAGTGAAACATGTAAAACACCGCTGTGAAATCAACCAGCGCCGCCGCCACAATCACTATAGCCGCCGCCCACACTGCAAGGATAACTCTTTTTATATTTATAAATATTGATTTTATGCTTCTCTTAAAGCCATATATAATGGAAAGAAGGCTTACGCCAAGCACTACTATGGCAATGGAAATACGCCTTATGTTAAGTCCCTTTATAAAGAGGGCTCTAACATCCGCCATATGATATTTTTCTATGTCGTTAAACATTTCCTTTTCCTTACCGTCAATAAGGGCATATATTACCATATCGTCCCTGTCTCCCCTAAGGTACGCCATCATTTCCTCCGTAACCCTTACAAGCTCGTCCATCTCCATATTTACTATACCCTCCGGGGAGTTCACATTATATTTTGCATACTCTCTTTCATAGAAGCCAAAATCAGAGTATGCAGCTATTTCCACCGATGAAACGGCTAAAATAAGCACAAGGGCAACGCCTGTTATTATTCCTGTTATACGCCTTATCCAAAGATTTATTTTTTCCTGCCTTTTTTGTGATTCTTCCATATATATTTATCTCTTTTCAATTTTTCCATTCCAAAATTCATTTACAATATCATTAACCTGATTTATATTAACTGTTTTCCTGTCCTCCCATTCTCTTGGAAACAAGGCTTTATAATCGCCGTTTAAAAATCTGTCGTCCAAAAGAAGTATAACTCCAACGTCATCTACAGTTCTTATGACTCTGCCGGCAGCCTGAAGAACCTTGTTCATTCCCGGATATCTGTAAGCAAAGTCAAAGCCGTTCATTCCCTGCCTCTCAAAATAATTTTTAATTATTTCCCTGTCCATGCATACCTGGGGAAAGCCCGTGCCTGCAATTATTGTACCGATAAGCCTTTCATTTGCCAAATCTATACCCTCGGAAAATATTCCTCCCATAATACAAAAGGCCAGCACATTATCCCTGCCGTCGTCAAACAGCCCTAAAAACTCTTCTCTTTCTCCCTCCGTCATGCCCTGTGACTGGCAGGATATATTTATATTGGTTTCCGCTATATTATGTCCATATTTTTCCATAAATATAACCCTTACATCCTCCATAAATCTGTATGAGGGAAAGAATACCATATAATTGCCCCTTTTTGCTGATATAACGCTCCAGATGTAATCTGCTATCCTCTCGTATTCCCTGCCGCTGCGTCTTGTATATTTTGTGGTTACGTCATTTCCTATCGCTATGAGACGTTTTTCCCTTGAAAAGGGTGAATTTATATATATTGCAAAGTCCTCTGTGTCGCCGCTTAAAAGAAGCTTATAATAATTCACCGGAAGCAGGGTTCCGGAATACATAACAGTGCTAATTGCAGTATCCATACATGCCTTAAGGTTTCCCGACGGGTTTACGCACATAAGATGTATGTAAAAATTGCCGTCGTCGCCTATCCGTGCCACAGTTTCGTATTTTTCATCCATAGCGTCATACATGGCAAGGAAGTGGCTCATATCAAAATAAAGCTTAAGAATTTTATCCCTGCCGTCAAACTCCTTGTACACTTCTAATATCTTTTCAAGCTGTGAGTACGCCCTCTCAACCTGCAGGATAAAATCACCTATGCTTTCAAGTAAAATATACATGCTTTCACCGCACATACGCTTTTTTTCCAGCATATTTTTATTGCACCTCTCAAGACAGCCTGTCGTGCGCTTATCTCTTGTGCCTAAAATCCTCTTTGCCTCCAGTATGTTCTCCTTGCAAAGAGCTGCGCTGTACATTTCCCTTGCCCTGTCTATAAGGTTATGGGCCTCATCCACCAGAAATACATAGTCGTTTTTTGTCCCGTCGGCAAAATATCTCTTTAGCTTTGCATTTGGGTCAAAGGCATAGTTGTAATCGCATATAATGGCGTCTGCAAAATAGCTGGCGTCAAGACACATTTCAAAGGGACAGACGCCGTAACGCAGGGCGTATTCCTCTATTACCTCCCTTGTTATATCGTCTTCGTGCTCTATCATGTCAAATATAGCTTTATTTACTCTGTCAAAATGGCCCTTTGCCCTTTCACATTTAACGGGATTACACTCTGTAAGCGCAGTATTTGGGCATATTTTTTCCTTGGCTGTAATTGCGATAGTTTTAAACTTAAGGCCTTTTTCCCTTAAAATCCTGTACGCCTGATGAGCCACTGTTCCCGTTATGGTTTTTGCAGTCAGATAAAATATTTTATCGGTTATTTTCTCACCTACCGACTTTACTGCCGGAAAAATTACCGACATTGTTTTTCCTACTCCCGTAGGAGCCTGTATATATAGCTGCACGCCTTTTTTAATTGCCTTGTAGGTATTTACCGCTATTGTCCTCTGCCCCTCTCTGTATTCAAAGGGAAAGGCAAGCCTTTCGGCGCTTTTATTTCTAAGCTGCATATGGTCGTATACAAGCCTTGCCCATTTATAATATTCATTTACTATGACCATAAACTCTTCTTCTAACTGCTCTATGGTGAATACGTAATTGAAATACTTTATTTCCTCATCGTTTACATCCTCGCTTTCAATATTTACATATGTCATTCTTATCCCTACAAGAGAAAGCTTATTTTGCGTACCATATATATAGCCGTAGCACATAGCCTGTGCCTTGTGAAGCAAAACAGGCTCCTTAAGCCTGCTCACATCTGCATACATGGATTTTATTTCGTCAATAACAGCTTCCGGCTGATTTTCTCCCGGCTCTTTCTGTGTGATAATCCCGTCGGCTCTGCCCTCCACGGATATATAAAAATCATCATATTCCATTTTTAACTTAAGAGGAACCTCCGAGCGGTAATCTGCACCCATGCGTCCCTGTATTTTTCTGTGTATTCTGCTGCCAAGCTGCATAGCATCCTTCTCACGCTTTCCGCCGTAGCGGTCGTCTATGTCCCCGCTTCGCAAAATAAATTCCACAAGGTTTCGCACCGATATTCTAATGTTGCCATTTTCAAACTTTACCATGTCGGAGGTTCCTATTCTTTCAATATTTAGTTTTTATTTTATCATGGAGCAGGGCGTTTGTCTACTTTTTAACTGTAACCGTAACTATTGATTTGGCGGGAACATTTACGGGCGTATTCTTTACATCTTCCGTTTTTTCAAGAGAATGCTCCTTATCAGTCACGTATACCTCCCCTGAGGAATAGCCGCTAAAGCTGCCTGCATCAATGGTAAGCTGACTGTCGCTGTTGTTTACAAGAACAACAACAAGATTTTCCCGTCCCTCGTTGTCGGTGCCCTTAAAGGCTGATGACAATACATTTAAATTATCCGTTTTACTGTCTACACGCACATAGCCCGGTCTTACAAAGCGGCTGAAATTTCCTAACGCCCACAGCCTCTTTGTTTCCACCACCTCATGATTACCCTTAAACACATATATAAGACCGTCTCTGTAATCATAGCAGCTTACTGCAATCCAATACTGCCATGATGAAACATTAAGCTTCGTTAAGTCTGTCTGAACGGTAAGCGCAAGCTCCAGGGCTGAGCTCATGCCTGTATCCCTGCCGTTTTTCATCTCACACCACTCGCTCATCTTTAAGTCAAGGCCTGAAAGTCCTTTTTTATTCAGATAATCCATCAAGGCTGTCTTTGCGTTTGTATCCGACCAGTATGAGTGCACGTCAAGGGAGGTTAAAGCATTTTTAAGCCTTTCATCTGCAAATATTGCGTCATAGTATTTATAGCTTGAATTGCCCCACTCTCCAAGCTCCGGCGCAGAAAGCTCCAAGCCTTCTATATTTCTTTCCTCCAATACGTCAAGAAAAACATTTAAAAATTCTACCAGCTCGTCAGGCTCAAAATGACAGCCCTCCTGTCCTCCTGTCCACTCCCACTGGGGCTCATTTACAGGGGAAACATATTTTACGGGATAGCCCTCGCCAATAAAATGCTCTACCACATCAAGGACATATTCTGCAAACGCCCTGTAATTTTCTTTTGGGAGGTTTGACGTAGCCCCGCCCTCATTGGCGTCTCCGCAGCCCTTGCCGTTTTTGGTAAGAGAAACTATGGGGCTGTTGCAGAAAAACACAAGCTCCTTAGCACCCTTGTCTACGGCTTTGTTCATAAACCATATTGCGTTTTCATCCTTAGTCCAGTCGTAATTTCCGTTTTCATCAAGAAAGCTCTCGGCGCGTCTCCAAATATCTCCTATGCCTGAATAATTTGAAGGATTGTCTGCTGTTCCTGCGCCTATATTGTATCTGTAATTTGTAAGGCCTATGCCCTTTTCCCTGTCATACAAAAGCTCTGCAATCTGTTCTCTCGGCTCCACGCCTTCTTCCTTACCCTCGGTCCAGCCGCCTACATCCTGGCTCCACCATGCTCCGCTTGCGCCAAAGCTTTCTATGGTCTGATAGGTAACGCCTTCGTCAAGGGTAAGCTTTAAATCCTTTACTGTCACCGGCTCTGTCTCCTTTTGCGTATCCTTTTCCTTATTGCTGTCTGTTGTTTCCTTTGCCTCTGTAGCTCCTTCATTGTCCTTTTTACCTGAGCAGCCGTAAATAAGCGTAATACCCATGCATATACAAAGGACAAATGCCGTTAATTTCTTTAAATTCCTTTTCATCAACACCGCTACCCCTCTATCTTAAGTATTCTGTAGCCAAACGGTTTTAATACTATTAAAGACGATACCTTTTCTCCGGAAATAACATCCGTACCGGTGCAGGTGAGCTTTATGGACTTTTCTTCATTATTGAAGTTCATTATAAAGTAATATTCCTCACCGTCGCCGTATCTTGTCTCCACGGACACACCGTCTGCCACAGCTTCTATCATTGGCTTTTCAAGGTCAAGCTCTTTTGCAAGTTTTCCGTAGAAATCATCCATAAACCGGTTTTCCGTACGAGCAGCTATATAGTAGCATTTTCCCTTTCCATAGGTATTTTCCGTAACGGCAGCCATTCCTTTATAGAAATCATCATCATATGAAGCCAGCACCTTTACATTGTCTGACTTTGGATGAATAATTTCACACATGCTATAGCACTGGTATTTTGTTCCCTCTGCTGTTGTTATGCTGTTTCTGTCTGAAGGATACAGCGGGTCAAGCTCCTCCGCCCACACTCCTGTAAGCTCCATAAGACCGTCCCCCGGAAAGCCTCCAAGATAGCACAAATCATTTTCGTTTACCCAGCCTGTGGCATAGGTGAACACTACCGTACCTCCGTCGTTTACAAAGCTTTTAAGCCTGTCTGCCACTCCTGCCTTTGACATGTACATCATAGGAGCTATAACAAGCTTATAGCCTGAGAAATCCTGCTCCTCGTCATTTACGTCCACAGGTATTCCAAGCTTCCAAAATGACTTGTAATGGCTTTTACATGTGCCCTCGTAGTTTCTGTCCCTGTTCATGCCCTGAAGCTCGTCTATTGCCCATCTGTTATCCCAGTCATAAATTACTGCAACCTCCGGCCTTACGCATGTGCCGACAATGCCGTCCAGTTTCTTTAAATCTGCTCCTAAGGCGGCAACCTCTTTAAATACTCTTGTATTCTCATGTCCGCAGTGGTCCACTACGGCTCCGTGAAGCTTTTCGCTTGAGCCCCGTCCCTTTCTCCACTGGAAATACTGTACGCTGTCTGCTCCGTGGGCAACTGCCTGTATTGACGAAAGCCCATGCATTCCCGGTCTTTTAAGCTTATTTACGCTCATCCAGTTTACATTGCTTGGAGTGCTCTCCATAAGGAGAAACGGCTGCTTTTTAAGGGAACGGTTTATATCATGGGTAAACGCTATATTTGCCGCCGTATCTGCCTCGCTTTCCCAGTCGTTATGCCATGCGGGATAATTGTCCCATGAAATAATATCTACGCTCTCTGCCATTTTCCAGTAGTTAAGTCCCGGAAAGGTTCCCATCATGTTTGTAGCTACAGGAATATTCGGCGTAATTCTCTTAAGAGGCTCTATCTCGTTTTTCATAAATTCGTTTGTCTGATGTGTGACGAACCGTCTCCAGTCAAGAATAAGACCGTGTATACATGTTTCTCCGTGAGGCGCTGGCGACTCTATCTCGTCAAAGCTGCCGTACTCATGGCTCCAAAATCTTGTCCACCACTGGTCGTTTAGGAGCTTTATGTCATTGTTATATTTTTTTCTAAGGTAGTCTCTGAAGGCCTCCTGACAAAGCTCACAGTGACATTCTCCTCCGTATTCGTTTGATATATGCCACAGCTTTAACGCCTTCCTGTCCTTGTATCTCTCTGCCAGCATTGTGTTCATCTGCCGTACCTTTTCCCTGTAGTAAGGCGCGGTATAGCAGTGATTATGCCTTAAGCCGTGAAGGTTTTTCACCCTGTTTCCCTCTACCCTTAAACATTCCGGATGGTTTTTATCCATCCATGCAGGTCTTGCTCCCGACGGGGTAGCCAGATATACGTCTATTCCGTTTGCCTCCAGTCTGTCAAAAAGCTCGTCAAGCCATCCGAAGTTATATACTCCCTCCTCCGGCTCAAGGGCCTTCCATGCAAATATGGCTACGGAAGCCTGATTCACGCCTGCAAGCTTCATAAGACGCACATCCTCGTTTAGTACCTCAGGATAGTCAAGCCACTGGTCAGGATTATAGTCCGCCCCGTGTATTAAATGGTCTGTAACGATTTTGTTTTTTGAAATATTTTTATTCACGCTATTCCTCCATTCTGTGATAGATTCACAATTTTTCATATAGTAAGTATATAATGGAGGAAGAGTTTGTTCAAGAGTTTTATTCCTACACTTTTTGTATTTTAGCGGTTTTTACAGCTCCTTAAGCAGCTCCTCAACCTGTTCCATGGTTGCAAGATTTTTTGAAAATGCAGACGCGCTTCCCGCCGCTACTCCTTTTTTTAAGGCATCTTCATAGGAGCCTGTTTCCAGATAGCCTGCTATAAATCCCGCCACCATGGAATCTCCCGCTCCTACGGAATTAATTACCCTTCCCATAGGAGCGTCAAGCTCATGAACCTTTCCATTTTCATCAATTAAAAGCGCCCCGTCTCCTGCCATTGAAACAAGCACATTTACCGCTCCCTGCTCCTTAAGCTTTCTTGCATATACCTCGACGTCACTCCTGTTTCTCAGAGTAACCTCAAACAGCTCTCCAAGCTCATGTATATTGGGCTTAACAAGAAACGGCTTATATTTCAGCACATTAAGCAAAAGCTTTCCCGTTGCATCTACCGCTGCCTTTACCCCTTTTCCGTCTAAAAATTCCATTATTTCCATATACGCCTTATTGTCTGCAGTGTGGGGTATGCTTCCTGAAAGGACAAGAAAATCTCCGCTTTTAAGGCCTTTCAGCTTACTGTAAAGCTCCTCTATACTGTCCTCGGAAACATGAGGCCCCGCGCCGTTTATCTCTGTTTCCATCTGGGCCTTTATCTTTACATTTATTCTGGACATTCCCTCCTTTAGCTTTATAAAGTCGGTATTAAGCCCGTACTTATGAAGCATAGACTCTATCATATCTCCTGTATAGCCTGCAATAAAGCCAAGGGCGGTGCTTTTTATTCCCAGATTATTAAGGACAACAGATACGTTTATTCCCTTTCCTCCCGGCAGCACCTGTTCTTCGTCCGACCTGTTTACCTCTCCGTGTCTTAAATTATCGACTCCTACTATATAATCAATAGCAGGATTAAAGGTTACCGTATAAATCAACTTTCTATACCTCCAAATTCCTTGCAAAAATCAAATAACGCTTAAGCTGCATTTTGACTATCGCTCATTATATCCTTTATTTTTTTCTTTTGCAAGAAAAATATGCCTCTTTGGCTTATCTTTTGGCTTATCTCAAAAAATGGCAATTATAAAGGCTCCTCGTCAAATTCCACCGTAACAAAGAAGCCTCTTTCTGTTTCATGTATATTTTTTACAATACCTTTTGTAGATTTCAGCCTGTCTCTAAGGGTATAATTGGCAGACATGGCTACCGCCGGCTCAAGAGTATAATAATAGCTGCTTGGAAGCTTTCCCTCTGTAACCTCCACCTCCTGACCTATCTCGACAAGATTTTCCCTTTCCATCTTAAATTCCATCTCTCGCATGTTTTTTCCTCTTTTCATATAATCGAGCAGGGAATAACCCCTTACCCTGCCCGCCGCGTGGTGCGTACATCAAAGCTGCTAATTTCCTTACGCGCCTCCGCGCATAAAGAAACCGAACTCACATATGAGTCCAGTTGTCTGATTTATAGCAGGGGTGGAAGGAATCGAACCCTCCTCTGGAGTTTTGGAGACTCTTATTCTACCGATGAACTACACCCCTATTAAAAAGTGTCGTCTAAAGCCGACTTTATATTTATACCATAGGGCCTTGGTGTTGTCAACTGTTTTTTCATCTCTGCCTGTCATATGCCTGTCATATCTGCCTATAATATATCAATCATATTATTCCTCGCAGCTGTTTAATGTTATTCTTGCCTTATCTGTTATATCTCTCTGATATGCTATTTCATTTTCCATATTTCTTGAAACGTCATTTGCAACTAATGTTGCCTCCAGCATTTTTTTAAGAAGCTCTCCTATTGATGATGCCATTGCATTCTGCTCCTCAGAATTCATATATATGTCTCCCATAGCCTGTGTAATGCCTTCCACATGCTCCTGAACATCCTTTATCTTCTCCGTAATCTCCGCAGAAGATGATTTTGTCTGGCTGGCAAGCTTTTGAACCTCTGTTGCAACGACGGCAAAGCCTCTTCCGTGTTCTCCCGCTCTGGCTGCCTCTATTGAAGCGTTTAATGAAAGAATATTTGTTTTGTTTGCAATACCTGATATAACGTTTGCAAACTGCGCAATAACATTTGATACCTCCTTCATCTGCTCTACTGCCTTTTGAGATGCTTTAACCGACTCGTTAAGCTGCTCAATTTTTTTAACAAGGCTTTCTACCGCTCCTATGCCGTCCTTAACAAGATTTAATGAAGTGTCGGAAGAATTAATAACGTCAAAAGCATTTTTTTCAAGCTTAAGCTGTGATTCATCCAAATCCTCCACTATATTCATAATTTTACCCGCTAACTGATTGCCCATATCCCTATGTACCTCCATTACATTTTAATACCTTCTAAATTAAATTTTTATGACAAATTGCTTATCTGCCTTATATTGCTTATACCTATAAGCTTTATTCCATCTATATCCTTCATGCTGTCCGCCGAAACCTTTGGAAGAACGCATACCTTAAAGCCTAATTTCTTTGCCTCGCTTACCCTTCTCCGGGCCATATTGACGGCTCTGACTTCACCTGAAAGCCCTACCTCCCCAAAAGCTACCATGTTTTCATCTATTGGCAAATCCCTGTAGCTTGATATAAGAGCCATTATAATGCCTAAATCAAGGGCAGGCTCATTAAGCCTTATTCCGCCTGCCATATTTATATATACGTCATACTCGCCAAAGTGCATGCCAAGCCTTTTTTCAAGAACTGCAATAAGCAGATTTACCCTGTTATAATCTGTTCCTGCCGCAGTACGTCTTGGCATACCAAAGTTTGTCTTACATGCAAGAGCCTGTATTTCCACAAGCATAGGTCTTGTACCCTCCACGGAACAGGTTACTATAGAGCCTGACGTATTTTCAGGCCTGCCGTTTAACATATACTCAGAAGGGTTTTCTACCTGCCTTAAGCCTGTATCTGCCATCTCAAACACACCGATTTCATTTGTTGAGCCGAAACGGTTTTTTACTCCTCTTAAAATCCTGTAGGAGGCATATCTGTCTCCCTCAAAATAAAGCACCGTATCAACCATATGCTCTAAAACCCTCGGTCCTGCCACTACGCCTTCCTTTGTTACATGTCCTACTATAAATATGGAGATTCCAAGATTTTTTGCAAGCTGCATAAGTATGCTTGTAGATTCTCTTACCTGACTTACGCTGCCCGGAGCGCTGGCCACATCCTCCCTGTATATTGTCTGGATAGAATCAATAACTGCTACATCAGGATTTATCTGTCTTAAATTTTCCTCTATATGGTCAAGATTTGTCTCACATAAAAGCTGAATGGTGCCGCCAAAGCTTCCTATCCTGTCTGCCCTAAGCTTTATCTGCTTCAAGGACTCCTCTCCTGATATATATAATATATTTTTTTGACAGTCTGAAAGGTTTTTGCACATCTGCAAAAGTATGGTGGACTTTCCAATGCCCGGGTCTCCTCCTATAAGTACGAGGGAGCCTGCGACAATGCCTCCTCCAAGAACTCTGTCAAGCTCTGAAAAGCCTGTTGATAAGCGTTCCTCGTCATCTACAGTAATGTCTTTTAAGGGCGTAGGCTTAGGCACATCTCCAACAGGTATCATCCTGCCCTTTTCCCTTTTTACCACAGGCTCCTCCACCAGCGTATTCCATTCTTTGCATCCCGGACACTGTCCCAGCCATTTTGATGTTTCATATCCGCATTCCTTACAAAAGAATGCGGTCTCCTTACCTTTTTTCAAGCTGTTTCCTCCGGACTAGCACTTCTTTATGTCTATATCGGAGCTGCTCATGCCCTTTGCCTCAAGACTAAGGACAAGCTTTCCTCCAAGATTTGTTTTCATCCTGCCTGCATTCTTTCCGTCAATAAATATAGTATACTCTGTCTCCGGTTCAAGCTCTACGGTAATCTGCGAGTCACTTAAGCCCTCCGCCGTAAAGCTCATTTCATTTTCCGTCACCTTTAAATTCATAACAGCCGTTCCCGGAACTGATTCATACACAAACATTCCGTTCTTTTCAAGCTTTGTAATCTCCTTATAGGTCTTTACCTTATATAAATCACCGTTCACCTCAAAATCTGAAACCTTTGATTTCTTTTCAAGGGTGTAATTTCCAAAGCTTATTCCCCCGTCAGCCTCCTTACGGATTAGTTCTTCTACAATCGGCATTTCAATATCCTCCTATGTGTGTTTTCTTTAATATAATTTATATTTTAAATGAGTATTTTATGTCTTATTTGCAAACTTACATGGCTCAGCTTTGCTGAGACTATTATACCATAAAGCCGCCGTTTCGCCAACAAATTTTTATTGAGCTTTATCTATTCCAAGGCTTTATAAATCAGCCCTTAGCTGCCATGACTAACCTGCAATCGTTTTAAACACAAGCTTTTTATCGCTTACATTAACGTTTACCCTGTCTCCCCGCTTTACGCTCCCTGACAGTATTTCTTCTGCAAGCCTATCCTCTATTATATTTTGGAGAGCCCTTCTTATAGGTCTTGCTCCGTATTTTTTATCATAATGCTTTTCTACAATAAACTTTTTTGCTGAAGGGGTTACGTTTAAGGTTATGTCCATCTGCTCCTTAACCCTGCCCTGAATTTCCTTTAACATAATAGTTATAATATCTCCCATGTCCTTCCTTGTAAGAGAATGGAATACTATTGTCTCGTCTATTCTGTTTAAAAACTCAGGCTTGAACATTTTCTTTAATACCTCCAAAACAGAGGACTTCATTGTCTCATAATCCGCCTTTTCATCTTCCGCCGCTCCAAAGCCAAGCCTTTTATTGTCCATTATCCTTTCTGCGCCTGCGTTTGAGGTCATAATGATAATTGTATTTTTAAAATCCACCTTTCTTCCCTGGGTATCTGTAATATGCCCGTCGTCAAGGACCTGGAGAAGTATGTTAAATACGTCAGGATGGGCTTTTTCTATCTCGTCAAAAAGAATAACCGAATACGGGTTTCTTCTGACCTTTTCGCTAAGCTGTCCTCCCTCCTCAAAGCCTACGTAGCCCGGAGGCGAGCCTATCATCTTTGATACGCTGTGCTTTTCCATGTACTCTGTCATGTCAACTCTAATCATGGAATTTTCATCACCAAACACAGCCTCTGCCAAGGCTTTTGAAAGTTCCGTCTTTCCTACTCCTGTAGGACCAAGAAAAAGAAATGAGCCTATAGGTCTCTTAGGGTCCTTAAGCCCTACCCTGCCTCTCTTGACAGCCCTTGCTACTGCGCTTACAGCCTCCTGCTGCCCGACAACTCTCTCATGGAGAATTTTTTCAAGCTTTTTCAGTCTGCTGCTTTCTGACTCAGAAAGCTTCTTCACAGGTATTTTTGTCCACATAGACACAACATCGGCTATATCGTTCTCATCAACCTGAGCCGATTTTCTTCTCTTGGAATTCATCCATTTTTCCTTAAGCCGCATAAGCTGCTCCTCGGCTTCCTCCATCTGAGTCTTTACCTGACCTGCCTTTGCATACATTTCGTCGACAATATATTTTTCTATCATTTTTTCACAGGCTGCTATTTTCTCCTCAAGCTCTCTTATGCCTGAAGGCGCCTGATAAGAGTTAAGGGATACCTTTGACGCCGCCTCGTCAATAAGGTCTATTGCCTTGTCCGGCAGATGCCTGTCATTTATATATCTTTCAGACATCTGTACCGCCGCCCTTATTGCCCCGTCTGTATAAATAACTCCGTGATGCTCCTCATATTTTGATTTTAAACCGTTTAATATATCTATCGCCGCCGCTTCATCAGGCTCCTCTATATTTACAGGCTGA
This sequence comes from uncultured Lachnospiraceae bacterium, assembly GCA_910584685.1. Classification (GTDB taxonomy): domain Bacteria; phylum Bacillota; class Clostridia; order Lachnospirales; family Lachnospiraceae; genus CAG-303. The sequence goes on along the minus strand of CAJUAO010000006.1, from coordinate 81,626 downwards.
AATCTTCTCTCCAGCGCCGCATCCTTCTCAAAATACTTCCTGTATTCTGATATGGTTGTTGCTCCAATTATCTGTATTTCACCCCGTGCAAGAGAGGGCTTAAGTATATTTGCCGCATCAATAGCGCCCTCTGCGCCTCCCGCGCCTATAATAGTGTGTATTTCATCTATAAAAAGAAGTATATTTCCGTTATTTTTTACTTCGTTTATTATACGCTTTATCCGCTCCTCAAACTCACCTCTGTATTTTGAGCCTGCCACCATTCCCGATAAATCAAGGGTATGAACCTCTAAATCCCTCACCGTATCCGGAACGTCCCCGGCTGCTATCTTCATGGCAAGTCCCTCCACTATGGCAGTTTTTCCTACCCCCGGCTCGCCTATAAGACATGGATTATTTTTTGTCCTGCGGCTTAAAATCTGAATAACTCTCTTTATCTCCTCATCTCTCTTTACAACAGGGTCAAGCTTTCCCAATACGGCAAGCTCCGTAAGATTTCTACTGTACTGGGCCAGATATTGCCCCTTTCCGGCTCTGTTTTTTACCGGCCTTCCATTTTGAAATTCCTCCTTTGCCGCTGATATTTCCTCACCCATAGCCATCAGAAGCTCCCCGTACATTTTCTGATGGTTTACATCCATCATTGCAAGTATTCTGTATGCCGTACAATCCATATCCTTAAGAATTGCCATAAGTATATGCTCTGTGCCTATATTTGAGGATTTAAACCTGACAGCCTCTCTTGATGAATTTTCTATAATTCCCTTTGCGCTGACGGAAAATCCCTCCGGCTCCGCCACTCCTACAGGATTTGTAGTAAAAAAGCTTTCTATGGCGCCAAGTATTCTTTCGTCCGTAACCTTAAAATTTTTTAAAACAACTGACGCCACACTGTCTGCGGCGCATGCAAGTCCATACAGTAAATGCTCGCTTCCCACAAAGCCATGCTCCATATCCCTTGCGCAGTGATGAGCATACTCTATGGCAGCCTTGGCGCTTTTGGTAAATCTCTCCTGCATTTCCTTCCCTCCTTGTGTAATATCTATTTAAAAAGCTGTCCCAATATGTCGTCTATTGCATTGTCAAGCTCCTGCTCTGACATATTTTCCTCTTTTTGGCTTTCCGTATTTTTATTTGAAATATCCTCCTTTGCAACAGCTTCCTTCTTGGAAATTTTATTCTTTTCCTTTTTTTCTTTCTTTTCTTTCTTCGGCTTTTCTTCCGTGTCCCGTTTTTCCTGATTTTCTTCCGGCTGCCCGGCAGTAATTTCTTGTGGTGGTGTCTTCTGCGCTGTTGCTGTTTCCTGTACTGTTGCTGTTTCCTGCGCTGGTGCCTCTTGTGTAGTTGTTGCTTCTTGTACTGCTGCTTTCTGCGCTGTTGCTGCTTCTTGTACTGCTGTTTCCTGTGTTGCTTGTGTTTCCTGCGCTGCTGCTGTTTCCTTCGCTGCTACTGTTTCCTGCGCTGCTACTGTTTCCTGCGCTGCTGCTGTTTGTTCTGTTATCTCCTGTATTGCTGCTTCCGTTGGATTTTCTGCTTCAATATACTGCTCTTCCTTTGCCGTCTTCTGTGCTTCTGTCTCCTCCGCTGGCTCCTCTGTCATTAACTCCTGTGTTTCATCTGTTTTATCACCTAAATCTGCCTCTTTTACATCGCATGAGACTTCTCCTTCAAATCCATCATCCGATTCCTTTTCATCCATGTCGTTAAACTCATCATCTTCATCAAATTCATCAGTCTCTTCGTCTTCGTCATCTTCACTATCCTCTGTGTCCGATGCTGACAGCCTTCTTAAATTAACGGCAAGAACAACAATTATTAACATCAATATGACAGATAAGCCAACCACTATCCAAAAAAGCAGTTCGGTTATATTCGATTCCTTAGCTGAATTTGTAACAGGCTGCGCCGCATTATTATCCTGAGGCTTTACTGCTGTTTCATAGTAAGGAATCATGCTTCCGTCTGCGTTGCTGTAATAGTAATACCCTATTTTATTATCCCAGTTCATTGCCTTTACTATGTAGATATTTTCTGCATTTTTCAGCTTATACGCGTCCACATAGCCGTCTGCAATATTAAGGGTAGTAAGCTCCAGTTTCCTGCTTTCCGCCGCTTTTTCTCCCTCAAACATAAGGTCGTCATCTGCCATAAGCATAACGTATGACCTCTGTGTGATAGTATATGACATGAAAGGTGTATATGATGACTTTTCACTATTATATATATATAACCGGCTTTCACTGCTTTCATTATTCTTAAGATATAAAAGAGTCAGTGTTCCTGACTGGTCTGAGGCTCCCATTACCTCTATGCCGTTCCAGCTTACTGCCTTTCTCTCAAAGCCCTCAGGAAGCTCCATATCCTCCGGCACATCTTCCACTGTATATGGCTTTTCAGATATAGTTACATTTCTGTCATCTGCTCCTGAAGGATTTTCATTTCCCGTCGTTGTATCCTGAGGATTATCCTCCGGCGCCGTTGTTACGTCTGCCGGCGTATCCGTATTGTTGTTTTCTGCCACTGTGGTAGTATCTTCAGCAGGCTTTGCCTTTACATGTACTATAATTGTATATGTCTTTACCGTTCCGTCCTCTGCCGTAACGGTGACCGTTGCAGTATTATCCTGACCTGCCGTAAGCTCTGTTCCGGAAGTAGATATCTTAGCCTTACCATCCTCCGCCACAGCTGAAACAGAAAGCTTGCTAAATTCGCTGCCGAGCCATAGCTGATATGATGTTACATCCTTTGAAAAATCAGGCATAAGGTTAACGCTGCCTGACCAGCCGTCAGCCTTTACAGCCATAAGCTTAAGTGAGGACAGATTGGCATTTGATGAAGATGTTGACGGCGCTTTTACCGTAACAGTTCCATCTGATGCCTTTAAGGTCAGGTCATTCAAATCTATGTCGCATATATCACCCTGCTTTACTACCGACAGCTTTGTACTTCCCGCTCCAATGGCCTTAAATGTAACAGTTACAGTATAGAAGCCTGCATAATTTGAATCATTGTAAAGTCTTAAGGAGCCGCCTCCTCCTCCATCTGCGCCAGATACGTATTCCAGTATATTCGCATCGTACGTCAGCGTCAAATCATACGCTCCAACAGTCACATCCGAACTCATATTCACTGTAACCGTTACATTTTCCCCCTGGGTAGCCTCACCTGAGGATACAGACGCATTAAAATCAGCGCCGTACGCTTTAATGCTGAGCATAACTGCAAATATAACAAATGCAGCCCCAGCAGTTATGCTCCTTAGTATTTCTCCTGCTCTTAAAGTATTTTTCATTCTTATGTTCTCCTCCATACTTTTTATTTAACAGTAAATTTTATTGGATAATTTTATCCATTCCAAGCACATGCTTTCTTATCATAAGGGCATCCTTTACCGTTATTCCGTCGTTTTGCCTGTTGACGTTTGCCGCTATTGCGTTAACTCCTCCTAAGCCCTCCATTCCAAGTATATGCTTTCTTACCATAAGGGCATCCTTTACCGTTATCGCCCCGTCTCCGTTTATATCTCCGTATATCATAATGCTGTATTCTGCAAACAGGCTTCCGTTATTTGTGTATATTCTTACCTTATCCCCTGTGCCAACCGTTCCGGATTTTTCCGTTCCGTTTTTATCCGTAACCTTTATTGTTCCATTCTTTATCGAAAAAGCCCCTTTTATTTTATCCGGCGAGGTTGCCTCTGATATTCCGGTAATAAGCTTTCCCTGTTCATCTATATTTATTCCTGTTACATTTACTGACGGCTTTTCATCAGGCGTTGTAACATTGTTATCACCGGAATTATTTCCATTATTATCCCCTCCTGACGACGGCTTTCTCACAACGGATATGACATAATTTCTCACATCACCGTTTTCTGCCTTTACCGCTATGGTTATATCGTTGCTTCCCTCCTTAAGGCTGTGCTCTCCCGCACCGGATATAACAGCCTTTCCGTCTACTGCCTTAGCCGTAACATTTATCTTGCTTACGCTGTTTTCCACTATAGCGTCATATTTTGACGTAAACATGTTAAAGGTTGGCGTCAGGGAAATTCCGTCTGCCCCAAGACCTGCCAGTACATTATTCGGGCTTCCGTCCTTTGTTGGAATGGGACACGGCGTCTCAGGCATACTTTTAAATACAGGTATCTTAAACACAAGCTTAATCGTATTTTTCATTTCATTTGTATAGCCCTTAGAGGACGTTACCGCCTCCTGCCTTGCCCCGATAATATGTGTCATATACTGATGTGTGTAGGGCGTATCAACAAAATCAAATTTTTTGTAATATAATGTGTCCTGTCCTCTGCCTATATAATTTTTTGCAGTCCATACGGCGCCGCCGACTATAGACTTATATCTTGTATTCCACGGTCTGTATGTAGCTGCGTCTGTTCCCATTGCATACTTAAGACCGTTCTGTATGGCTGTAAGCCCTCCCCCTGTATATGCTTTTATATTGTAATAATTATAATATCCCTCATAGCCCTTTTCCGTTCCTGAGATACTTCCGCTTTTTCCTGCGGAGCCCATCTCCTGAACAATGCTTGCCGCCAGATAAAATGGACTTGCTCCCGATATATTGGCTGCCCTCATAATAGCGTCTATATATGACATTGTTCCGCCGTTATCATTAGGTATTGTCCCAGAATTTAAAAATTTTCCCGCCGTAAGCGCCCTTAAGCCCTCCGCCGTCTGGTATGACGGCTCGTAGGACAATGATTCAAACTGAAAAATATATGTTTCATCAAGAAAATTCCTCGGGTCCAGAGCGTATGCCACAAGCTCCCTTGAGGCTGCCACCCAGTTGTTTCCGTCAAAGCCGTACCATTTCCCCGTACTCCAGTCATACGCCTTTGTATCTGTAGATTTCCATGAGGATATGGAATTTACCGATATAAGGCTTCTGCCCATGCCGTAATTAGCGCTTCCCGGATTTATCATATATTCATTATCCACCGCAGTATTAAAATCTATGTCTATATGGTCTGCCTTAAATACCCAGTTTGGATATTTTGCATGTAAAAGCCGTAAGCCGTTTTTATAGCTTTCAGGAAAGCCCTGCGACGTCATATATGCCTCAAAATCAGCGTCAGGATTATATTGTATGTCATCCAAAATCTTTATAAATTCAGCAGCCACATAGCCGTTTACTGTTTTTCCGCCTGAATCTATGTACGAAATATTATACCACAACGCTCCGGTTGACGAATATTTTTCTCCCTTTATTGTAACAATATAGCCATTTGTAAGCGTTCCTATTTTTTTATATATTGTTCCTGCGTCGCTTCTTACATTAAGTGTTGTTTCTACTGATACAACGCCTGTTTTATCCGTATATCCATATATTTCCTCGTCCAAAAAGGCAAAAAGACCACTTATCAATGCCACTATAAGTAAGTGGCATATGATATTGGTCTTCACCCTATGGAAATACATTCTGTCTACCCTTAATCGCATTTTATTTCCTCTCTCACCCATGTATCTTATGCTTCGTCTATTGCTTTTCCTATGTCTTTTCTCATATATTTATTTTCAAAGGAAACAAGCTTTGCCGCTTCATATGCGTTTGCCCTGGCTTCCTTCAAATCCCTTCCCGTTGCAGTTACACCAAGCACACGTCCTCCGTTTGTGACAATGGTATCTCCCTCAAATTTTGTTCCTGCATGGAAAACAAAGCAATCTTCCCTATCCTTAAAGCCTTCAAGTCCCGTTATTGGAAAGCCCTTATCATAATGCTCAGGATAACCGTCTGACGCCAACACCACGCATACGGCCGCATTATCCTCAAACTGTAAATCTATCTTATCAAGAGTTCCGTCTATACATGCTTCAAAGACATCCACTATATCATTCTTCATTCGTGGAAGAACAACCTGTGTTTCCGGGTCTCCAAATCTGGCATTGTACTCAAGCACTCTTGCTCCCTTTTCCGTAAGCATAAGTCCAAAGAAAATAATTCCCTTAAATTCTCTGCCCTCTGCCTTCATTGCATCTACCGTCGCCTGATATATGCGCTCCTTGCAGAAACTGTCAATTTCATCAGTATAAAAAGGACTTGGTGAAAATGTTCCCATACCTCCTGTGTTAAGTCCCATATCACCGTCCTTCGCTCTCTTGTGGTCCTGTGCGGAGGTCATAATTTTTATGGTTTTGCCGTCTACAAAGGAAAGCACTGAAACCTCCCGTCCTGTCATAAATTCCTCTATAACTATGGTATTTCCCGCATCGCCGAACTGCTTGTCCAGCATAAGAGTCTTTACGCCCTCCTTCGCCTCCTCCTTAGTATTGCAGATAAGAACTCCCTTTCCGAGAGCAAGTCCGTCTGCCTTTAATACTATAGGATAATTGGAGTTCTCAAGATATTTTAACGCCGCCTCAGGCGTATTAAAGCTTTCATACGCCCCTGTCGGTATATTGTATTTTTTCATTAAATCCTTTGAGAACGCCTTTGAGCCTTCAAGTATAGCGGCATTCTTTCTTGGTCCGAATACCCTTAAGCCCTCCTTCTCAAATACATCCACAATACCTCCAACCAAAGGGTCGTCCATGCCTATAACTGTAAGCTCTATTTCCTTTTCCTTTGCAAAGGCTGCAAGCTTTTCAAATTCCATTGCCTTTATATCTACACATTCTGCAAACTCACTTATGCCTGCGTTGCCCGGCGCGCAGTATATCTTCTCTACCCTTGGGCTTTTAGCTATCTTCCATGCTATGGCATGCTCTCTTCCTCCGCTGCCTACGATTAAAACTTTCATGGTTTCATCCTTTCTATATATTTCTCAATACTCTCTGCAGCACTTTTTATAATACGCTTTATTCAATACTGCTCCTACATTGAACCATACTCTTAAATTAAATATATTATTTTATGTGCTTAACCTTGCCGTCAACAACGCATATACGGCCATTTGCAATATCATCAATGGCCTGCGGCATAATAATCCACTCAGCCTGCTCCATAACCCTCCGCTGCAATATCTCCGGCGTGTCATCCTCCAAAACCTCAACACACTTTTGCGCAATTATAGGTCCTGTGTCCGTACCCTCGTCCACAAAATGACAGGTGGCTCCCGTAATCTTAACGCCTCTCTCTAAAACACGCTCATGTACCTTAAGTCCGTAATAGCCTGTCCCGCAAAAGGACGGTATCAGGGAAGGATGAATATTTATAATCCTGTTCCTGTACTCCTCTATAAGCTCCTTCGGCAATACCACCATACAGCCTGCAAGGACTATAAGGTCAAGTCTGTATTCCCTAAGCTTTTTTAGGAGAGCCTTATTGAAATCATCTCTTGTGTCAAAGGTCTTTGGTGAAATACACAGGGCGTCTATATTATTTTCCCTTGCCCTTGTAAGTGCATAGGCATTTGGATTATTGCTTATTACAGCCTCAATGGAGGCATTTGTTATCTTTTCTGCTTTTATGGCGTCAATAACAGCCTGAAGGTTTGTTCCTCCTCCGGATACAAGAAAACCTACTCTTAGCATAATGTAACTCCCTTTTCTCCCGCTTCGGTCTGGCCTATAATAAAGCACTCCTCACCCGCCGCCTTAAGCGCCGCCATGGTACTGTCCGCATCTGCCGGGTCAACTGCAAGCACCATACCGATACCCATGTTAAAGGTATTATACATCATATGCTCCGCCACGTCGCCGTCTGTGGAAAGCATCTTAAAGATAGGAGGCACCTCATAGCTGTTCTTGCTTACTATTGCTCTTATGCCTTCAGGAAGCATTCTCGGAATGTTTTCATAGAAGCCGCCTCCCGTAATATGGCTGCAGCCCTTTATGGTAACTCCTGCCTCCCTTACGCTCTTAAGGGCGTTAACATATATTTTTGTAGGAACAATAAGCGCTTCCCCAAGTGTCCTTCCAAGTGAATCATAATATGTATTTAATGCTTCCTCTGTCATCTTGAATACATTTCTTACAAGGGAAAAGCCATTGCTGTGTACTCCGCTGCTGGCTATGCCTATAAGCGTATCTCCTGCCTTTATGCTTTCGCCTGTAATAAGTTTTTTCTTATCCACAACGCCTACTGCAAAGCCTGCAAGGTCGTATTCATCCACAGGATAAAAGCCCGGCATCTCTGCCGTTTCTCCTCCTATAAGAGCCGCTCCCGCCTGTTTACATCCCTCTGCAACGCCGCTTACTATGGATGCTATCTTCTCAGGCTCGTTCTTTCCGCAGGCTATGTAATCAAGAAAGAATAAGGGCTCCCCTCCTGCGCACGCCACATCGTTTACACACATAGCCACACAGTCAATTCCTACAGTGTCATGCTTATTCAGAAGGAACGCCAGCTTAAGCTTTGTTCCCACTCCGTCTGTTCCTGAGAGAAGCACCGGCTCCTCCATATTTTTAAAGCCGTTCATGCTAAAGGCTCCGGAAAAACCGCCTATACCGCCTAAAACCTCAGGTCTCATGGTCTTTTTAATATGCTCCTTCATAAGCTCTACCGACCTGTAGCCTGCTTCAATGTCTACTCCTGCCTTTTTATAATCCATTTTCTTTGTCCTTTCTTAATTAAATTAACGGGCTTAATCGTTATAATGCTTATAGCCCTTCTTATCAAGTTTCTCTGCCTTTTCAATAACCTTTGCCTTCATATTTTCCGAGTATTTTTTAAGCTTTTCCAAAAGCTCCCCGTCAGATGTAGCAAGTATCTTTGCCGCGAGAAGCCCTGCGTTTGCCGCTCCGTCTATAGCTATTGTAGCTACGGGTATTCCGCTTGGCATCTGTACTATAGAATAAAGAGAATCCACACCGCCAAGGGACTTTGTATGGATAGGAACGCCAACTACAGGCATTGGAAATATTGCGGCGCACATACCCGGTAAATGGGCTGCTCCTCCCGCTCCGGCAATTATTACCTTTATGCCCTTATCCTCCGCTGACTTTGCATAATCATAAAAAATATCAGGCATTCTGTGAGCAGAAATAATAGTCATCTCGTAATCAATACCTAATTCCTCTAAAACATCCGCCGCCTTGCCCATAACAGGAAGGTCTGAGTCGCTTCCCATGATAATACCAACTTTAGCCATGTTTTTATCTCCTTTATTTATCAATTCTTTTACCCTACCATTTTATATTAATTGACATCTCAAGTCAATATTTTGTTATATTGCTGATAATATCCCCACAAACAGCCTTAACCGTACAAGTCCTGTACTAATTAAGCTTTTCAAATGCCTCGTTTAATTTTTCAGTACCCTTAAGGACAAATCTTCCGTCCTTTATGACAGCCGTTTGGCTTCCGTCCTTTTTTACCACGTCTATAGAGCCAAGCTCATTGTAAGGAATGGTAATATCCGTATGGCAGTTAAAATATGCCTTATCCGGCTCTGTGTTCCTAAGGTCTGAAAATTCGTTGCTCTTTGCAATTATTTCCTTTCCGTCAGGGTTATAGGTTTTTGCATCCTCGTCAAATTTATAGCAGGTATCTCCCACAGCGAAATGAGGACCTGTTTTTTCCAGAATAAGAATGTCCATTAAAGCCTCTATATCATACCTTTTAATCATGGCGTAGGCTGTTGTGTTTGTGCCTATGGCAAACTCTCCCATAGGAAGTGTTTCATGTCCCTTAAGAAGATTTTCCTTTATGTATGACTTGTTTGCCTCGTCATTATCTCCATAATTTTTGCAGGCATACTCTGCCACACAGCCATCCTTAAACTTAAGCTCTAAATCTATATAGTTTAAGCCGTATAAAAATACCTGCGTAACATGAAGGGTTCCGTTTGTGCCTTTTAGCTTCGGCGTCGTAAACACCTCTCCCAAAGGTATATTAACATCTGCAAGACAATTTTCAAAAAGAGTTTCCTTTGAAGGCTCCTTGAGCTCCTTAAGGGCAACCCTTAAGTCCGTACGGTTCCCGTTCATTCCTTTTATCTCCACGTATTCTCCTTCATCTAAGGCGTTGATTATACATGTCTGTATTTCCCTGTACAGATTTTGGTCAAGATTATTAAGCTTAATGGTCTCATTAAAAATTTCCCTGTATTTTTCTCCTATGTCAGCCACCGGGTAGGATATGATTGTGAAGCTTCTGTCCTCAGGATTTATGTATTTATTAACAATTTCCATATACTCCCTGTCAAACTCAGTTTTAAGCTTTAGCTGCTTATCGGTATATTTAAGGCTTTCAGGCTTGTCTGCAGGCTCAAAGGGCTTTTGTCCAAACGCCTCAAGCACTGCCGGCCCTGCCGTTGGAATTATAAAATCCCTATACTTTTCAAAGGCAACCCTGTAAATCTCTATATACCTGTCCTTTAAGCACTTGTCAAACAAATGCGCATCAAGGTATCTGTGGTCATAGGCGTACTGTCTGTTAGGAGAAGTTCCGGTGTAATCCGTGCTTAAAATCACCGGCTTTAAGCCTATTTCTTCAAACTGCTTTATTGCGGCTTTTATTACACGCTCAAAGCCAATGACGTAAACAATCTGTACCACGCCCTTTTTTGACAGGTCCTTTCCAAGCACTCTAAAGCCTTCAATATAGCCGTTTGTATATGTTCTTGCCATATCGTCAATGGTATCCTGCGGCAGTCCTGCAAGAAGCCTTGAGGTTTCTATTTCATTTCTGCTTATATTCGCGCCGTAAAAATAGAGATACCTTGTATTGCTCAGGTCTGATTCCATAATGATACTCGTGGCAAAATCCCTGTTCCAGTCTCTGTCCGCTACAGTATAATCAAAAAGGATTTCACTGCAGTCGTGCCTGAACCAGTACTGTATATCCTTAAGATTTTTTTCGGACAAATCCTCTGTCTCAAAAAGATTATAAATCTCCACAAAAAGCTCTGTATATAACACTATAATCTCCAGCTTTACGGAAAGCGCCGCCTCCGTAAGCCCTTCTATGTAGAAGCCAAGCCACAGCAGGTATTTTCCGTATTCCCCGCCTATATTTTTCATCATATACTGAGGATTAAGGTAGCTTTTTTCGTAATTATCCCTGACCTCTTTGTGAAGCATATCATTTATGGCCTTCAGCTCTTCCTCCGTCTTGTTTCTGTACTCCCCTGTTTCTGACATATCATACAGCTTCTTTATAAGCAGAAGCCTTTCTGCCTGTTCTTTGAAATATTCCCTAAACCTTTCAGGCACGGTATCCTCACCCTCTGCTATCTCCAAAACCCTGCCCATAACAAGGTTATACCGTTCCTTTACAGCTTCATTTTCTTCTTTATAATATGTGATGTAATTCATTTCCTCGTTCCTTTCAGTTAAATTTAATGCTAATAACCATGCATACAGCAGACATTAGCTGCAATGACTCCCAAATATAAATTTATATTCCAACTAAAACTGTTCCAAGGAGAAACAGGCATACTATTGTATTTCCTACTGTTCCTATCCACGGAAACCTTAAAAACACATCCTCCTCCTTAAAGCCGTACACTCCCATGGCAATTCCCGCGGCAGACACCAAAAGAGCCTCCATGCCTAAGGCTCCTATCTCCACTCCTGCATTTCCTTTTGCATTGAAGGATAAAACAATTGCATATACCACAAGCCCCAGCGCCAGCACTAAGTATATGGTAGATATAATTCCTCTTACTGACTGCTTCTTGTTTGTAAACTTATAGGATTTCTTCTTAAAAAACCCTTTTTCATTCAAATTTATTTCTTTTATGCCATTTTCCCTTATACCGGTACTTTCTGTATTATTATCATTATCCATTTTTCCTCCCGTTTCTGCTTAACTAAACAGACCTTTTTGAAATAATTTTCTTTAAAATCATATACATTATGTACCCTAATATTCCTCCCAGAGTATTTAGCATAATGTCGTCTACATCAAAGCTTCCAATTTTAAATACAAGCTGAAAGCTCTCAACTAAAAGGGAAAAAACAAAGGTTGCTATGGCTGTGGATATTCCGTGTCTCATTTTCTTAAACTGTACCGGAACAAAAAATCCAAAGGGCAAAAAGCATATTATATTGCCCCAGATGTTTAAAAGCATCATTTTAAAGCCAAGGTCCGACGTCTCCGCCCACTCTAAATATCTCTTTATCTCCTTGAATAAGGTAAGATTGTAGGAATACTCCCTCCTTACCTCTGTTCTTCCAAAGCTTTCTGCAAAAAGCAAAAAGTAAAGCACAAAAAAAATATAAAATAAAAATAACAAACGGCTAACAGTAATTAGCCGTTTATAATTAACCTTTTTCAATGTTATCTCCCCGATTAAAATGAAATATACTTCTTTCCTCTTACTAATTTAGCTCCGTTTACTATTGAAATAATTCCGATGGTAAGTCCGAAAACAACACATAATATACCCATTGCAATAGAGCCTGCCCCCGAATTTTTCATCTGATTATATATCTTTTCTCCCATTTTTAAACCGCCTTTCTGTTTTATATAATATTAATATTATAGGAAATTTTCCTATGGATTCTGCAAATTTAAAAAATTAATTTATAAGAGCCGCCTTAAGACAACTCTTTTTTTACTCCATATTCCTCATAGTATTTGTCAAGAGCCGCCTTAACAGTGTCATCTATTACTATTTTGCCGTTTACCTCTTTATTATACAGACATTCTGTAACCTCTTCCATGGTTACTATTGCATTTGCATCAATACCGTAGGTTTCCTTTATCTCCCATAGGGCGCTCTTGTCTCCCTTTCCTCTTTCCATACGGTTAAGAGACACCATAAGGCCTATTATCTCCACGTTTCCCTGTGCCTTTATTATAGGAAAGGTTTCTTCTATAGACTTTCCTGATGTGGTTACATCCTCTATTATAACCACCCTGTCTCCGTCCTTTATAGGACCTCCTAAAAGGATTCCTGCATCTCCGTGGTCCTTTGCCTCTTTTCTGTTAGCGCAATATCGTATTTCCCTGCCATACAGCTCATAAAATGCCATTACTGTCGCAACGGCAAGAGGTATTCCCTTATATGCCGGACCGAAAAGCACATCAAAATCCTCACCATATTTATCATGTATTGCTTTTGCATAATATTCTCCAAGCTTCTTAAGCTGTCTGCCTGTAACATAAAGTCCTGCGTTCATAAAAAACGGTGACTTTCTGCCGCTCTTTAATGTAAACTCACCAAACTTTAGTACTCCGCAGTCTACCATAAACTCGATAAACTCCTGCTTATATTGTTCCATTTTATCTTAATCCTCCTTAATTTTTCGAAGAATAAATTATTTTGCTTTCATAGTACCATATATTTTTATGTTTTTCAATAATATTATTTCCTCTGTTTAGTGTTTACAAACTTTAATTTTAATACTAAAATTATACATTATATATTCAGCTTAATTTGAAGCTTTGATATATTTATCAATATTCATCTTAAGCTAAAGAAATGGAGGATATTATGGCTAAAGAATTACCAAAAAGAAGCGAGGTTAACCCTGAGGACACATGGAACCTTGCGGATATGTATGAAACTGCGGAGGCATGGGAGGCCGACCTTAAGGAGATTTCAAGGATTACAGATATTGTTGCCTCATACGAAGGAAAAACTACCGCCTGCGCAGCTAACCTGTTAGCAGTTCTTGAAAATGACGCTAAGGCAGGCGAGAAGCTTGACCTTGCCTTTAATTATGCCCAAAGGCTCTTTGACGAGGACCAGAGCAATAATGCTCATCAGGCTATGTCAGGAAAGGTTTTTTCTCTCTATACGGATGTAATAAGTAAAACCGCTTTTATAAGGCCTGAGATACTTGCCGCAGACAGCGCTGCCTTAGAGGGATTTTTCAAGGAGCTTCCTGAGCTTGAATTGTACAGAAAGCAGATAGAGGAGATACAGAGAACTAAGGCTCACAGTCTTTCTGCCGAGCTTGAAAAGCTTTTGGCTATGTCTTCTGAGATGAGCCAGACTGCCGGCGACACCTTTTCTATATTTAACGATGCAGATATGGTATTCCCTGAAATTACTGATGCAAACGGTGAAAAGGTACGTATAACCCACGGAAGGTACATCCGTTTCCTTGAATCTCCTGACAGACGCGTAAGGGAGGACGCCTTTAAGGCTCTTTACTCTGTTTACAAGCAGTTTATCAATACAAGCGCAAGCCTTTACCAGGGACAGGTTAAACAGCTTATGTTTTATGCAAAGGCTCGTAAATACAATAATACCTTGGAGGCTGCCGTTGATGCAAACAACGTGTCTCCGGAAATTTATAAAAATCTTGTAGACACTGTAAACAACAATTTAGATAAATTTCACCGCTATGTTGCATTAAGAAAAAAATGCCTTGGTCTTTCAGAGCTTCACATGTATGACGCTTACACTCCTATGATTGCCGACGTGGCTAAGGAAATTCCTTTTGATGAGGCTAAGGCTACTATTCTTAAGGCGTTAGCTCCTCTTGGAGAGGATTACCTTGAAATACTTAAGGAGGGCTTTTCTAACAGATGGATTGACGTATATGAAAATGCGGGAAAGACAAGCGGCGCATACTCTGCCGGCGCTTTCGGAACACATCCTTATGTGCTTATGAATTACAATAACAGCCTTGATGAGATGTTTACACTGGCCCATGAAATGGGACATGCAATTCACTCATACTATTCAAACAGCAGCCAGCCGTTTATATATTCCCAGTATAAGATTTTCGTGGCTGAGGTAGCATCTACATGTAATGAAATTCTTCTTATGGAGTATCTTTTAAAGAATACTGAGGATAAGAAGGAGAGAGCGTATCTTCTCAATCATTATATGGACAGCTTCAAGGGTACTGTTTACCGCCAGACACAGTTTGCAGAATTTGAAATGCGTACCAACGCTATGCAGGAGGCTGGCGAAACCCTTACTGCCGACGCATTAAGCTCTCTTTACCTTGAGCTTAATAAAAAATATTATGGAGACGATATGGTTTCAGATGATGAAATTGCATATGAGTGGGCAAGGATTCCTCATTTTTACTACAATTTCTATGTGTATCAGTATGCTACGTCATTCTCTGCCTCTGTTTCCATAGCAAGAAATATTCTTAAGGAGGGCGCTCCTGCTGTGGAAAGGTATAAGGAGTTCCTTAAGGGCGGCTGCTCTAAGGCTCCTGTTGAGCTTCTTAAGATAGCCGGGGTAGACCTTTCTACCGCTAAGCCTATCGAAGATGCTCTCAATGTTTTTGGGGAGATAATTGATGAAATGGAAAAGCTGTTGGATGAGTAGATGAAGCTTCCATGATGGAATTTAATATTAAAAAAGGAGGCTGCCGCACTGCGACAGTCTCCTTTATATTATGCTCTCAATCCGGCATTATTAAAGAGCTGCTCCAAAATCAATTCATTTCCGGAATTTCTTTCAATATATTTTTTACGTGGCATATCATCATGTTTACTCCAAATGGAACACCTCGGCCAAATCCACCGACACAGGACTGTTATCCTCATTTGTCTCCATTATGTCTGCCATGAAATCCCACCATCTCCTGCATATAGCCGTGTCCGCCGATGAATCCCACTTCTCCCTGTCCTCTATCTCTATATAGCCGTAAAGCACATTAGTCTCCTTATCAAGAAATATGGTATAATTACTTCCTCCATATTCATGTATCATATCCTTCATCTCATCCCACAGCTCATTATGTCTTTTTTCGTATTCTGCCGCCATTCCCTCATAGAGCTTCATTTTAAAGCCTTTTCTCATATTTCTGCCACCTTTCAGTTTATTGCCTGTTTAAATATTATCACTTATTTTTTGATTTTGCCGCCTTCTTCTTTCCCACGGCTCCCGCTTCCTTCTCATATAAAAACCTTTCCGGCAGCTTTACGTTAAAATCCTTTGCCAATGCCCTGAAATCATCAGGCTCTATGGTCTGTAGCTTATCAGGTCTCATTGACAGCATTTTTACAAGAATTTCCGCCGCCTTTTCAACTGTATGAGCCAGCCCGAAGGTCAAATCAAAGTCCTCGCCTGAACAGAATATGCCGTGATGAGCCCATATAATAACGTCATATTTTTTCATAAGCTTTGACGACGCTACCGCTATATCCCGTCCTCCCGGAACCATCCATTTCACCACGCCTACGCCGTCAGGAAATACTACGGGACACTCTGTAGCCATCTCCCAAAGCTCCCTTGTAAATATCTCATCCTTAAGAGGCAGCGCAAAGGTAAGGGCAATTACATTTGTGGCGTGACAATGATATATTACTCTGTGCTTTCCGTTTGTAACCGCCATCTTAACCTCATGATTCATAAGGTGGCTTGGAAGCTCGCTGGTTGGCTTTCCATCGTTTTTTAATCCCCATACTATGCGGTAATTTTCTCCAAGCTCATCTATCTCTATAATACCTATAGCCTCCTTTGGATTAACCACCACATTTCTAAAATACTTTCCTGAGCCTGTAACAAGAAAAAATTCTCCTGCAAGCTTTTTAACGCTTGTTCCAATAGGCGTAAATTCCCTGTCAGCTTTAAAATGCTCTCTTACACTCCTGACCTCATTAGGCTTTATCCTGTATGTAAGATTACCTCCGTTTCTCTCATGCCAGCCCTGCAAAAAGCCGTCATAAGCCATTCTTATAAATCCCTGTACAAATTCTGCATCTAAAACCTTCATTTTTCTCCTCATCTCTGCACGGCTTTATGTTAATAAAGCGCTGACGCGCTAACAAGCTTGCTGACGCCGCGCTGACGCAAGCCTGCAATTAAAAATTTTACCTGCTTAATAATACATCCTTCTCATATTTTTCAACCTGCTCAAACCAGTCTGTTCCAACGGGAACACCATTTTTTTCGCAAAAATAATTCCAAACGTCACCCAGCGGATATGTTTTAAGCTCCTCCGTATAAGCCATAAGCCTTGTTGTATTGCCTGTATCCTGAAGCCTCTTAAACTCCTCGTTCGGCGTAAGCAATGCGCTTAACAAAGCCTTCTGCATATTTCTCATTCCAACAACCCACGCCGAAATACGGTTAATGCTTGCATCAAAATAGTCAAGGGCTATAAAGACTCTGTCCAAAGCATTATTTCTCACTATTTCCTTTGCTATCTCCTTTGTCTCGTCGTCATAAAGCACCACGTGGTCGCTGTCCCATCTTACGCCTCTTGTAACATGAAGGGCTATTTTGTCATTAAATAAAAGCATAGACGGTATCTTGTCCGACACCACCTCAGTAGGATGATAATGTCCGTTATCCATAAGGCTTAATATACCGTTGTTTGCCGCATAATTTATGCAGAACTCGCTTGAGCCTACGGTATATGACTCCATGCCTATTCCAAATACCTTTGATTCAAGCGCCACATATACCTTGCTTTTATCATAAGGCTGTGAAAGTATTTTATCAAGAGAATCCTTAAATCTTGCTCTTGGACCAAGCCTGTCCGCAGGAACATCCTTAAGTCCGTCAGGTATCCATATATTCATAACACAGGGAATAGACAGCTCCGTAGCAAAATATTCCGATATTCTTATACACGCCCTGCCATGCTCTATCCAAAAATTCCTTATATCCTCGTCCATGCTTGAAAGGGTGAACTGCTCCGCCTTTGGATGTGAAAAGAAGGTAGGATTAAAGTCTATACCCAGTCCTCTCTCCTTTGCAAACCCAACCCATTTTTTGAAATGCTCCGGCATAAGCTTGTCCCTGTCTGCCCACTCCCCATCCTCAAAAATAGCATAGCTTGCATGAAGGTTTATTTTGTGCTTTCCCGGTATAAGCTTCATTGCCATGTCTATATCTTCCATAAGCTCCCATGGATTGGAGGCCTTTCCCGGATAGTTGCCGGTAGTCTGTATCCCCCCTGTAAGCTCACCCTTATTGTCAAAGCCGCAAACGTCGTCACCCTGCCAGCAATGCATTGAAATAGAAACCTTTTCAAGGCTTTCTACAGCCTTATCAGTATCAACTCCCATTTTTTTATAAATTTCCTTTGCCTGCTTATAGCGTTCCAATATATTCATTTTTCTCTCCTTAATTTTTATTTTATTAATTTGGCAAATATTTTCTTATATCAGTAGAATTATAAATTATCCTTCTGCCCTCAGCCTTATTTTTTACAAGCCCCGAGCCTATCATCTGGGCCATTATATTTCCAATGGCTGTGGCTTCTGTGGGGCCTGCATATACATTCTTTCCCGTGGCTTTAGCTGTAAGTCTGTTTAAATAGTCAGCATTACAGCCTCCTCCCACTATATATATTGAATGATATATTTTTCCGGTCAGTTCCTCAAACTCCATTACCGTGTCTCTATATGAAATACTAAGACTGTGATATATAGTTTTTGCAAGCTGTCCCGGCGTTTCAGGAAGATTATCCGAATGTTTTTTTCTGCAATATTCCCTTATCGCCTCTGTCATGCTGTCAGGCGACAAAAAGCTTTCATCATTTACATCCACAAATTCAGGAAAGTCCTTTTCCTCTTCTGCCATATTGCACAGCTCGCCAAAGGAATATTTTCTTCCAAGCTCATTTCTCACAGACTGTATCATCCACAGTCCCATTATGTTTTTAAGATATCTGAAGGTATCGCCAAAGCCCCCTTCGTTTGTAATGTTTTTATTTTGTGACAACAGTCCGCAGTCCGCCTCCTTACACTCAATTCCCATTAATGACCATGTGCCGGAGCTAATATATATTCCGTCTTCATCATATGGAACTGAAAGAACTGCCGATGCAGTATCATGGGTAGCAGGAAGCATTACTGAAAGATTATATCCTATCTCATCTGCTATGTACTGTCTAAGGCTTCCTACTCTTGTTCCCGGCTTTACTATTGGTTTAAATATCCTTCTTGGAAAACCAAGCCTGTCCGTAAGCTCTAAATCCCAGTCTCCTGACTTTGCTGCCACAAGCCCTGTTGTAGTGGCATTTGTATATTCTGTATGCTTTACTCCTGTGAGAAGGAAATTCAGATAATCAGGTATCATAAGCATATGCTCTGCCCTGCCTAAAATATCCGGCTCCTTTTTCTTGTGCGCCATAAGCTGAAATATAGTGTTAAATATCTGCTTTTGTATACCTGTCCTTTTGTATAGCTCCTCCTGAGATTCCTTTGCATATACAACCTTATCCATACCGGCCGTTCTATGGTCTCTGTATGCGTATGGAACTCCAAGCGCCTTATCATCCCTATCCAGCAGTACATAATCTACAGCCCATGTATCTATACCCATATATGCAGGAGTTTTTCCTATCTGTCTGCATTTTTTCATTCCGGCTATTATGTTATTATATAAGTTTTCTATGTTCCAGATAAGATGTCCGTCCCTTTTTTCCATCCCATTGTCAAAGCGGTATATTTCCTCTGTCTTTAATATGCCGTTTTCAAGCCATCCAAGTATATGCCTGCCTCCTGAGGCGCCAATATCCACTGCCAAATAATAATCCATTTTTCCTCCTTTATGTATTCCTTACTTATACAATAAATTCACCCTCATTGAAACTACGTATAGTATATTACAAAGAATTGATTAAAGCAAATATATTACTGTTAAATTTTATTTTTTTATAAAAATTCTTTAATATAATAGCATAATATTATTATTGAAAAGCATATGTAATTATGATAGACTGAACTAAGCATACCAAAAATACAAATATTTTCTGCCTTTAAGCCTGTGGCATTCGCATATTCAATCAAATGTACTGCCATAAAGCAGAGAAAATAAACTATTTTAAGGAGAAAAAAACATGAAACAGTCAGTTCATATAAGTAAAAGCGGTAATGCAAAGGAAGCCTTACAGCATATTAACAATCCAACATTACTTATGTTTATGACAACAAAAGAAAATATTTCCAAACATGCCGAAGAAATCAAAAAAATGTTTCCGAATGTTCCTTCTATTGGCTGCGTAAGCGACAGCTACAGCGGAACAGAGGTTTACAATTCCCTTCTCATGGTTGTGGCATATTCTGACGGAATAGACGTTCAGGCAAATGTGATAACAAATGTCAACATTTGTCCGGCAAAGCATTTAAAAAAGATTTATGAGGATTCAAACAAAATAAATGCCGGTATGTCAGATACTGTATGTATTGATTTTTGTACGGGAAATGATGAGGTTGTCATTACAATTCTTAATTCTGTTTTGGAAAAAAAGCATATTCCTTTAATAGGCGGCACAGCCGGCGACGGTTTAGTTGCCTATAATGGAACAGTTTATGAAAATGCATGTGTTTACGCTTTTATAAAAAATAATAAAGGAAAAGTAAAGGTATATCGTGAAAATATGTACAGACCAATGAAAAACAGTCCAAAGCTTATTGTAACGGATTCCGACCCTGTAAATAATATTCTTTACAGGCTGAATAACCAGCCCGCACAATTAGTCTATCAGAAATTGCTGGGAATTAATTCAGGTGACGTTACTAACCAGACCTTTACTAATCCTTTGGGAAGAATATGCGGAAATGATGTTTTTATAATATCTATCAAGGGCGTTGAACAAAACCAGGCTCTGTCATGTTATCACAGAACATCAAAAACCGATATTCTCACACTTTTAGAGCTGGATGATTACGACCGGGTAGTATCGGACACCGTATCAAAAATCCAGTCAGATTTCACGCATGTTTCCGCAATTTTTTCCGTGAACTGCGCTTTTAGATATCTGTTTTTCAGTGAACGGGGATATTGGGGAGAATATCTGCGAAAAATGAATGCAGCCGGTCCTCATGCGGGATTTGTCGGCTTTGGAGAGCATTATTGCAACCAGTTTACAAATCAAACCTTTAGCTGCGTAGTTTTTGAATAATAGGAGAACTTATATAATGAAATTAAAAAATAAAAACAAAGAACAGACAGATACATTTGCTCTGAATTATATTGCAGAATATTTAGACGCAACACAGGCTGAAATGGTATCAGAGGAGCTTGTTACGCTGGATATTATTGATTCTGTAAAAAAATCTTTTTTTGTAGTATTAGATGAGGCAAATAACCTTAAGGATGCCATGAACGGATTTCAGACAGATTTTAAACAGGTTGGACGCATATCAGAAAAATTCAGCGATGCAAGGGAAGATATTATTAATTCGGTTGAGGTTGCACAGACACAGGTTAATGTGCTAAAGCACAGCTCAAATGAGTTAAATAATAAATTTAAACAGATGGAGCAAACCTTTGAAAGCTTTATGGAATATATTCAACAAATCAGAAAGTGTGCAAAGGGTATTATCAGGATTGCAGAAGAAACTAATCTTTTGTCCTTTAACGCTTCAATAGAGGCTGCACGTTCAGGAGAAAACGGACGGGAATTTTCAGTGGTTGCAGGTCAGGTAAGAAAGCTTGCAGACGATATAAGAGTCATAGTTAGTGATGTAAATCATTCTATAGAGGATATTGAGGTAAATGCCACAGAGCTTCATTCGCAAATATCAGAGTCACAATCGGCATTGACTGACAGCCTTAACCATGTAGAGCATACAAATGAAACATTCCAGCAAATATGCCAAAAGGCCGACTCTATTTCAATGGTACAGGACGACATTGCAACTGCAATCAGTATGTCCAATGAGAAGTTTTCAAATGTAAGCCAAAAGCTTGATATTATGAACGGACAATATAACAATGTCCTGAAAAATATGAACGCATTATCCTCACGAACAACCCAAAAAAGCATTATGTTTGAAAAGGTTGATGATATGATATCACAAATACCTGAACTATTAAAGGATTTTGAAAATTAATCTTAAATATTTATTTAAAACATACATAAATATGGCGATGCCGCAAAAAGCCTGAAATCGACTTCTTGCGGCATCGCCATATAACACTTTTATTTATTAACTCTTTTTAACCTAAAGGTTCTGCACTGAAAATCTCCCCACATATCTATAATAATTCCTATATTCATAAGCTCATCACCGCCATACGCCTTATCTTCGCCTTCCAGCTCATATAAAGCATCCGGCTCAAGGGCCGTAAGCCTTAGCCTTGTGATTCCCGGATTTACCTTGCTGTTTATTCTGAAATATGCGGCAAATACGTTATTTTTATCCTCTGATATAAACTGCCATGCGGTATCATTTCCCTCAAAGGGACTTTTAAGCCTGTACATATCTGCCGACGGAACAAAGCTTCTAAGCTCCTTATAGGTTTCCACCTGCTTTCTTACTATATCCTTTTCCTCCTCAGAAAACTTCATTAAATCAAGCTCATAGCCAAAGTTTCCGCTCATTGCCACATCTCCCCTTATCTTAAGGTCTGTAACTCTGCCTGACTGGTGATTGGGTACTGCCGATACATGGGCTCCCATAGCGCTGACAGGATAAACTAGGCTTGTTCCATACTGAATGTAAAGACGCTCTATGGCATCCGTATCATCACTTGTCCATGTCTGAGGCATATAATAAAGTATTCCTGCATCAAATCTTCCTCCGCCTCCAGAGCAGCTTTCAAACAGCACATCAGGGTGGCTTGACACAATAGCCTCCATTACCCTGTACAGTCCAAGCATATATCTGTGAGGCATTTCCTTCTGCCTTTCAGGAGGCAGTCCATCTGAGCCTAAGTTCGTCATATGCCTGTTCATATCCCACTTAACATACGCTATATCCGCCTCATCCAGCACACCTGACACTGCATTTATAATGTAGTCGCATACCTCCTTCCTGCTTAGGTCAAGAGTAAGCTGTGACCTGCATTCCGTTCTTGTTCTTCCATTTACATGTATACACCAGTCAGGATGCTCTCTGTATAAATCACTGTCAGGCGATACCATTTCAGGCTCAAACCAAAGTCCAAACTTTACTCCCTCTGCGTTTACCTTCTCAGCAAGCCCCTTTATTCCGCTTGGAAGCTTTTCCTTATTTACATACCAGTCTCCAAGAGAGCAGTTATCCCCGTTTCTCCTGCCAAACCAGCCGTCGTCAAGGACAAGAAGCTCTATGCCAAGGGCTGCCGCCTCCTTTGCAAGTCCTACTATCTTTTCCTCATTAAAATCAAAATATGTAGCCTCCCAGTTGTTGGCTAATATTGGTCTTACCTCATCACGATATTTTCCCCGTACAAGTCTTGTCCTGTATAATTTATGGTATGTTCTTGACATTTCCCCAAGTCCGGCGCCTGAATAGACCATAACCGTCTCCGGCGCCTGAAATTCCTCTCCTGCCTCAAGAAGCCATGAAAAGTCATAGTCGTTAATGCCCATAAAGACTCTTGTCTTAAATAGCTGGTCTACCTCCGCCCCTGCGGTAAAGTTTCCGCTGTATACAAAATTAAAGCCGTATACCCTTCCGGTACTTTCATCTGCATTTTTATCTACCAAAGCAAAAAACGGATTTAACTGATGACTTGATGCTCCCCGCCTGCTTTCTATAGCCTGTATGCCGCTTCTAAGAGGCGTTCTCTCTATATGACGTTCTCTGCCCCATGCGCCGGAAAGCTCTATCATATCGTACCCGCTATCCTCAAAATCCACATTCATGCTCATTATTCTGTCAATTCTTACCGGCTCGCCGCTTTCATTTACAACCTTAACGTTTCTTGTAATAACGTCAAGACTGTTATATGCAGTATATTGAAGAATAACCTTTATGCTTTTTACCGTATCCCTTAGAATAATGTTTATTGTGTCTGCCTCCGACTCCTCCTCCACATACGTGGCAGGAAGGCCCGTAAGCTTCTGCTTGCCCTTTATCAGCTCATAGCCGTCATACTTAAGCTCAAGAACCCTGCTGCCATCATTAAACTCCATGGATATTGCCGGTATTCTGAAATCAGTATTACAGCCTGTAGGATACTCCTGACACGCATAGTCAAGAGAATATGATTTGTCCTCATTCTCCGTATTTGCTGAAAAGCAGATATTTCTTAAAATCAATCCGTTATTAAGGTCCGGCTCTTTATTAAGCCTGTCTCCCCAATATACATGACACAAATACTTTCCCTTTGCCACTGCCATAATGTAGCTTGTCTTTGAAGTTCTCAAGTGAAAAACCAAATTTTCTTCATTTACCTGTATACTCATATTTTTACCTCTCCTTCCACGTACCGTGTTTATTCTTATGAAAATATAATAACACGTACCGCAGTAAAAATATATACTAATATGTGAACTCTGCATGTGTATTTGTGACATGATAAGCTGACAGCCTCAAAGAGACTTATAGTCTCTTTATTCTATCAACCGCCTCTATTGTATTTTCATATTTACCAAATGCAGTCAGCCTGAAATATCCCTCCCCGCTTGGACCAAAGCCTGAGCCAGGAGTACCTACCACATTTGCCTCATTAAGGAGGTAGTCAAAAAATTCCCATGAAGTCATCTTATCAGGCGTCTTAAGCCATATGTACGGCGCGTTTATACCGCCTGACACCGTATATCCTGCGGCTTCAAGACCTTCTCTTATAACCCTTGCGTTATTCATATAATAAGCTACCTGCTCTGCCGTCTGTCTTTTTCCCTCCTCAGAATATACAGCCTCCCCTGCCCTTTGGATAATATACGGAGCGCCGTTAAATTTTGTGCCGTGCCTCCTTGCCCAGAGGGCATTTAAGCTTACGTCACCCCGCTTAAGCTCCTTTGGAACTACGGTAAAGCCAAGTCTTGTTCCCGTAAAGCCTGCATTCTTTGAAAAGCTTCTAAGCTCAATAGCGCAGGTCTTAGCTCCCTCACACTCATATATTGTATGTACGATTCTTTCCTCAGATATATACGCCTCATAAGCCGCATCATATATAATTACGGCTCCAATCTTATTTGCATAATCAACCCATTCCTGAAGCTGTTCTTTAGATACTGCAGAGCCTGTAGGATTATTTGGAAAACAAAGATAAATTAAATCAGGCTCCTCCTTTGGCAATAAAGGGGCAAAGCCTGTCTGCGCGGTGCACGGCATATAAATAACCTCCGACCACTTTTCTGTTGCCTTGTCATACGTACCTGTCCGCCCCGCCATAACGTTGGAATCTACATACACAGGATACACAGGGTCGCAGACTGCAATTCTGTTGTCAACGGAAAAAATCTCCTGTATATTGGCTGAATCACTTTTAGCGCCGTCGCTTACAAATATTTCATCCTCTGAAATATCCGCCCCTCTTGCCCTGAAATCATTTTCAGCAATGGCGCTTCTAAGAAACTCATATCCCAAATCAGGGGCATATCCCTTAAAGGTAGCCTCGTCTGCCATTTCATCCACCGCCACGTGAAGCGCCTTTATAACAGCCGGTGCTAATGGAAGGGTAACATCCCCTATACCAAGCCTTATAATCCTTTTGTCAGGATTAGCCGCCTCAAACTCCTTTACCTTCTTTCCTATAGTGGAAAACAGATAGCTTCCCGGAAGCTTTAAATAATTATCGTTAACCTTAAACATTTTTTATTCCTTTCCTGCCGCAATATATTTATGGTTAATATTCCCTACGACCTGTAAGGGATTACCCATCCTGCCGCTTATTTTTATATTTTTTGCAACTAACTCACAGTATACAGCTTATTTAAAATATTATCCACTGCTTCTGTCTCTCTAATATAAATTTAATATCATCTCTGCCGTCTCCACCATATTAACACCGCTGTCCATGCTTATCTTCTGCATATATCTATGGGCCTCCTCCTCTGACATATTGTTCCTGCTCATGAGAATATCCTTTGCATCCTTTAGCTTTCTCATATCCTCAGAGCTTCTTGTCCTCGGCTTTTCCTTCCTTTTCTTTCTGCGCCTCATAATAGTGTTATTCAGCATTTCTACCGTATTTACAAGGTCGTAAACCTTCAGGGGCATAGCCACGTTTACCACGCCGTCATACTGCTCTCCATCAAGCCTTGCAGGCGACGCAACCACAAGCATTTCAAATTCCCCTGGAAGACTTTCCCGCAGCTGATAATATAGCATATCTGTTATTTTGTAGCCGCACACTACAATTCCGTCATTATAGTCATCTGCGGCTGCCAGCACATTTGCGCCTGTTGTACACACTGATGACACCTTATAACCGTTGCGGACCAATATGTTCTTTATGGATATGGCATCCTCCTGCTTATAGAAGGCTACAATTATTCCGGTCATAGGTCCCACCTCTCTTTTTAAAATTTATATAAGTACTGCTCAAGCTCCCATGATGTAACCTGCGACATATATTTATCCCACTCTGAGGTCTTAGCCTCTATCATCTTTTCCGTAATATGCCCTCCCAAAAGCTTATGCAGAAATACGTCCTTCTTAAACTCACAGACAGCCTCCATAAGATTCATCGGCAGGGAGTCTATACCCATATTTTCTATTTCCTTCCTTGTCATTGCCCCAAAATTGCCGTCAAATTTTTCAGGACATTCATATTTATTTTTTATTCCTTCAAGTCCTGCCGCAAGACATGCCGAAAGCACAAGATACGGATTGCATGCGGCGTCCGGGCTTCTAAGCTCAATTCTAGTACCTTCGCCTCTAAAGGGCGCCACTCTAAGTAAAGGCATACGGCTTACGTCAGACCATGCAACATACATAGGCGCCTCAAACTCAGGGGTAAGCCTCTTGTACGAATTAACAAGGGGATTTGTAAGTATTGCCATACCCTTTATGTGCTTTATTATTCCTGCCATAAAATAATACGCCTCATCACTTAGTCCAAGCTTTCCGCAGGGACTGTCAAATACATTTTTTCCATTCCTTGTCAGGGACATATTTATATGCATTCCTGAGCCTGCTCCATCCTTCCTTGGCTTCGGCATAAAGGTTGCGTACAGTCCGTGTCTCTTGGCTATGGACTTTACCGTCATCTTAAAGGTCATTACATTATCCGCCGTGGTAAGGGCGTCTGAATATTTAAAATCTATCTCATGCTGCGCAGGGGACGCCTCATGATGTGACGTTTCTATTTCAAAGCCCATGTCCTCAAGATTTAAAACTATATCCCGCCTTGCATTTTCTCCCAAATCCACAGGGCCTATGTCAAAATACCCTGCATGCTCATGGGTAATCGTTGTCGGGTTGCCATTGTCATCTGTGTGAAACAGAAAAAATTCAAGCTCAGGGCCTGCATTAAAGCTGTAGCCCATATTATGAGCTTCATCAATAACTTTCTTTAACACTTGGCGGCTGTCTCCCTCAAAGGGCTTTCCGTCGGCAGTATATACATCACATATAAATCTTGCTACCTTTCCCTGCTGTGGTCTCCACGGAAAGATTGCAAAGGAATCCAAGTCAGGATGAAGATACATGTCTGTCTCTGCCAGCCTTAAATAACCGTCTATGGCGCTTCCGTCAAATGTGCACCTGTTGCTTAGGGCCTTCTCAAGCTGGCTTGTGGTAATGGCTACGTTTTTCATTGCGCCGAATATATCCGTAAACTGGAGCCTTATAAACTCTACATCCTCCTCCTCAATTAAATTTAAGATATCCTGCTTTGTATACCTCATGTATTTCCCTCTCTTTCATAATATATTACATAACACAGACAGTTTAACTGTCTGTGCCGATTCCCGATAATACGCAAAAAGACATTATGATACAGCTTCCCGTACCCTAATGCCTCTTTGCACATTTAAATAATATCAGCCTATTTTGTTATTGTCAAGATTTATCTATTGAATATGCTGTCTTCCTTCGTTATCTATAGTGTAGTTTTCCCTGTATATAAGCTCTGACACAGGAGCAAAACCATATCCCTTGTTTCTTAGTCCGTCAATAATCTTTTGAAGGGCTGACGCCGTATATTTCGTGCCGTTATGAAGAAGTATTATTGAGCCGTTTTTAAGCTTTTTGCTGTTTACCACCCTGTCCACCATATTGTCTATGCCATAATTTTTCCAGTCGAGACTGTCAATATCCCATTGAACAGGCTCATATCCCATCTCTCTTGCCACCGTTATCACCTCATCATCATAATCCCCTGACGGCGGACGGAACAGATTCATTTCTATTCCCAAAAGCTCGTAGACTCTGTTATGTACCTTTTGTATTTCCTCCCTGCACTGATTTTCAGACAAGGCGCTCATATTTTTATGGTTTTCTCCGTGATTTGCCACATCATGGCCTGCTTTATATATTTTCTTTACCGCGTCAGGGTATTTGCCTATCCAGTCCCCTGTCATAAAAAAGGTACATTTTATCTGATTTTTTTCAAGTATACCAAGTATATCGTCTAAATCATCTATATTCCACGCGCTGTCAAAGGTAATCGCTACCACCTTCTCTTCCGTGTCCACGGAATATATTGGCAGCGGCCTTACGTC
This sequence comes from uncultured Lachnospiraceae bacterium, assembly GCA_910584685.1. Taxonomy (GTDB): domain Bacteria; phylum Bacillota; class Clostridia; order Lachnospirales; family Lachnospiraceae; genus CAG-303. Next base: position 53,523 of record CAJUAO010000006.1, on the reverse strand, counting down.
ATTGTATACGTTGCCGCCTGTTTCTACCATGCTGAACTGAAAATAAAAGGACCAGCAAAATGCCAGTAATAGTAATACTATCCACAGTCCTCTGCCGGTTCTTTGTAATCTCTCATATATTTTTCTGATTATATCCACCCTCTTTGTCACTCAATATATGGTTTTCTTCTTATTAGCGCCATTTCGGCTGTTTTTGCTATGATTTACCCTTATCATCATTTCCGTTCTTATTGTTGTCCTTTTCCGCGCCGTCTTTTGAGCTGTCAGGTGTTGTGGTCTCCTGTGAGCTGCCCTCCTCTCCTTTTGTAGTGGTATCGCTTTTATCATCGCTGCTTTCACTTGAATTATCTTCGCCGCTGCCGCCTGTATTATCATCCGATGTCTTTTCTGTTGTACTGTCCGGCTCCGGATTTCCTGTTGTACTGTTCGATTCCGAATTTCCTGTTGTACTGCCCAGCTCCGGATTTTCTGTCGTGCTGCCTGCCTCCGGATTTTCTATTGTGCTGCCTGCCTCTTTGTTCTTTACCGTAACTGTAACCGTAACCTCCTCTGCCCGCCTGCCAATAAGGTCGGTCAGATTAAGCTTTACCGTATACACACCTTCCTTGTTTACATCAAGACCTGTTATCTTTACCATATTTGTCACATCATTTCCACAGGTATCATAACCCTTTATTCCAAGGGCCCTTATAATGTCAGTAGAATGTGTGACTATTGTAACTGAAGTTTTTTCAACCTTTATCTCAGGGGTACAGCTGTTCCAAGGATTATTCTTATCAGGGTCTGTCGGGTCCCAGCCTCTGTAGGGACTGTCCTCAGGTATTTTTATCATCTCCGGCTTGCCTAAAGGTCCCGGATTATCTGCGTCATCATAAACCTCAACTGCCGTTCCTACCTGACAGTTATTAATAAGCCACATAGCGTCTGCCACACAAACTCTTACACAGCCAAGTGAAGCAGGCTCCCCAAGCTTATTAAACTGCTCCCATTCAAGATTATCCTTACTCTGGGTATAATAAGGCACGGAATGAAACAATATTGAGCCATAAAACCTGTATGCGTACTGACCGTAGGAATCGTCAACCATACGGAGCCACTTATAGGATATAAGCGTTGAAAACTTTCCGAGGGGAGTATCTCCTACCTCCTTTCCCGTTGAGCATACTATAGCCTTTACGGGAGTTGTGAAATTTCCGTTGCCGTCATTTTTATATACTGTAATACAGTTTGCCGCTCTGTTTACCATAATCTTATAGGGCAGAGTCTTAGGATTTACCGTTTCCCTCTCTGTTTCCTTCTCATTTGTAGTCTCATCCTGACTCGCGGCAATTTCGGTTTCGTCACCGTCATCAATAGTTGTCATATCCGTATAGCTGTCCTTTTCCTCCTTTGTGACCGCCACGTTTAAGGTTGTATTGTTTTTTTTCTCCTCACCTGTGCCATTCCTGTTTATAATAACCGCTAAAATGGCAAATATTATAAATACTCCTATTACAACTGATGCTGTCAACATAATTAACTGTTTATTTTGTACATAAAAACCTTTCATCTTATTCATAATATCTTATGCTCCATTTTCCATACTTATTACAATGCTTCTTCCTTTATATCCCTGCCGCCTTTTTTGCAAGGGCGTCCGCCATATCGTTATATTTATCTCCGGAATGTCCCTTTACCTTTACAAACTCAATATGTATGCGTTCTGACAGCTCGTCATATGCCTTCTTGTAATTTATGGTTCCTGATTTATTTGTCTTCCAAAGCCCCTGGCACCACTTTGCTATGCCCTCATAATCATGGTATATAACTATCTTTTTATACCCTTTGTCCGCCGCATATCTCATAGCGCTCTCTGAGCCTTTGATTTCACCCGCAACATTTCTCATGGAAGCAAGCTCCTCATCATGTCCTCTTTCACACAGCCTGTCCACTATATTGCCTTCACAGTCTATAAGCACTGCCCCAAAGCCGTATTCTCCCGTAGAAGAATTAAAGCTTCCGTCTACATAAGCCGTAAGGCATCCAAATTCAGCTATATATAAAGGGGATTCCCCCATATCTTTTGTATTTTCGGATAAAGCCTCCTCATTGCTCCAACCCATATATGCTGCTGCTTCCCCGGCAGTCTTAAAGCTTTTATATACTGCTCCCGGATACCCATCCACATTAGAGCGGCAATCCTCCCAGCTTTCATATATACCGGGAATCCTTCCTACCTTAACCGCATACAATTTACCCATAGTTATGCTTATACCTCTCTTTTTTCCTTCACAAGTGCTAGTATACTATTTGTTGTGATTTTTGTCAAATGTGCCTTTAGGAATTTCTCAGTACCTCAAAGGAATTATAAATATTAAGCTTTCCATAGCCCCACATATTATTTGGATAAACCATTCCGGAGTCTCTGGTGGCGCCTCTTATCAGATAGCTTTTTACTTCCGCGCTTGACATAAAGCTTCTGTTTTCATTGACAATCCCCCATGTAAGCACCTGGGCGCAAGCTCCTGCCGTAATGGCAGCCGCAGGACTTGTTCCGTTTGTATTTTCAAAGCCTCCGTTTACCGAAGGTCCCGTTATATCAACAGCAGGAGCCGCTATATCAGGAGCCACCCTGCCTCTTCTTGTATAGCCTCTTCCCGATTCCTGAAAATATGCCCCGCTTCTGCTGTCATAGCCTGCCACGGTAATTACTCCTGCCGCCATGGCAGGGTCAGTTATTGTTATGGAAGGGTCAGGCTCCAGAAAATATACATTGTCTCCCACAAACTGGGTAATAGGAAGCCAGCAGTTAAATACTCCCGTGTTAATGTTGCTTCCGTATATCTGTATCCGCCATATACCGGCCGTAGGCTCCCTAAATCTCATAAAAATAAGCTCATCCCCTGTAGCTCCCTCTATAATGTCATATTCTATATATATACGCGTTTTTTCAAATATAAAATCTATAATCTGGCTGCTTCCCATTCGCGCCGGAATGCGGTTTACCACCTCTCCCGTGGGAGATATAATTCCTACGGAGAAAATCTGGGGAGCATCCACCCATATTTCTGCTGAAAACCCTGCCACATTATCTCCCACTCTTATTTCCATATCCACCGGCTTATCTTCATCCTCGACTACCCCCAAAAAATGATGCCTTGCGTTTCCCTCGCTTCCCGCCGCAACTGTAACTGCCGTTCCCGCGCTGTTTACATATCTTGACAGCTCATCCGAAAGCATTGTTCCTCCGTCGTGTCCTCCCTGATTTGAGCCAAGGGCTACCATAAGAGACACCGGCATATTAAATACCATGCTGTATATTCTTATGTAATTTGCCGCGGCAATTATATCATTTTCCTGATATGCCGGTACATCCTCCGGTATAAAATAATAATTTCTAAGATATTTTTTTGCCTGCTTCAGCTTTACCACTATAAATTTTGCCTCTGTAGCCGCTCCTGAAAATCCGCTTGCAATATCAGGCGTTCCACCTGCAACTCCCGCCATAAATGTGCCATGTCCTATATCATCCGTGACTGGCACTATCTCCCTTGGATTTGCACTGTTCAATGCTTCATTTATGTCATCTTCCGTATACTCGCTTCCGTAATATATCTTTAAATTAAGGCTTTCCCTCAATATTTCATTTCTGACAGCTGCAGGAAGCTTTCCTTTGTCGTCAGTCTGGTCCCATATTCTCAAAATTCTCGTTTTTCCGTTACTATCTATAAATGCGGGATTTGTATAATCTATTCCCGTATCTACAATGCCGATAATAGTACCCTGTCCCCTAAGGGATAAAACCGGCTGGTTTGCAAGCCTTGTTATTCCTGACACCTCCAGGGGAGATGTATCCATAAGCCCATACACCTTCGGCATAAGTCCATAGCTGTAATTGCTGAAATTTATATTTTCCATGGCTGATAAGGGCAGATAAAGAGTACTTTTTGTATTGCTTATGTTTTCTGTAAATTCCACATTATATCTTTTCATTACCCTGTCTGAGGGGTTAAATTCCGGATATATAAGCTCGGCATAATCCTCTGAAAGTATTTTGTCACGATACGTCATATTTATTCCTCATTTCCCATATATGTCCTGAAGACATAAAGCTGTTGTTTATTATATTCTATGAATATAATAAACCGATAATTACAACATTGCGTACGTACCGGTTCAGCTTTATCCGGCAAAAAACAAAAGCTGCCGCAATAAAAAAAATATACAGGATATGATAATGATATATAACTGCATTTTCAACATCCTGTATATTTTTATTATTGGGACAGTTCTCTGTCTCTTAAGCTTCTGCTGTTTCTGATTTTAATCCTATTTATGTAAAATCAAACATTTTAATTACTTCAACAATATTAAAGAAATCCTCTCTTGCCAGCTCAAAGCACTCTATCACGTCAGGCGCAAACTGGCCGCATTCTCCGTTTAATATCATTTCATACGCTATGCTGTTGCTGTATGCCGACTTATATACCCTGTCGCTTACAAGGGCGTCGTATACGTCTGCTATTGATACTATCTGTGCGCTGATTGGTATCTCATCTCCCACCAGACGGTCAGGATATCCGTTTCCGTCCCATCTCTCGTGGTGATAACGGCATATATCGTAGCAGTACTGATAAAATTCATCTGTGTATGTATTTTTGAAGGACTCAAGTATTCCACAGCCTATTGTGGTGTGAGTCTTCATTATCTCAAATTCCTCCGGCGTCAGCCTTCCCGGCTTTAGCAGTATGGCGTCAGGTATTCCTATTTTTCCTATATCATGCAGCGCAGCTGCTCTTGCTATCTGGTCTATATGAGTCTGGGTAAGACCGTATTTCGGAAAATATTTTGCCATGTATTTTGCAATTATTCTGGTAAAATATTTTATTCTCTTTATATGGTCTCCTGTTTCCACGCTTCTGAATTCCACCACAGAGCTTAAGGCGTCTATCATGAATTCGTTGCTGTCCCTTATCTTTTTTTCCTGCTTAAGTATCTGCTGCTCCTGCTCTTTTAAGCGGAGCTCCATGTTTTTCTTGCTCTGATACAGCTCAATAATATTCTTTGCCCTTCTCTTGACTATATTTGGCTCAAAAGGCTTTCTCATTACATCCGCCACTCTGTATGTATATGCTTTCTCTTCGCTTTCCTGGGGCGTCATGCTTGTTATAAGGATAACGGGTATTTTGTCTATAAGCTCGTTCTTCTCCATGTACTCTAATACTCCAAACCCGTCCATCACAGGCATAATCACATCTAACAGTATCAGACAGAGATTTTCACTTTTTTCAATCTGCTCTATTGCCTGCTCTCCGTTAGATGCCTCCAATATTTCATAATCGGAATTAAACATCATGTTAAGTATCGCTCTGTTTACTTCTTCGTCATCTACGATTAATAATTGTTCTTTACTCACCTTACTGCTTATAATCCCGCCTCACCGGTAAAACAGTGGAAGGATTACTTTTCCTTTCTCTCATTTTTGAGGTAATGTAGTATCTTTTGCATCTGAAATAATGTTTTTTAGCTATTGTATTCTATGCATAAACACTTTTAATTATATATATTTTTTTTTGAAAAGTCAATTAAACAATATAACAATTAAAAATATACTTTCCATTTATATAATCGGCGTTATTAACATCCGTAAAATAGACCTTTTTCCCATATTCTCCCGCTATTTTCTCAATCCAGCCCTTCTCATAAAAGCGTTTGCTTAAGCCTTTATACTTTTCCTCATAATTTTCAATGGTTTTCCTTCTTTTATCCATCAGCTCCTTCTCAAATTCCGCATTATGAATTTCTCCAAGATACGTTAATTTTCTGCTTTTTTCAATCATCTTTCTCAAAACTGATTCTGCGTATTCCAGTGAATCAAAATATTGAAATACGCTTTCAGACATAACAATATCATACTTTGGCTCCACGGTTATGTCATCTGCCCCGCAGCAATAAAAATTATCAGAGCCTGTTGCAATTTTTGCGCTTTCAATCATTGAGGCTGAATAGTCAACTCCGCCTACCTGACATTCATTTTTACGGTTTAAAAACATATACAGGTTTACGCCGCTTCCGCAGCCTATTTCAAAAACACTCTTAATATCGCCGCCTGCCAGCTCCGTTATCTTGTCAAAAAATTCAAGCCATTCATTATAAAAATACCTGTAGTAGGATTCTCCATCCTCTACCGCCACGTCAAAGCCGTTTGCCTTTTTCAGCTCACAAAACCTGTCAAATTCATTTTTTCTGTCATCCTGAGTGACAACCTGCTTTCCGCTCCATATTTCCTGCCATTTGTTTTCCTTATTACTCATTTAATTCTCTCCTCCGTTTAAATATTTTTATTATATAATAAATTACGACATGTAAGCCGCAAATTTATCCCTTCTGAATATAATAATGATTCCTGAAATTCTTTATAAGCTTCTGCACAGTACGTCCTTTATCATTTCCTGCAATTCAGCCATATTAATCGGCTTAGGAAAATGCGCATTCATGCCTGACTCAAAGGATTTTTCGTAATCCTCAGCAAATGCGTTTGCCGATAAGGCAATAATTGGAATATTTGCCAATTCCTTATTTGGAAGTCCTCTTATGGCTCTTGTTGCCTCATGGCCATCCATAACAGGCATTTGTATATCCATAAGAATCAAAGAATAGTATCCCGGTGTGGAATTGCTGATTATCTTAAACGCCACACTGCCGTCATTGGCAGTATCGACTATATAGCCCTGGCTGATTAGAAGCTCCTTTGCAATTTCAGAATTGATTTCATTGTCCTCCACCAGCAGTATCCTTTTTCCCTTTAAATCTTCCTCAGAAAGAACATGCAGTGACGCTTCCTGCTCCTCCTGAAGCTGTTTCTCCCCAAGCTTAAGCATAAGGTTTACGGTAAATTTACTTCCATGTCCCACCTGACTTTCAAGCTCAATGCTTCCTTCCATCATATCCACAAGATTTTTAACAACGGCAAGCCCCAAGCCTGTTCCTAAAACACCGCTTTTTGTTGTGTTATTTTCCCTCATAAATGGATTAAACAAATCAGCCTTAAAATCCTCCGAAATGCCCCTGCCGTTATCCTCCACTATAAACTGATAGCTACTGTAATTTTTTAAATTCATATCCTTTTCGATTACGGACAGGCTTATTTTTCCCTTTTGCTCTGTATATTTTATTCCATTATCTAATAGCTGGCTGAGAATTTCCTGCATACGCATATAATCGGCAATAATCACAGAGTGCTTTACTTTTGACTTATCTATAATAAATTGTATTGACTTTACATCTGCCTGACGCCTAAACTTTTTTTCAACCTCCCCAAGCAAATCTCCCAGCAAAAATTCACTTTCAATCAATTTTGCTTTGCCTGATTCCATATGGGTAATCTCTAATGCTTCATTTACGATGGCAAGAAGCTGCTCCCCTGAAATATGTATTTTGTTCATATAATAATCTATTTTGTCAGGCTCCGTCTTGTGGCTTCTTGCAAGCTCCGTATATCCTATAATGGCATTTAAAGGCGTTCTTATATCGTGGGACATATTAAAAAGAAATGTATTCCTTGCAATATTTGCATTCTGGGCCTGCTGCAATGCAGATTTAAGCAGATTCTGCCTTTCCATCTGCTCCGTCACATCTTTTGCTATAGACAGCGTTATTATATCGTCTGTATATTCGTTTTTTCCAAGCAAAAATATAAAATGACATAGTCGCTTTCTTCCAAGGGCATCAATTACCCAGCTGTCATGTGTCTGCTCAAGCTCTCCATTGTCATGGCACTGAATTAAACGCTCCCTGTTAAAAAAGGTGCCAAAGGATTCCTCTCCGCAAATATCAATATTATTCTTTAAAAAGTCAATATAATCCGAATATTTTTCAAAGGGCTGTATTCCCATATACCCAAACAAATCATGTACCTGTCCGTTAGCCTCCTGTACTGAAGCGCATATAAACTCATTCTTTGTAAGATTTATCTCCAGAAATATGTCTGCATCATATAATATTGCTTTTCTGTACTGGCTTTCCCTCGCGTATGTATTGCGAAGCTCATCATTTATTTTCTCCAGCTCTGTCATTCGCTTCTTTAACCGCTCTGTTGCATCCTCAATAAAAACATAAAATATATCGCCGTATGCCTCCGTATGCATGAAATGTCCATAATCCTCTATCCATCTAAGGGAGCCGTCCTTTTGCACAATGCGGTATTCTACATAATCTAAATCATATACGCTGTTGGTAATCTGCTGACTTATGCTATTCTCAATTTCCTCAAGGTCCTCGTGATAAACCATACCCTTAAAGGTAAAGCCTGTCAGTTCCCTGAATTCCTCCTCCGTCTCACAGCCAAAAATACGCAATACAGCGCTGTTTATGTATATTAGCTCCTCATCTCCATCTGCATGATATATAAAGAAACCTCCCGGCATTCCCTCTGTCATCTGGTGAATAATCGGTATTGTGCCTTCATCAAATATAAGTTTTAATTCTTGTCCTTTTTTCACAACTCCATATCCTCCTTATGGAAATTCTGCATTTTCTTCTCTCGGTAAACGGCTGGAAACTGCATTATTTTTGTTGATTTATTATATCACGGGATTTTATCATTATCAATATTTTATTAAATCCGGCAGGTAAGTTTTTCCCTACTTACCGCCTGGGGTGCATGGAGCAAAGCTGCTAATTTCCTCATCCACCCCTGTGCAAAAAAAGACTCCGGCACAATCCGGAGTCTTTTTTATATTTGCTTTTTTCTTCTTAGTACTTTCCAAACTCTCCGTCAAGAGAAATAATCTGCTCATTATAGCTGCTTCCGCCGCCATCATATGACATACCGCTGTCCATTGACGGGCTGTAGGAATTTTTTGAACCAACAGCAAGCTTATATGTACTGATAAGCTCTCTAAGGTTTGCCGCCTGATTTGAAAGCTCTTCACTGGCTGCGGCACACTCCTCGCTTGTTGCTGAGTTAGTCTGTACAACTGTTGAAACCTGACCTATTGCCTGGTCAATCTGTGATACTGCCGTTGCCTGGTCATTAGAAGCTACTGCAATATTGTCAATTAAATCTACTATCTTATCGATAGCGTCTACTATTGCATTAAGAGACTTCTCTGTCTCCTCTGCAAGCTTAGCGCCATGACTTACCTTCTGGATAGAATCCTCGATTATATCTGCCGTTTCGCTTGCTGCCGCCGCGCTCTTAGATGCAAGATTTCTTACCTCCTCTGCAACAACTGAGAAGCCCTTACCATGTACGCCTGCTCTCGCTGCCTCAACCGCTGCGTTTAATGCAAGAATATTTGTCTGGAATGATATGTTGTCAATAGTCTTAATAATCTTTGAAATTGTTTCAGATGACTGGTTAATATCATTCATTGCGCTAATCATTGACTCCATCTGATTCTTTCCGTCAGTAGCCATTGACTTAACATTCCTTACCAAATCATCTGCTTCACTTGCCTGAGCAGCATTTACCTTTGTACGCTCGGCAATTTCTGCCATGGATGCTGTAACCTCCTCCAAAGCGCTTGCCTGCTCTGTAGAACCCTGAGCCAGCGACTGGCTTGCGCTTGCAACCTGCTCTGCTCCGATAGTTACCTGCTGTGTAGATTCTTTTATATTTCCAAAGTTTCTGTTATTTTCTGATAACATTTTCTGGATTGCCTTGCCAAGAACATCCTTGTCGCTACGTGTTGACACATTTATTGTCAAGTCTCCCATTGACATCTGCTCTGCAACCTTTACCTGCAGCTTGGTTGCCTCTACCATCTTTGCAAATTCATCCATCAATTCGCCTAAATCGTCATCGCTATCCTTTGTGCAGTCAACATCAACGTCGCCGGATGCCATCTTCTTTGAAGCCTCAGACAATTTCCTGATAGGTCTGACAATCTGCTTTATAATTGCGAGACAAAGCACTAAAACAATTATAAATGCCAATACGCAGATACCGATAAATATTATAACAATCACATTAACAAGCTTTTCAATATGCTCTTCCTTCTGGTTAGCTTCTTTGTCCATTTCATCCATAAAGTTGTTAAACGCCTGGTCTGCACTTGCTGCAGTAGTCGGACCGCTGTTTATAAGTTCCTCTTCTGCACCTGCAATATCACCGGCTTCAACAAGGGAAATCATATGCTCTGCCGATTGAACATAAGCTGTCAGACTTTCTACAACCTTATTGTATTGACTTAAAATTTCTGAACCATACTCATCCTTATAGGTTACAAAAAGATTAAAATTTTCCTCTATTTTGCCTTCTTCGGCTTTTATTGAATTCATCTTTTCCTGCTGTGCTGTTTTATCGTCACGATACAGATAAAGAATATCTCTTACATCAACTCTGATTTTGTTAAAGCTTACATAAGCATCACTTAAGGCAATCTGCCGTTTTGCATACATGTCCTGATTTTCCATCTGTGAATTGTTTGTATCCATAAAAAACACTATACTTAATACGGCAAGAATAACAAGCATGCATAACGCCACTGCGCTGTTGGTAAACAGCTTACTTCTAACTGACATGTTTCGAATTGAAAACTTCTTTTTTTCCATGATAATTAAATCCTCCCTTTTATTCATTTTCCTCTTGAAGTTCTTCTAATGCCTCAATATCCGCATCCTTAACCAGCTTTTCCGGGTCAAGCAATAATTTTATTGAATCTCCTATTCTGGCTAAACCGTAAACATATTTATTCTGTTCACTGTCCCTGCGTCCTAATGTAGGCGGCGGTACAATGTCGTCATCCGTAATTGTAACCACCTCGGCTATCTTTTCAACAATTATTCCTATCACCATTGACTTAACATTAATAACAATAATACATGTTCTGTCTGTATACTCCAACGGCTCCATCTTAAATCTTACGCGGATGTCAATAACGGGAATAATCTTACCACGAAGATTAATCAATCCCTTTATATAATCCTCCACTTCAGGTACCGCAGTTATGGGCTGCATCTGAATTATTTCATTTATATAACTGATGCCTATGCCAAAGTATTCTCTTCCGGTCTGAAATGTCATAAACTGTCCCTTTTGCAAATCTTCTTCCGTCTGTTCTTCCATAAATTTTTGTGCCATCTGTTAACTCCTTTCATCATCTTCTATTAAGCCGGCAATATCAAGAATAAGCGCAATACTTCCATCTCCAAGCTGGGTACATCCCGACAGTCCCTTTACCTTTTTTATGTAGGAAGGAATCGGCTTTACAACAATTTCCTGCTCCTGCAGCAATCTGTCAATTAATATACACAGATACTTGCCCTCATGCTCCAGCATAACAACTATGCCATTATCTATTTTAGTTCTTGATTCGGACAGCTCATACTTTTCATTCAAACGAATAAACGGATAACACTCGCCTCGTATTACCACATACTCCTCACCGCCTGGCTCCTGTACGATAGTATCGTCGCCAATTCTTATAAATTCCTTTACGGACGCTGTTTCTATTACAAAGGAAGAATTTCCTACCTGTACTACAATACCGTTTATAATAGCCAATGTCAACGGTATCACAAGAGTCATCTCCGAGCCATAGCCCTCCTTGCTGTCAATCTCCAGTCTTCCGCCGATATTCTGGATATTTTTAACTACAACATCCATGCCTACGCCTCGGCCGGAATACTCTGTGATGACCTCCTTTGTAGAAAAGCCCGGCAGTGTGATAAATTTGTAGATTTCCTTATCATCAAAATCGGTAATCAGCTTATCTCCTATAAGACCGTTGGCTGACGCCTTTGCATAAAGCTTTTCCTTGCTTAATCCCTTGCCGTCATCCCGAACGCTTATGCAGACCTTGCCGCCCTCATTCTTTGCCTCAAGGGTAATCTTTCCTTTCTCAGGCTTGCCAAGCTCTGTTCTAAGGGAAACATCCTCCTCTATTCCGTGGTCAACGGAATTTCTCACAAGATGCATCAGAGGGTCGGAAATATGCTCAATAATATTCTTATCAACCTCTGTGTTTTCACCGATTACCTCCAGCTCAATATCCTTACCCAGCTTTTTAGACACGTCGAAAACAATTCTTCTCATTTTCTGGAATACGTTTGTAAGAGGCATCATTCTAAGAGACATTATTATCTCCTGCAGCTCAGTTGTAATTTTTGAAAGCTGGGCCGCCGCCTTCTGGAAGTTGCCAAGCTCCAGTCCCGGAACCTTCAAATCCGGATTTTGCAGTACAACAGCCTCTGCGATTACAAGCTCTCCTATCAAATCCATAAGCGCATCCATTTTCTCTATGTTTACGCTTATAATGCTCTGCTGCTTAGGCTGATTCTTTGCAAGTGTCTTTCCTTTTCCGGTCTCCTTTGTCTTTACAACATAATCTCCGGGTGCGGGCTGCTTTTTCTCTTCCTTCACCTGAGGCGCTTCATCGTCAAGATTAATAACTATGGATTCATCTGTTTTTCCAATCTCAACAAGTCCTCTTCCAAATTCCTCTGAGGTTATCTCATCAATATCAATATGCTCCGCCTCAGAGCTGTCAATAAGGGACATTACATCATCCTTACTGCTTTTCGTCTGCAAAAGCATATAGAAGCCTTCTGCCAATATTACTTCCGCGCTTTCCTCATTGGAAATAATATCCTCCGGAGTATACAAAAGGTCCTCCGCCACTTCCTTTAATGCATATGTCGCAGAATATGCCCTGATGTTACTCATCTGCGTATCATTTTTGTAATGAATTACAATACGATAAAACCGGCTGTCCTCACTGGCAACAGGCGCTATGTAAAACTGACTTGGCTCCTCGCTTTTGTTTTCTTTAGGAAGCTTAATTCCCTGTTCCTTAATTTCTCCCTTTAAGCGATTTAAAAAATCATCCAAGTCCTTAAGAAGCTCACTTTCGTCACCGTCCGGTTTTTCTCCTTCTTTTATTTTATCCATCTCTCCTGTGATAAAATCCGATACTGAAAGTACCTTTTCCACTAACTCTAAATGAGGTACGTTATCCGGTTGGGATTCTCTCAGGTAATAAAACACATCCTCCAGCTTATGAGAAACTTTTGTAATATTCTCATACATCATAATTCCTGATGAGCCTTTGATGGTATGCATAATACGGAAGATTTCATTGATATCGGCATCGTCGAAGCATTCTGCATCCTGTTTTTCCAATATAATGCCTTCTAGTTTTTCTAAAAGCTGGCCGCTTTCATACAAAAACATATCCAGCATCCCGTCTATGTTAAATTCTTCTGCCATACTTCCTCCATTCCTAAGTGGTTTCTTTTTTTATACTGCCTAAATAAGTCCCAGTTTTTTTAGTACCTTTTCAAACTTTTCCACATCAATGGGCTTTCCGGAATAAGCCTCACAGCCAAGTTCAAAAGCCATTTTAACGTTGCGTTCCTCATTCAATGCAGTTGTCATAATAACCTTGACTCTGTCCTCCTTTGAAATGCCTCTTTGCACTTCAATGTCCCTGATTGCCTTCAATACCTGATAGCCGTCTAAAACCGGCATCATTACGTCAAGACAAATCAAATCATAAGGCTCATCGTCATCCAATGCCATCATGAAAGCATCAACAGCTTCCTCGCCGTCTACCGTCACATCACATTCGCCGTACTGCGACAGATAATTATCCATAAATTTGCGGCTGGCAAAATCGTCTTCTGCCAATAAAATTTTCATCCTCTTCTGTTCTCCTTTCTTTTATTTATGACTTTAACAATCCATACACCTTTCCTGATATTGCCGACAGCGCAAGCTGATACTGCACCGCGCCTATATCATACGCTACCTTTGGCATTCCGTAGACAACGCAGGTTGCCTCATTCTGACCGATGGTCTGGGCTCCCGCATTGCGCATTTCTAAAAGGCCCTTTGAGCCGTCTGCGCCCATTCCCGTTAAAATAACGCCTATTGCCTTGGCTCCTGCAGCCTTTGCAACGGATTGAAAAAGTACGTCAACGGAAGGACAATGTCCGCTTACCTTTTCTTCGCCTCTGCATTCAACCTGATATTCATTTCCTACCTTTACCAGACGCATCTGTCTGTCGCCCGGAGCAATAAGCACCTGCCCTTGTACTACCTTGTCGCCGGTCTGGGCCTCCTTAACCGCTACCTCACATTGGTTATTAAGTCTTTCAGCATACATTTTTGTAAATCCCGGCGGCATATGCTGTACTATAACCACTCCCGGAATATCCCGCCTAAACTGCTTTATTACTTCAAAAATAGCCTCTGTTCCTCCGGTTGAGGCTCCTATTGCAACAATGCGGTCGCTTCCTGCCTTAACCATGTTTCCGCTGACAGTATTTACCTCCACCTTTTTTAGCTTTCCTACCTTTGCGGTAGAAGCAATCTTAACCTTAGTTGTAAGCTCCTTTTTCATAAAGTTTCCAAGCTGTACACGGTCTAAATTACTCGGCTTGTTTACAAAATCTACCGCTCCTGCCTCAAGGGCGTCAAATACCGTGTCGTTTAAAGCGCTGATTACAACTACAGGAAGAGGATATTGAGGCATAAGCTTTTTAAGAAACTCAATTCCGTTCATCCTTGGCAGTTCTACGTCCAGTGTCATTACATCCGGCTTATATTTTATAATGGCATCTCTTGCTTCATAAGGATTCGCTGCCTGTGCCACTACCGTAATGTTTGGGTCTGACTCTAAGCTTTGTACCAGCAAATTTCTGAATAATATAGAGTCATCCACAACAAGCACTCTTATCTGTCTCATGCCTATCTCACCTGCTTTCTATATATAGAGGGCTCTACGTATTGAAATGATGTCCGGCTTCTGTTTAAGCCTTCCGTTGTTCCAATAAACAAATAGCCTCCCGGTTCCATAAAATCATAAATTCGTTGAAGTAAATTATATTTTGTATCATCTTCAAAGTATATCATAACATTACGCAAAAAGACAACATGAAATTTTTTCTTAAAAGGAAGGGGATTCATTAAATTAAACTGTCTGAAAATCACCTCGTTTTTAAGCTCTGGCTTAGCTTCATACTGCTCATTGCCGATATCCTTAAAATAGTGCTGCTTCCACTTAGGAGGCAGCGGCTCTATCTGTTCCTTAAGATAAACTCCCTTTGACGCATATGCCAGCACTCTTGTAGATATGTCTGTTGCCAATATCTTTGTATCCCACGAATTATGCTCAAGCCCGAAAAAGTCCATTAAAATCATTGCAAGAGTATATGGTTCTTCTCCTGTGGAGGATGCCGCAGACCATATTCTCAAATCCTTTTTGGCGGCCTCCCTCACCTTAAGCTGCGGCAGTACTACCTGCCTGAGGTAATCAAAATGAACGCTTTCCCTCATAAAATATGTATGATTTGTTGTCAGTACATTAACCAGATTTTTTGCTTCATCTCCCGACGGATTTTCTTCAACCTTCGCCATATATTCATTATAGCTTGAATATCCGTTTCTATGCAGGTAATTTTCAAGTCTTCCTGCTACTAAAACTCTTTTCTGGCTCAAATCAATTCCATAATTTTTCTTTACATAAAAGACAATTCGGTTAAATTCACTATCTGTAATCACGTTGCGCCTCCTCTATAGTTTCCTTAACATTACCTTTTATTTTTGTAATTATAAATACAATTTTAATAATATAACTATTGCTGAAATTTGTCAATATTTTGCGTGGGGTTTTTCTTTAAAATGCAATATATTACAACATAATCACAGGGTTTTCATCTGTCTCCAAATCTTTCCAAAAACTCTTACAATATCCGGGTCAAATACCCTGCCTCCCTTCTCATTAATTATTTGTATGCTTTCCTCTACAGAATATGCATTGTCGTTATTTTCTTTTCCTGTTAAAGCATCAAACGTGATTGCAAGGGATGTAATCCTTGCTTCCAAAGGAATATCCTTTTCCCTTAGAGCAGGATAGCCTGTTCCGTCCCAATGGGTGTGATGATATTTAACAATTTTAATTGCCATAGACAGAAAACGGCTGTTTCCCTGCCCGCTGCTGATTTCCTCCAATATTTCAGCTCCCTCTGTTATATGCCTTTTTATATATTCAGTGTCGGAAATATCATCTGTATTGCCCTTTGCCCATGTGATATCAGGTATGACAAGGCTTCCAATGTCATAAAGCATTGACGCTACCTCTATGGTCTCGACAAATTCATCGGAAATCTCATTTTCATAGCTTGGAAGAAGCTGAAGACTCTGGGCTAAAAGCTTGGCATTATGCCCCAGATTCTCAAGCCTGTTTCCCATTCCCTTATTTCTTTTCTCCATGATTTTTGCAAGCGCCCGAAGCCTGTTTTCCTGTTCCCTCTCAATCTGCTTTTTTTGCTCCTCAACAAGCTTATGCATCATTCTGTTGTAGCTTGCCATTTCCTGCTGGAGCCGGTAGCTGTTTAAATGATTATTTACCCTCATCACAACCTCGGCAGCATCAAAAGGCTTTGGTATATAATCTACAGCGCCGGATAAGAATGCCTGCTCCTTTTCCTCACTGGTGTCTAAAACCGAAATAAAGACAAAGGGAATATCCCTTGTTTTTGGATTGCTTTTAACCATCCTGCAAAATTCCAGTCCGTCTATCTCAGGCATTGATAAATCCGACAAAATAAGAGACGGCAGAGTTTTCTTCATAATATTAATTGCTTCCTCAACGCTCAGGGCTCCTAATACCTCATACCCTTCATTTGAAAGAATGTTCTCCAAAATTTCAACATTTATGCTAATATCATCCACAATCAAAATTTTAGGAGATTCCTTTTTTAAATATTCTGTTTCCATACCTATCACTCCTATTTATATTTCTCCTATCTGTTCTGAGAGAAGCTTCTTTACCTTTTCATACATATCCATGCTTTTTTCATAGTTAGATTTTCTGATTGCCATTTCCATACGAAGCACCTGTTTTTTAAGGTCGTCATTATCAGTGTCAATCAGTGTTTTAATAGTGGCTGCAAGCATTTCCGCCTTATCCCATGCGCTAAGCTCTATGGATAAAACCAGCTTATCCATACGTTTTTTCAGTTCCTCATTCTTATCTATTTCTCCAAAGGAGGTGAAAACATCTCCGCCTTTTTTATCCTCCTCCTTTGCAAAATTAGCCCACGCTCCGTAAATCTTATCATTGTTTTCATTTATACTTTGATTTGTCCTTAGCTTTACAGAAAAAGAAAATGTGCTTCCCTTCCCCTTTTCGCTTTCCAGATGAATACTTCCCTGCATCATCTCTATAAGCTGCTTCGTTATGGCTAGCCCCAGCCCTGTTCCTCCAAAGCGTCTTGTGATTGAAGCATCCACCTGACTGAAGCTTTGAAACAGTCTGTCCTTCTCTGCCTGTGAAATTCCAATTCCACTGTCCCGTACCATGAAAAACAATTCAATCTCATCATTTACCTGGCTTGTTTTGCTTACAACAATATTTATATATCCTACCATGGTGAATTTTATGGCGTTAGACATAAGATTGTTCAGAATCTGCACTATGCGGAGCTCATCTCCTATCATAAGACGGGGAATCTTCTCGTCCACATCCACGCTGAACCGAAGCTCTTTCTTGTTTATTTCGGCGCTGTGGGTTGCGATTACACGGTCCATCATCTTATAAAAATCAAATTCCTTTTCATCTATGGTAAATTTCCCTGATTCAAGCTTGGCAAAATCCAATATATTATTGATAATGGCTGACATATTATCGCAGCAATACAATATAATATCAAGTGTCTTTCGCTGCTCTTCGTCCTGAATCTGGTCAAGGAGCGTTGTTACATGACCTCTGATTCCATTTACGGGAGTTCTAAGCTCATGGGTTACATTTGCCGTAAATTCATTTCTTGCCTTTTGATTCTCCTGCTCCTCCTCCTTAAGCTTCCGTATACGTGCATTCATATCCTTCTGGCGGCTTATATCCTCCGCCATCAGCACATATATTCCCGCCTCCCTAGAAGGAATAATATGTATATTCACAGGAAAGCAGGAACTGTTTTTCCTGTACATGGCAGTTTCCTTTTTGCTTTCAAGAGTTTCCTTCTCAAAGGTCTGGCCTCCATTGTCCCCCTCTAAAAAGTCCTGCCTGAAAATCTGCATCATGCTGCATTTTATTAATTCTTCTTTATCATATTCCAGCTTCTGTACTGCTGACTGATTTCCAAAAAGAATGTCTCCCTTTTCATTAAAAACAAGCACCAGTTCTATGGTTTCATCTGCAATACAGGAATTTAACCACTCAAACTCCATAGTTCCTCCAAACTCTGTTCTCTCTTACTGATTTTTACTGATAATATCAAAAATCTGTTCGTATGTTTTTTTGACCTTCTGCCATTCTTCATCTGCCCGCTTTGAATCTACTTCCTCATTTTTCTTTCCCCGAAGCTCCTCCACAAGAACCGAAACTGTCTTTGAAAGAGGCTCAAGTCCCAGATTGGCAGCTACACCCTTAAGGGTATGGGCGCATTTGTATGCTTCCTCATAATTCTCTTCCTCAAGATTTTTTCCTATATTTATACAATTCTTATCCTCAAGAAACTTGCCTAAAAATTTCAGATACATTGCTTCGTTTCCCATAAAACGATTAATTGTGCTCCCGACCTCAACCCCGTTCTCCTCTAATTGACGCCTGAAATTCTCATCCATAATCCCATATCCTTCCTTTCGATTTTTTAGTTAAAAAGTTCTTCTTTTGCATTTGTAAATATGGTTTTTATATGCCTCCTCATATTTATGTATAATCAAATCCATTATATATTTTTTTGCATAAAAAGTCAATCAAAGTGCGGAATTAATAAAAAAAGAGCTGCCACATAATTTATAATGTAACAGCTCAGTTTTTATTGCTTTTTTAACCTGTATCACAGCCTGAGAATTAAGAGCTGCATGCAGTTTCCTTAATGCCTTCTATGACGTTATTCCCTTCTATCATGCTTATCTGTGGTATATGGGCGCTGCCTCTCATCTCTATAACAGGACCGCCCTTTTTTTCCACATACTCTCTTGTTATAATTACTCTGCCAATGTTATCATCCTTTGGTATCTCAAACATGATATCCAGCATAAATTCTTCTATTATTGCCCTTAAGGCCCTGGCTCCCGTCTTCTTCTCCACTGCCTTTGCCGCTATGGCGTCTATGGCTTCATCCTCAAATACCAGCTCTACCTCATCCATCTCCAAAAGCTTTTTGTACTGCTTTAAAATGGCGTTTCTTGGCTCCTTCAATACCTTCGCCAGCATACTGGCTGTAAGTCCCTGCAATGTAAACATAATAGGCAGCCTTCCGATAAATTCAGGTATCATTCCGAAATTCTTTATATCCTCTACCTCTACCTTTGATAAAATATCAGCGTCATCGTCATATTTATCCTTAAGGTCAGCTATAAAGCCTATGGACGCCTGCTTATTTAATCTTTCCTTAACAATATTTTCAAGCTCCGGAAAGGCTCCTCCGCATATAAATAAAATATTCTTTGTGTTTATGGTTGCCAGAGGCACCATGGCGTTTTTGCTGTTGGCTCCTACCGGCACCTCCACCTCGCTGCCTTCTAACAGCTTAAGCAGACCCTGCTGTACAGCTTCCCCGCTTACGTCTCTGCTGTTGGTGTTTCTCTTTTTTGCAAGCTTATCTATCTCGTCTATAAAAATTATTCCTGTCTCTGCCTTGTCTACGTCATTGTCTGCCGCCGCCAAAAGCTTTGACACAACGCTTTCTATGTCGTCGCCTATGTAGCCTGCCTCCGTGAGAGAGGTTGCGTCCGCTATAGCCAAAGGCACGTCTAATAGCTTTGCCAGCGTCTTTACAAGATATGTCTTTCCGCAGCCTGTAGGCCCTATCATAAGCATATTTGATTTTTCAATCTCTACTTCTGTCTCCCTCTCTCCTGCGGCTATACGCTTATAATGATTGTATACGGCTACGCTCATTACTTTTTTTGCATGCTCCTGGCCTATGACATACTCGTCAAGCTGCTCCTTAATCTTGTGAGGCACCGGTATCTTTGTTATGTCAATAACAGGCTCTCTCTTTTCCTCCTTTGACTTCTTTCTCTTTATTCTCTGTCTGCTTCCCGCTATATCATTAAGATTTAAAAAGCTGATATTAGGCATGCCTGCAAAGGGATTTCCTGAATTACTGCCATTCTTTTTTGTTTCTTTTGAATCGTCATCCTGCCCGCTTTCAGCCTTTTCCTTTGCAGACGCGCCGGCGGCTCCGGTGTTTTCACCGGAGCCTTCTGTGCTGTTTGTATTTCCAAAGGGAATATTCCCCATGCCGTTTAACATATTGTTAAATTCCGACCGGTTAATGGCGTCGAAGGTCTTTTGCATACAGTCGGAGCATACGCATATATTCCCCGGCATTGTTACCATCTTTCCCGCCTTGCTCTCAGGTCTTCTGCATATATAACATACTTTTTCATAATCGTCGTCGTTGTAATTTTGCGACATACTTATCTACCCTGCCTTTTTTGTAATATTTTACTTAAGAATTTTATTCAGTTCATCATATGACACAAGGGTGACTTCTATTTCTCTTTCCTTATAGCTTCTGTCACTCATTACCTGAACTGTCAATGTTATGGTTTCACCCTTTGCATAATAGGAAATCTGCTCCTGAAGCTCTGCAAAGGTTGTTACATTTTCACCGTTTACGGCAGTAATAACATCGCCCTTAGCCATTCCCGCCTTGTCTAACGGAGTTCCCTCATTTATTTCCCTTAGATATATTCCCTCCGGAATATTATACATCTGTGATGTGCTTTCGTCTACCTCCACATATGTTCCCTTTGTAATTCCCACATATCCTCTGTCATCCTCAGCCACAGGCGTCTTTGTTTCCTTATTCATAAGGTCGTTTATAATATCCTTTACCTGTGAGATAGGAATAGCATATCCCATGCCCTCAACAGATGCAGATGATGTGCCTGACTGTGACGCCTTGGCAACATTTATTCCTATAACCTCTCCCTGTCTGTTTACAAGGGCTCCTCCGCTGTTTCCTCCGTTTATGGATGCATCTGTCTGAATAACCGTCAAATCACCGTAATCTAACGTGATTGTTCTGTTTAGAGCGCTTATTACGCCTGATGTAACTGACTGCCCATAGCCTAAAGCATTTCCTATTGCAACTACCCCGTCTCCTACCTGAAGGTTGTCTGAATCTCCCATAACTGCTAATTTTATTGCATCTATAGTACCATCATCCAAATCATCTAATTTTATTGCCACTATAGCCACATCCTTTGATGAATTTGTCCCCTTTACGTATGCGGAATCAATAACGCTTCCGTCAACAAATTCTACCGTAAGGCTTGTGGTATCTTCAACAACATGATTGTTTGTAACTATAAGAAGCTCTGTATCACTCTTTCCTACTATAATTCCCGAGCCTGCGCCTGTCATCTGGTATCTGCCTCCCCCAAAAAACGGGTTATAGTTCGACTCTACTATAGCCGTGCTTGTAATAGATACAACTGACGGGAGTACCGCCTTGGCAACCTGCTTTACAGAATATTCTCCCTCAATGTCCTTATCGCTTGTAAGCATTGAAAGATTATTAAGGGTAGTTCCTGTATTTCCAATGGACGCCGCTCTGTATTCGGATTTTAGCATATAATTATCCTCAATATTACGCTTATATAAGCCGTACATTACCCCTGAGCTTATAATAACAGCCGACAGCGCGCTGGCTGTACACGCCGCAGCTATCCTTCCTCCTGTCATTGGCTTTTTATTTGCTTTTTTTGCTGCCTTTTTAACTGCCTTCTGTTCTTTTTTCGCCTTTTTAGCCGTCTTTTTATCTGTGCTGCTGTCAGTAAAATATGAGCCTGTGTTTGGCTGCCACTGGTTTTCAAGCTGCTCTCTTGTGTAGCTGTATGTGGTATTCTGAGCCTCAGCCCCATTAACCTGCGGAGCGCTGCCGTTTATATGAGCGTTTATATCGGCCTCATTATTGTTATTATTTAATGTATTGTAATTATTTTCATTTTCGTTGTACATAGTCTCTACTCCTTTTTTTCAATATATTTTGACAATAGCTTGTTTTTTGCTTTCTATGTCTCATAGTTTACCAGTCAGTTGTGTTCTCTTTGTGAAAAAAATTTGTTTATTTTGAGTAAAGTATGTTTTTATTTTGTGTCCTTCTTACCTCCGGTATCCCCTACCGATAAATCATAGCTTGTGTCAAGCCCTCCAAGACTGCAAAGGGCTTCGTTTATACCTAAAAGAGATTTTGAAGGCACATAATCATAATCGTCAAAAAGATACCTGTGCATATCTATAGCCGTCTGGGCCAGATTATTAGGAAGAAGGCTCTGTCCGAAGACCTTGTCCTTTTCGTATGTTTCATAGGAGTTTGGAAAGCCCTGGCTTTCAGCCATTTTAAACTCCAGAACTATAGGTATAAGCTCTACTATATCCTCATATGGTATGCTTGTTAAGAATACCTCGTCTTCATCCTCAAATATTTTCTCTGCCAGCTTAAGGACTTCCTCCATTCCCATTGCCTTCGCCTTTGATACCATCTGATTAATTACGTGCCTTTGTCTGGCTGCCCGTCCAAAGTCATTGTTTAACGTTGTTCCGTCGTTAAGATGAAATCTCAGCTGTCTTATACGGCAGTAGGCTGTTGTCTGGACACCGTCAAGATGATGGTTTCCCGCCACCTCCTGTATATTGTGGGTATACATCTTATTATACTCGCCTATTTCCTCGTAGTAGCTGTTTATATACCCGTTAATAAACGACGCCTCCTCTTTAGTTATGGTTACGTCTATTCCTCCAAGAAGGTCTACCAGCTCAGTAATGCCGTCAAAGTTTAAGGCAACGTAATCCTGTATGTTAAGGTCAAAATTTGCATTTAAGGTTTTTACCGCAGCTGCTCCTCCTCCGTTGGCATATGACCAGTTTATCTTTGCAAATCTTGTATTTCCGTCCTTTCCATATGCCCGCACATATGTATCTCTGTAAACAGAGGCCATTCTTACATCCTTTGTCTCTTTATTTATGCTGACAATTATAATGCAGTCGCTTTGGGTTCCGTTCTTTAATTCCCCGTATCTTGCGTCAAGTCCAAAAAGCGCTATGTTCATGTATTCATCAAGCTTTGACGTATCCAAATCATCATTTATTCCTGTGTTATTTCTGTCAAAGTCTGAATCTACTATCTTTTCATATGACGACTCGCTCATCATGGTTTTAACCATAAACTTTCCAAAAGGCGTCTTCATAAGCCATGCCTTGCTGTTTGGCATGATAAGCATGGTGAGGGCAAAGGATAGTCCAAGTATGGCTATAATCTCCGCCACTAAAACCGCTATTTTTATCCTTGTCTTTTTTTTGTCCTTCTTCTTTCTTGCCGCCTGCTTTTCCCTTCTCCTGTCATCATCGTCATAGCCGTAGCTTTCCATTTCCTTTTGAAGCATCTTTTCGCTATTCTTAAGTATCATATCTACTTTCTTATCTGATTTAGTCATAATTTTCCCCTTTCAACCCTGTATTTGTATTATTTATCAATATGCGTTTTTATTTATAAAGCCCTTTACAAAGGTGAGCAATATAATCTTAAAATCAAAGCCTAAGGTCCAGTTTTCTATATAGTATAAATCGCAGTCAATTCTTTTTCTTATGGAGGTGTCTCCCCTGTATCCATTGACCTGCGCCCAGCCTGTAAGCCCCGGCCTTACCTGATGCTTAACCATGTATCTGGGTATTTCCTCCCTGAATTTTTCAACAAAGAACGGTCTTTCCGGTCTTGGCCCAACCAGACTCATATCTCCCTTTAATATGTTAAAAAGCTGTGGAAGCTCGTCTATACTTGTCCTTCTTATAAATTTTCCAACGTTAGTCACCCTTGGGTCATTTTTTATGGTCCACTTTTTCTTTTCCCTGCCCGGGTCCTCCACCTCCATAGAGCGGAACTTGTACATCATAAAGGGCCTGTTGTGAAGCCCTACTCTTTCCTGCTTATATATAAGGGGGCCCTTGGAGGTAGTCTTAACAAGAATTGCGGCAATAAGCATAACAGGTGAAAATAATGTTATTGCAAACATTGAGCCAAGTATGTCAATGGTTCTCTTTACTATCATATTAAAGGTATTTGACAGTGGAACATATCTTATATTCACAACTGGAAGTCCCTGTAAATCCTCTGTATACGGCTTAGTTGGAATAATATTATTATAATCCGGTATAAACTTTGTGTGAACGCCTGATTTTTCACACTCTGCAACTATATGCTGCAGCTTATTGTACTCTGACAGCCCCAGCGTAATGGCAATCTCATCAAGCTTATTTTCCGGAAGAATATACTGCAGATTATCTATTTTTCCTATAACCTGAACTCCTTTATAAAAGGTTCCCCGTTGAATATTATCGTCAAGTATTCCCTTTACCGTATATCCCCACTGGGGATTTGCGCGTATTCTGTCTATATAGCCTTCTGCCGCCCTGCTGTAGCCTACAAGAAGAATATGCTTCTGATTGAAGCCTCTCCTTCTCATAGCCCGCAATGTAGAAAACAATGCAAGACGCATGGCGATACAGTTGCCTGTATTTAAAACATAAAAGATGAATATCATCTCTCTTGAAAAATGCACCTGCTTTGTCATGTACAATATGGTGAGAAACAAAAGTATTCCTATTGTATTTGCCTTTATTACGTTTGTACACTCAAGCCTTCTTCCCTGAACGCGCTTAGGCGTATACAGATGAAACGCCATGTACAGCATAAAATATCCCGGTACTATAAATACAAGCGCCAGCATATAATTTTCAAAGGACAGTGTTTCATAGCTGTCCTTAAAAAAAGGCGTACGAAACTTAATATACCATGCCTCCAAATAAGACAGCATAAATAGCAGTATATCAAGCAATAAATGCAATCTGTTAAAATGACGCTGATTATCCTTAATCATGTTTTCCCCTCACACTATATATGCGCTTAACATATTTTTATGCCTAAATTTTATGATACCCCAAATGTAAGAAAATAGCAACCAAAAATCTGTGAACTTTTTGTTTCCCCATATCCATAACAAAAGCTAGATTTTTCCTTTGTTTTTTAAAAGCTTCCCTGCGTATACAAATGTGTTTTTTATAAGAAGCGCTTCTATTTTTACATAATTTTTTAGATTTCTATTACTGTACTTAACCTTTTTACATTTTCTTAAGCTGGTAATTCCTTCCGTCAGTCCTTTAATATATGCCTCTCCAAACATGGCTCCTGCCTTTTTAAAGAACAGCCATTTTGCAATACAGCCTGCTGCTATAAACGGCATATTTATTATAAGCTGTAATAGAGGCATATTTTTATACAAAACGTATATATTGTTCCTTGCGGATTTTTTTATTTTAAATACGTTATGCCTTGAGCCGCTTGTTCCGCTTCCTGCATGATAAACTACTGCTTTAGGATTATACATATTTTTATAGCCGTATATTCTTGCCCTGTAGCCTATGTCTAAATCCTCAAGATAAGCAAAGTGATTTTCATCAAACATACCCAGCTTTTTTAATATTTCCGTTCTGTATATTGCCGCGCCGCCGCAGGCAGAAAAAATCTCCTTTTCTTTAGTATGGTTTTCCACTGGCTCATCCATGCCAAAGGCAAATGCCCAGCCAACCGCCGTATAGCCGTCGCCAGCGTTATCTATCAGCTCCTTGTCATGCATTTGTATCATCATAGGCGATACAGAAAATATTCTTTTTGACCTTTCTATTCCCTCAACTGATTTTTCTATAAAATCCTCAAATACTTCCGTATCATTATTTAACAATATTACATATGGCGTTATGCAGAGCCTTATACCTGTATTAACTCCCCCGCAAAAGCCTGTGTTGTTATTTTTCCTTATAAGGGTAAGGGCCTCCGTACCAAAGCCCCGGTCCGTAAATTTATTTTTCATTCCCTCAATTATCTGACAGCTATTGTCAGATGAGCCGTTATCCACCACAATTACCCTGAAAGCCTTACAGCTCTGATTTAAAAGCGCCATAAGGCAATTTTTTATATATTTTTCTCCGTTATAATTTGGTATAATTACAGTAACCTTCATATTTTCATTGTTCCTGCCTTTATCTAAAAACTTTTAATATATATTTTTTAATATTATTATCTCTTTTATGCTCCTTTTAATGTATTATTCTATTCCGCCTTTATGGAA
This sequence comes from uncultured Lachnospiraceae bacterium, assembly GCA_910584685.1. Lineage (GTDB taxonomy): Bacteria > Bacillota > Clostridia > Lachnospirales > Lachnospiraceae > CAG-303. Next base: position 27,452 of record CAJUAO010000006.1, on the reverse strand, counting down.
AAATCACACATTTCAAGGGTAAGATTTATATTATAACAGGGGTCGCCTTCTGCCAGCTCCTTTTGCCACTTTTCCTTAAACCTGTCTATTTCCCCGTTGAATCTTCTTATCTTTTCAACTGAATCCTCCGCTCCCCTTGACTTTGATTCTCCGTGAATAAATTCCGCATAGGGATTAAATACCACAAGCCAACCGTTTTTTCTTACCTTCAGGCAGAAATCCACATCATTAAAGGCTACCTTAAACGCTTCGTCAAGCCCTCCTGCCTCCGTGTATACTTCTTTTTTTACAAGCATGCAGGCTGCCGTAACTGCGCTTAAATCCTGCATTATAACTGCCCTGTTAAAGTATCCCATGTCCTCGTGGGCTCTTCCCACAAAGGCGTGGCCCGCCACGCCCCGTATGCCTAAAATTACGCCTGCATGCTGGATAGTCCCGTCCTCATAATAAAGCTTTGCTCCTACTATTCCCACATCATTTCTCTGGCATACTGCTGCCATTTCCTTTAACGCGTCACGGGATTCAGGAATAAACCGCACATCATTGTTCAAGAGCAGAATATATTTTCCCTTTGCAAAGCTTACCCCGTAATTATTTATCGCTGAATAATTAAATTCCTTTTCCCATATTACTACCCTTATTGTGCCGTACCTTTCCTTAAGCTCCTCATAATATTCAAAGGTTTCTTTATTTTCGCTGTTATTTTCTACTATTACTGTTTCTATGTTTTTATATTCATTTATTTCATAAAGTGATTCTACGCACCTTCTTAAATCATCAACATGGTCCTTATTTGGTATAATTACCGAAATAAGGGACTCATCTTTAAGCTCATATCTTGTCCTGTAATAGCCGGGATAATCCATCCTGTCAACCTTAGCGGCTATATTCATCCTCTTATAGTGCTCCTCTAAGGCCCGTCTTCCCGCTTCATAAGCATATTTTTTGCTGTCAGGATTAAAGGCTGTTGATAATACATGCTCCCTCCAGTGATACAAAAGCTTTGGTATATGTCTTATGCACTCCGCCTGCTCTGTTGCCCTAAGTACAAAATCATAATCCTGGGCCCCGTGAAATTTATTATCTAAATACCCTGCCTTTTTAAGCAGCGTTACTTTTACAGCCACCATATGGCATATATAATTTACGCTTCTAAGTAAATCAATGTTAAAATCCGGCTTAAAATGAGGAGAATAAAACTTCTTTCCGTCAGGGGACATTTTATCCTCATCCGAATATATAAAATCAACGTTTTTCGTTTCATTTATGCACCTTACTATTTCATACAGCGCAAACTCCGCCAGTGTGTCGTCATGGTCAGCAAATACAATAAATTCTCCCTCTGCCATAGCTATGGCCTCATTTGTGTTATCCGCTATATTTTTGTTTTTTATGGCCTTATAAGCTATCCCCGGAAAGCGTTCCTGATATTCCTTCACTATATCCCTGCACCCTTGTCCTTCATCACTTCCGTCTGCCAGACAAAGCTGCCATTTTCCGTAAGTCTGGCCGGTTACTGAGTCCAGCAGCTCCCTTAGGTATTTTTCCTTTGTATTGTACATGGGAACTACTATTGAAATCAGGGGCATATATTCAAATTTTGCGCTTCTTTGTCTCTTAAGCTCCTGTTCCGTAGGCACAAGCCTTGTATGGTATTTCTTCATCATACGCTTTTCCCTGAAAAAGCGGGTGCCTCTTATTATAAACCGCTTAAAGCCATGTATTCTTATGTAGTTTATTATTTTTTTTACGTAAACAAGCATCTTAATCCTCTATTACTGCTTCTGCCTTTAAAATTTATTCCTCAATAAGGTCTTTATTACCGGTTAAATAATTATAGTATCTTCTTATCCCTTCATCTATTGTTATTATCTTCTCCTTGCATATTCCCATAATTCTGTGGTTATCCAGTATAATCCTGTGTACATCCACGCTTCTTGCCGGCTTATATTCAACCTTAACATCAAGCCCAAGCTTTCTCAATATGGATAAAATCTGTCTCTGATTGCAGCCATAGTTTGAGCCTATATTAAACGTATGCTCATTGCCCTCGTATTCCATCATGGCGCAAAGCATATCGCAGGCATTATCTATATATATATAATCTCTCTCTGTTGTGCCGTCTCCCCAAATTTCTATGGTTTCCCCGGATATTGCCTTCTTTGTGGCAGCATCTATAAATCCCACGCCCTTGTTAAAATCCTGCCCGGGACCGTAAGGATTTGAAATTCTTGCAACAAGAAAGGATGCATTTTTCTGAATATTAAAGGTTCTGATTGTATTCTCTATACAAAGCTTTATATTTCCGTAATGGTTTATAGGCTTCGGACACGCATCTTCCCGTATGGGCTGTATGCTCTGCTCTCCGTATACCGTACCTCCCGACGATAAAAAAATCATCTTGGAATTCTGTTCATTTGCCAGCTCGCACAACCTTATAGTCTGTATAAAATCCTTCTCATATCCCCGCATATACTGACTGTTGGAATTTCCCGGATTTACCGTGCTTATGGCATGAAATATTATATCCATGCCCTCTGCAGTTTTTTTAAGGGTGGCGTCGTCAAAGAAATCTCCGGAAATATATGTTATATCCTTATTCTGCCTTTCCGGACTTACTATATCAAAGCTGAAAACGTTGTAGCTCTCCTTATCAATATGATTACATAAATTTGCTCCTATAAACCCGTTACCGCCTAAAATCAGGACATTTTTCTTCATCTTCCCTTATTCCTTTCATTACAGCATCATAAACCTTTTTCGCTTCCTTTTCCCACGACGTATTATGGGCAAACTCTACGCCCTTCTTTCTTATGCTTTCCAATTCATCAGGATGATTATAATAATAAATTATTGTGTCTGCTATTGCTACAGGGTCAAAATCCACCATAATTGAATTTTCATTATTTACAAGCCACTCGCTGTTTTCCCCCTTAGTGCACACGGCTACTGAGTTTGACGCCATAACCTCAAGAGGCAGCAGCGAAAGGTTTGTGTTTGAAAGAACAAGACACATATCGCATTGGGCGTACAAATCAGAAAGGGCGTCAAGCTTCACGCTTCCTCCGTTAAGATGTACAAAGGGAATTTCATAATTGCTTACGTCCCAGCCTGCAAAAACAACCTCTATTTCAGGCATTCTCTTTGTAATTTCATTTAATGCAAGAAGCCCCAGCTCAAAGGCTCTTCTTGCGGTAACAGGCCTTGCGTAAAAGAACAGTCTCTTTACATTATCTCTTTTCTCCTTTTCGGTATACAAATCCCTGTCGTAGGAGAAGCCAAAGCTTGTGGTTTCCATTCCATATTCTTTTTCAAGCTTATTCTTAAGCCAGTCTCCCGCCGTAAGGCCTCTAAAGCCAAATTTATATGTGTTCTCTGCAAACATATATTCAGAGCCCATTGCAAAAAAATACGGCTCGAAATCCTGAACAAAATAGAATTTTGATATTGTGTTGTTAAACTTTCTTACGTAATATGCAGTATTCCATGAGGTGGCAACCGTACCGTGGGCAAACTCCATATACGATACGTCCGTATATACCTCTATGTCGCTGTTATATATCTCATAATTTTCAATAAGAAACTTTTTAAGGCTCTCGTTTGTATCCCATGAATTTCCCTTAAAAATATACATTCTGTTTTTTATTCCAAGCTCCTGAAGGTTATTTACAAACCTGAATATATTAATATGTCCTCCTGAGCCTATACCCATTTCAGGAATAACCCAGTTTAATGTAACCGGCCCTCCCTTTGCATTATTATATGCCTCCTCGTCAAAAGGGATTGGGGTAACATCCATAATATAATCATAAAAGCCTATTACATCTGTCTTTGTCTGGCTTACGTTATCAATTTTTTCTATAATTCCGTTTATTCCCTTTTTTCTCAGACATCTGTAGGTTTTCTTTATTAATGTTATTATCTTTGCCATTTTATTTTCTCCTCTGCTTATGCTGCTGCGATATATGCTTATCTAAAAAAGCCTTTTTTCTGTCGGAATAATCACAATACTTTCCTCCCATATAACCGAAATAGTATCTTGCATGGTTTCGCCAGAAGGAATAATGCATCCATTTTATTTTAAAGCCTATGCCCTCCTTTAGGGACAGTATATATTTCCAGTCGCTTTTTATGTGCTTATACATGGGAATAATATTTTTTCTCAGCTTTTCTGCCATTCTGTAGCCGTGAAGCTTATATAAGCCCTTGTATTCGTCGAAATATCTTCCCGCATATGAGCTTAAGCTATAATTATGGGAATGATATACCGGCGCAAAAGGACAGTATACCTTTTTATAGCCCAGCTCTATCATTTTTCTTGCCCATATCTGGTCCTCTGCAAAATCCACATCCTCATAGGGATATTTTTCCCATATGTCCCGCCTTATACATGAATTATTGTCTGAGAAAAACGCCAGCAGGTGTCTGTAGCCTTCCTCCCTTTCATATCTTTCCCAATCCTCAAGATAATATATGGTATTATCGCTGCCAAAGCCTTCAAAATGAGCCTTTAAGTCCCTTTTATCAGGTATATTGCAGTCGGGATACGGATAGTGAATACCAAAGCCTCCTGCTATGTCTTTATCAAGCTTCATTGCATTAATAAAATTTTCCATCCATGTATCAGTGGCAGGAAGGGCATCCTGGGTTATAAATATAATGTATGTTCCCGTTCCCTTTGAGGCTCCGTAATTTCTTGTTTTTCCGTGTCCGAATTCCTCCGGCTTAATTTGAAACAGCTTACAGTCATATTTTTTTATAATATCAAGAGTATTGTCCTTTGAGCCTGAATCAACGCATATTACCTCGTATGTATATTGTGTCTTCTGTTCAAAAACCCTGCTTAAAACCTTATCCAGCAGATTTCCTGCATTTTTTACAGGTATAACTACAGTAACGTCCATTTTCCACCTCGCGCCCCGCTTAATTTTGTATCTCAGACCTGCAGGGGTACAGGTCCGGGAGTGAAAGGCTTTTTATATCAAAAGCCCCTCGCCCATAAACCGTCTTATTTTCTTAGAAGCTTATCCTTCATTGATTTCAGCTTAAAATATATTTTAAACCATGTCTTACTGTGAAGATAATCTATCTCCTGCCGTAAATTACCATTTATCCGCAATAGCTCCTCCTTATCTGAGTTTGCCGCCGTAAGACTGTTATTTGCCTCATTAAGCTTTGAGGTTATTTCATTTGCCTCAAATATTTTATCTATATACTGGCCTACCAGCCCTGTACCGGTATAATAGGCTACAGCCTGTATTTGCAGCCTTTCAATACCCTTGTCAGTTATATATATCTCAGGATTTTCATTTTTGAAATAATAATTTTCATTTATATGGAAATCATCGTTTGCAGTAAACTGAGGCATATATCCGGCGCCGTTCTTATAAGCCGTTATCTTTTCTATTTTTATTATTGCCTGACCGTTTCCAAATCTTATGGTAATATTGTCCATAAATTTATCCGTATAAAATTCCGCCAGAAAATCTCCTCTGTAAAATTCCTTTGTCTCTGCTACAGTTCCGTTATAAAGGAGCTGTAACGTATAAACATTCTTTCTTATATCTATGGCATTTACAGGCAGAACAACGGTCTTGCTTTTTTTCTTATAGTCGTCAAGGAGCTTTATTCCTGAAACATAATTCTGGAAATTACTCTCCATTTTGTAGAACATGTCAATCTCTTCCAGGGATATGTCAAGGCTTTCATATATTTTATCAATACTGTCTTTTTCAAGCTGCGATATCATAACGTTAAACGCTATAGAGCGAAATTCTATATACTTAAAGGGTACCGGAAAAGCAAATACCCATTCATAGTCAGATACATAATACCTGTTGTCCTTTAATATTATATTGCTGAAAAGCAAATCAATATTGGACACGTCCATACACATGTAACCGTCCTTTAATTCAATGTCTCCGAACACTTCCTTAAAGCCTTCCGTATACTTAAAGGGGGTTTTCACCTCAAAAAGATTAAAAAATTTTTTTATCTCGTCTATAAGTCCGTCCCTGTTTCCCTGTGCTGCAATATCATTTATTACAGCCTCAAAGGTTTTTCCATATATATATTCTAATTCCACAATTCCCGGAGACTTTATCTCTGATTTAACTATGGTTACATTTCTGTAGCTTTCACTGTTTTTAAGCATGTCCATTTTATCCGCAAGAGAATCTACATGGGCGCAGCCTGCTTTGCCAAGCGCCTGCTTTCGTATATGCCTTATATTGTTTTCTTCAGTAATTTTCGTAACTATCTGAAACTGCTTTTTCCTCTCGCACGAAAATTTTGAATATATAACATTTTCCATAATTAACTCTCTTTCCTGCTTACCTCAATAAAAAATGAATTTGAATATTCCCCAAAGCTTCCTGCTTCTATTATACTGTCAAACGCTTTCGTCTCGTCAAACAGCATAATTCTGTCTCCGTCAAAATTTCTTATATTATTTGTAAGCTCCCCTGCCTTAGGCATATAGCTGTCAGAATATATTGTGGTTGGGAATTTATAGTCAGGATATGGATAATATATTTTATAATCCTTAAAGCTGCATTTATCCAACAGCTTTATCCACTCGCTTCTGTTTAAGGTCTTTACCCCTTTCGCAGAGCCGTATCCGCTTATTCCTTCACCAAACAGGCTTAAGTGGTCCTCCCTGCAGCCTGCAAAATATTTTAATCCAAATCTGTTTTCTATGGCAATAAGTATCTTTCCGTCTTCCTTGAGCAAGCCGTTTACTTTCTCAAGAAATATCTCCTTTGGATTGTCCCCGTCAATATAGCTCTCCGCATACTCAAATACTCCGATTAATGTAACGTAATCAAACCTTTCCTGTATACCGCCCTGTATATGGTTAAAGTTTCCTACCAGAATTTCAAGATTACTCTTTTCTTTATTTCTCCGGGCGTTAATTGTACTGCGCCTTTTTGATAAATCAAGGGCCACCACTCTTTCCGCCATTTCTGTCAGCGCTCCTGTTATAGCTCCGCAGCCTGCGCCAACCTCCAGAACATTTGATTTTTCCTTAAAAGGATACCATGTAACAATATTCTGTCTAATATCAGAAAGATGATATAAAACAGGCCATGAATTTCTTTTCCTTATTACAGTATCAAAGTCCTCTTCCTTATAGTTGCTTACTATTTCCAAAAGCTCATCCTCTATGGCTCCGTCGCTGTATAAATCCCTTCCGTTGTAATACTCTAAATTCAACTTAACTTTTCCAATATTTTCAATCATAAATCCCTTCCTTACAAATATGTTACCGTAGTATCCATATCATAAAAGCCGATTGTGTTTCTTGTGGACAATACCTCAATATTACATATATCATACAACCGGTTATAGACAACAAAGGTTTCAAGCCTGTAGCCTGTAAGCCCAAGGGACAAAAGATACTGTCCTCCCTGAAGCGTCATTCTCTGCCTGAACTCCACTGTCGCCGTCTGGCCTTTTTTGCCTAATTCTATATTGTTTTCCTCCAGCATAGTGTTTGTTCCCGTAATTTCAGTTCCCTTTAAATCCTTTATGGTTATGGCGCATATGGGATTTTTAATATCCTCGTTAAATTTCACCTTCATTCTTATGGCAAATTCCTCTCCCTTATAGATGGAGTTTGTTATATTTCCTGATTTATCTGTTATTGCAAAGTCTGTTATCTCTGCCTCCTTGCTGCCATAATCGTTGAAATTAGGATTTATAATCATTTTTTCTTTCCACAGGGCGCCTTCGTCTGTATGCTCATTTTGGGAAGCTGCTGCTTTACTTTCATTCTCTGTATTACTTTCTGTATCCTCAGTCTCCCCGGCGCTTTCGTCATACTGGTTTACCAAAATCTTTTTAAATATATCCACTACCTCAGAGGTCTTTCCAAGCTTTATCTGCTTTCCCTGATGAATAAGCAGGGTTCTGTCGCAATATTTAAGTACGCTGCTTAAATCGTGGGAGACAAAGATAATGGTCTTTCCCGCTTCCTTAAATTCATTAAATTTTTTATAGCATTTTGCCTGAAAAAAAATGTCCCCTACGCTTAATGCCTCGTCTACTATTAATATATCAGGCTCAACGTTTATAGCCACCGCAAAGGCAAGACGGGCGAACATACCGCTGGAATACGTCTTTACAGGCTGGTATATAAACTCCCCTATCTCGGCAAAGTCTATAATATCCTGAAGCTTTTCCTTCATTTCCTTTTCCGTAAAGCCCATCATGGTACCGTTGAGATATATATTTTCAATGCCTGTATACTCCATGTTAAAACCTGCCCCAAGCTCCAGCAGGGCGCTTATTTTTCCCTCTACCCTGACCTTACCCTCAGTAGGATTTAACACGCCTGTTATTATTTTCAGCAGGGTTGATTTACCTGAGCCGTTTGTTCCGATTATTCCAAGACATTCCCCTTTATTAACTGAAAAGTCTATCTTATCAAGCGCAAAATGCTCCGTGTGATATTTTTTATGGGTTAAGGACAGGGATTCCTTTAACCTGTTCATTGGCTTATCATATAATTTATATAGCTTTTTTATTCCGTCTACTATTATAACCTTATTGTCCATTATTTGTATCTCTCCTACAAAACATCTGAAAAATGCACTCTCATCCTGTTAAATACTTTATTTCCTATAAACGCCGCAGCAATGACAAAGCACCAGAAATATAACGTCAGCTTTCCATGCTCAAAAAACCATGCCCCGTCCATAAATGCGTCCCTGTATCCCTGAACTATATAGTACATTGGATTAAGCTTTAAAATAACCATAAATTTCTCCGCCGCCGTTCCTATAAGCATGCTTTCCTTCCACATAATAGGCGTCATCCACATTCCTATCTGTGTAATAATATTTATAATCTGAGCAAAATCCTTAAAAAACGGCGTAATAGAGCAGGTAAAATAGGAAATTGCGCTTACAAGTACAATGGCGCATATTGTGTAATATATTATCTGTACAAACTGTACTCCCGGCATTTTTCCGTTTGCAGCAAAAATGATATAGCTTATGACTATAAAAAACAAGTGTACAAAAAGCGATGATATTACCTTTAATATAGGCAGTATGCTAATATTAAAAACAACCTTTTTCACCAGATAACTGTATTCTAACAGACAGCTTGTGGCGTTTTGCAGCGCCTCGGCAAAAAAGAACCAGGGTATGATGCCTGCTATTAAATAAAGCACAAAGTGATAGCCATTCTCTGTTCCTCCCGCCCTGAAGCCAACCTGAAAAACAAACACATATATGGCTATAGTTACGACAGGCTGGACAAACGCCCAGAAAATACCTAAGTACGAGCCTGCATATTTTGTTTTAAAATCATTTTTTGCAAGCTTTAATAAAAGCTTTTTATTGCCTATTATCTCTCTTAATAAATTCATTACGCTTTTTCCTTTAAATCCTTTATTCCTCCCCATTTCCTATCCTTATCGGAAATAGTTAAGTCCTCCTTTGTCATGCCCTCAGGCATAGGCCACTTTATACCTATGTCAGCATCGTCCCACTTAAGTCCTCCCTCATCATTGGGATGGTAAAAGTCAGTGCATTTATACGCAAATTCTGCATAATCTGATAATACTATAAAACCGTGGGCAAAGTTTTTTGGTATAAAAAACTGCTTTTTATTTTCTGCCGAAAGAACGACTCCGTACCACCTGCCATATGTGGCTGAGCCCTCCCTTAAATCCACCACGGCGTCAAATACCTCTCCCTTTATTACGCGTACCAGCTTATCCTGAGGATAATTTATCTGAAAATGAAGCCCTCTTAAAACTCCCTTCTTTGAAGCTGACTGGTTGTCCTGAACAAACTCCATATCTATGCCGGCTTCCTTGAAATCATTGTAATTGTAGGTTTCCATAAAGTATCCTCTTTCATCCCCGAATACTGCCGGCGTTATTATTTTAAGTCCCTCTATATCACAGGTTTCTACTGTTATCTTTCCCATTTTCTTTTCCCTTTCATTAACGGCTGACTATAAGCCGTTAGCAACATCCATTATATACTGACCGTATTCTGTTTTCATAAGAGGCTCCGCCAGCTTTTTAAGCTGATTTACATCTATAAAGCCTCTCTTATAGGCTATCTCCTCTATACATGAAATATAAAGTCCCTGTCTCTTCTGGAAGGCTGACACAAAATCCGCCGCCGCAAGGAGCATATCATGATTTCCTGTATCAAGCCATGCAAAACCGCGTCCAAGCGTCTCTACATGTAAATCACCGCGGTTTAGGTATTCGTTGTTTACGGAGGTTATCTCTATTTCCCCTCTGGCAGATGGCTTTACATTTTTTGCTATCTCTACCACGTCATTGTCATAGAAATAAAGTCCCGGAACAGCATAGTTTGACTTTGGATTTTGCGGCTTTTCCTCTATGGAAAGGGCCTTTCCATTCTCATCAAACTCAACCACTCCGTACTCTCTCGGGTCCTTTACGTAATATCCGAATATGGTCGCTCCCTTTTCACGGCCCGCTGCGTTTAAAAGCACTCTTGAAAAGCTTTGTCCGTAAAAAATATTGTCTCCAAGGACAAGAGCCACATTGTCATTTCCTATAAATTTTTCTCCCACTATAAACGCGTCTGCAAGTCCTCTCGGAGTTTCCTGAACGGCATAGTCAAACCTCATGCCAAGCTGCTCTCCGCTTCCTAAAAGCTCCTTAAACACAGGCAAATCCCTTGGAGTTGATATTATAAGCACCTCTCGGATGCCTGCTAACATAAGAGTAGACAGGGGGTAATAAATCATAGGCTTATCATACACCGGCATTATCTGCTTTGAGATAGCCTTTGTAAGTGGATAAAGCCTTGTTCCTGAGCCGCCTGCCAAAATAATTCCCTTCATTTTCTGTTTCCTCCATTATCTCATTTATATAATTATTATTTATTTTAATAATCTGCGCCGGACTGTCAGACACACTTATGCCTTTATTTGCTGCACAATTATTTTGATTATATCATTATTTCCTGTATTTAACAATATTATCTTTAAATTTCTGTTATCTATTCAAATAAAACTTTTCCAGAACAAGATTATTCTGCGTTATATAATTTCCTGCAAAAAGACAGTATAGATTATCCTTTTCCCACAGCATATCATAAAAAAGAGTTCCTTCCCCGTACTCACATTCAAGCTTAACCGGCTTATCCCTTAATGTGAAATCACTCCCATATGACTGCATATACATATTTGCGCCCTCATAGCTCTTTCCCTTATTTTCCTTGTCGCTGCTGTAAAACAAATAATATGTCTCATTATCATATATTATTCCTGCCGGCTCATTGTCGGCATTTTCCTCCACAAGGGTGATATTATCGCTAAAGGTAAGCCCCCCGTCCTGTGATATAAGAAGATTAATCGACGACCTTCCCTTGTCACATTCCTCCTTCTCATATGTGAAATACAATTTTCCATGAAAAAAATTTAAATCTCCATCCTCCAGATTATTATTCATTGTTATTATGTCTGATACCTTTTCCCAATTCTTAAGATTTTCCGTTTTATACAGACTTACGGTATATTTTCCGTTTTCGCCGTTTATATCTCCGTTGTTAATTACTCCTTCAATATGGGTTACTGTAATATAATATACGCTTCCTGCCCTGCACAGACACGGGTCTATTCCTAAATCCCCGCTCTCCTTCAGGCATATGTCGTTTGATATAATATTAAAATCCTCATCATACCTTAAGATTCCCACCTCCTTATCCCAATTTGAATATACTATAAGTCTCTCCTCTCTTACTGTATCCAGCCAGTTTACATGTATGTCCTCATACTGCTTTGCTATCTCACCGTTTTTTATAAACGTCAGACTGCTCCCTATGCTTGTTACCACCGTATTTTTATCTGCAAGCTTCGCATCTCCGTTTCCAAGTCCGTCTATTTGAAATATCCTCTGATGCTTTTCCTCCCTGCCGGAAGTCTCCTTTTCCAAGGTTCCTTCCCTTTTACAGCCTGCCAGTGACAGCAAGGCGCACAGGAGCAGCAATAGTATGCTCTTCTTCATATAAATCCTTTCGTAAAACATATTATTATTTTATATATATTTCCTATAAATCGAAAAAACGCTGCCGCACTAATTTAGTGAGGCAGCCTGTTACCTTTGTTTCTATCTGTCCTTATACATATCCTCGTAATACTTCTGATAATCGCCGCTTGTGACGTTCTTCATCCATTCCTCATGCTCAAAGAACCACGCTATGGTTTTCTTTATTCCCTCCTTGAACATGGTTTCAGGATACCAGCCGATAGCCTCCTTTATCTTGTCGGGAGCAATGGCATATCTTCTGTCGTGTCCCTTTCTGTCCTCCACGTATGTTATGAGGCTTTCATTTATATATTCCTTTCTTTTGTCGCCGTCAGGAAGCATTTCCTGCAAGGTGTTAAGAATAATGTGTATAATCTCTATATTCTGCTTTTCGTTATGTCCGCCGATATTGTAGGTTTCAAAAAGCTTACCCTGCTCCTGCACCATGTCTATAGCCTTTGCATGGTCCTCAACGAAAAGCCAGTCCCTTACATTCTTTCCGTCGCCATATACAGGAAGCTTCTTTCCATTAAGGGCGTTATTTATAATAAGAGGAATAAGCTTTTCAGGGAACTGGTACGGTCCGTAGTTATTGCTGCAGTTTGTAATATTTGCCGGGAACTTATAGGTATCCATATATGACTTTACAAGCATATCTGACGACGCCTTGCTGGCAGAATAAGGACTGTGTGGGTCATATGGGGTCGTCTCATAGAAAAAGGCGCTGTCGTCGTCAGGAAGTGAGCCGTATACCTCGTCTGTTGATACATGGAGAAACTTCTTATCCTCCTTAAATGTACCGTCAGGAAGCTCCCAGGCCGCCTTTGCGCAGTTAAGCATAACTGCCGTGCCAAGTACATTTGTCTGGACAAAAACCTCAGGATTTTTGATGCTTCTGTCCACATGGCTTTCCGCTGCAAAATGAACTACCCTGTCTATATCGTTTTCCTCAAATATCTTCATGATTGCTTCCTTATCGCAGATGTCAGCCTTCACAAAGCTGTAGTTATCCCTGTCCTCAAGGTCCTTAAGGTTTTCAAGATTTCCTGCGTAGGTAAGCTTGTCCACGTTAATTATTCTTATATCCTTATCATATTTCTTAAACATGTAATGAATATAGTTTGAACCGATAAATCCGGCTCCTCCCGTTACCAAGTATGTCCTCATAATTTATATATTCCTTTCTTGCATAAGTGTTTAATTACCTTTATTTTCATACTAAATATATCACATTAGAAAAATATGTCAAATAATTTATTAATATGCGCTTAGCCAAAGCTTCCATGCGTCGCTGTACAAAATAAATACCATGGATGCCACGCAAAGCCCGCTGAAAATGTTTTTATTAATATTTCTTCCGTCTGTTTTTATATTAAAAGCAAAGTATAAAAGCGGAAAAATCAAAGGTATAATATACCTGTACTGACATCCGTTCACACTGTTACTGCCAACGGGAGTAAAGGATATATACATTGCGGTGGATATAAGTACAATGGATGCAAATATGGAAAATATAGTCCACAGCCTTGCTTTTTGGTTATTTATTTTCATGTCGCATACTTCCCTGTCAGCAAAGGTAACCATGGCAAGCAGCAGCATAATCAGCACAAAGTGTGTTGTATTTCCCATATACCCCAGCACTCCCACCGTAAGCTTCTGGTTTTCCGGACTGATATAATCTTTAATATGATTTAGGAGTATTTCTGTATATTCCATAGGATTTTTCAAAACATAGCTTACCTGTTCTGCGGAATTAACGTCCTCTCCGCCTCTTAAATCTCCCTCTCCCGGTCCACCGACTATAAACGGAAGCATGAATGTCATCAGCACAAAAATTATACATGCTGCAGCGGATATACACATGCCCCTGTATAATTTTTTGCTTTTAAAGCCTGCCCTTGGTATAAGAAACACCAGCAGAAGCATTGGAAAATAAACGGCCTTTGGCGCGAACCCCAAGGTGAGGGAGCCTAATATTATTATTATATCCTTAATTCTTACCTGTATTCCCCCTGCCCAGTCCTGAATCACTCCGGCTATATATGCAATTCCAAGCATTGTTAAGCCTATAAGCCATATGTCGTAGGAATATGACGACGCCAGAAAAATATTTGCCGGAAGCATTGCCGTTACTGCCAGTATCATTTTTCCCGAGCGAAGCCTTTTTATTGCAAAATATATTAACAGCCCATACATAAAAAGATTTCCAAGCTTTCCCGCATAAAACACCTTAACGAAGGGAAGACCTAAGCCTCTTGCCAGAAACATGGCAGTTCCCGACGGAAGATACGCCAGGGTTTTGTATGCGTCCGTAGCCACTCCGCCGTCCTTGCTTACGGCGCCAAGCTCATAAAGCTCCTCAAGCCCTTTCATGCTTCTCTGGATTTCAACCTGATTATATTTTTCTGTAACAAGCCTTCCGTATATATACTCGTCCGCCTCCGTTACGCAATCCTCAAAGGCATGGGAAAATTTTACCGAATTTTCATAGTGAAACTCGTCGTCCATGCAGATTAAGGAGCCCACCGGAACGGTAAATATATAGCATATACCTGACATCATAACTGCGGTAAATACTATTCCTGCAATATTTTTATATATACTGAACAGGTTAATAAGCACCGCAAATACTATTGTCACAATGGTAGTCAAAGTCCATTTTATATTGTGCTCCTTAACAAGAAGCCTGATACATATTATTCCCGCCGCATAAAGTATCAGTACTGCTAATTTATATATATTTCTCTTATTTGCAAGGGCTTTTACATTTACAGCTCTAAGCCGGGACAGACAGGTCCGGGCCTTCCCTGTAATATCAAAGCCGTAAACAATTCCAACGGCTATAGCCGCCGCAAGAATCCACGCGGTTATATAAGCCCAGACAGAAATCCGGCTTTTTCCTGCATTTACAATTTCAAAATCACTTTTGCTTAATTCTATATGGTCAAAAGAAAAATCACCGTTAATATCCACCCTAATGGCTGAACATTCCTCCACCCCGCTTAAATCTATATATATTTCCTTATCGCCCTTATGTCCATGCTTTAATGTACAATACTTATCATAATACAATTCAATAAGAGTATTTTTTTCAAGAGGCTCCTTTAATACTATTTTTAAGCTTTCAAGCTTCATATAAAAATCTGTAACAAAGAATCTGGGGTCGTCAGCCTCCTGATAAAAGCTGTCCCCCCTTACGGAATAATTAATAACTTCACTGATATATGATTTATCAAGTATTTTATCGCTTTCAAAGCCTTCTGCCTTACTGATGTTAAGCCTTGAATTCTCAATAAGTCCCCAGCCACAGGCTCCTATAATTACGGCAAGTATTACGGTTATGATTATCTTTTTCATATGAATCTATTCTCCTAAGTACTCCTTTATAGCTTCCTTCCAGTCCTTTGCCACATATCCGGCTGTAAGCCGCAGCATATAATTATCAAGGACTGAATATGACGGCCTCTTTGCTGCCGCCGGGTACATTGCCTCATATTCTTCGCTTGTTATCTTTTTAACCTTTGTATCTATGCCTTTTATTCTGAATATTTCCTCCGTAAACTCCGCCCAACTGCACTGTCCCTCACAGGTTCCGTGAAACGTCCCGTAATTATCAGTCCACACCAGCTTGTCTATAATATCCGCCAAAACTGCCGCGCTGGTAGGGGAGCCAATCTGGTCGTCCACAACCCTTACCTCATCATTTGTTTCCGACAGCCTGAGCATTGTCCTTACAAAATTTTTTCCGTCGCCATATAGCCATGCGGTACGTATTATAAAAAATTTATCAGTAAACTGCTTTACAAATTTCTCTCCTTCAAGCTTTGTTTTTCCGTATACTCCCTGTGGATTAGGCAGGTCAAACTCAATATAAGGTCTTGTCCCATTTCCCTCAAATATATAGTCGGTTGATATATGAACAAGCTTGGCCCCTTCTGCCTTTGACGCTATGCTTAAGTTTCTCGGGCCAATAGCGTTTATTTTATAGGCGTTATCCACATCCTTCTCACAGCCGTCTACATTTGTATGGGCGGCGCAGTTAATAATTGCGTAAGGCTTTACCTCATTTACAACCTTAAGAACATTATCTATATCCGAAATATCCATGGAGCGAATTCCTTCTCCCTCAAATACATCGGTATTTACAAGCTCTATATCGCTTCTGTTTTTATACATTTCATTGACTGCCCGCCCAAGCTGCCCGTTACAGCCTGTAACCAATAATCTTTTCATTATTTAATCCTCCTCGTTCTCCAAATCCTTTTTTCTAAGCTCTCTTACTCCTATCTCCTGGGTAAGCTCCTTTATCTTATTTTCAAGCTGCGATATTTTTATGGAATTTGTAAACTGATGCACTAAAAGCACAAATATTACAAACAGGAAAATGAAATTAACCGTAGAATAAATGCCAAGCAAATCTGCAATAATCTCGGCTATTTTTGGAAATATGCTTAATATTAAAAGCAATGCGGAAAAGCCTATCCAAAAAAGAGAGGTTTCTATCTCCACCTTTGCATTTCTTACCTTTCTTACTATTCCTGCAAGAGTCAGTATAGACGCTGCTATTAAAACTATTCTAAATATTGTTGTCATAAATACTTCAACCTGAAATCAGTGTTGCCTCCTAATAATTATCTTCTTTTTCTGAAATTTTGTATTACTAATATGGATGTAAGCATTCTTACCATATATGAAATTGATTTAAATGCCGTAAGATAGCTCTGCCCCGCTATCCTTTCGTCCATCTCAGCCTGTACCTCCGCTACCGTGGCCCCGTTTTTCATTAAGAAAGATACCGTATCCGGCTCAGGCCCGTAATTTATGTTTGTTGCGCATTCCTTTATTATCCTTCTGTTAAACATTCGCATTCCCGAGGTAGGGTCCTTTATCCTTTTTCCCGTTGTTATTTTTATGGCTGCCGATATAAGCCTGCTTCCAAGCATTCGCATTGAAAAGGGCTTTTTTTTGCTTACAAACCTTGAGGCTATAACAATATCATAGCCCTCCTCCATCTTTTTTTTAATAGGCTCTATATATTCAGGCCTGTGCTGTCCGTCTGCGTCAAACTGAATGGCGTATTTATATCCTGCCCTGTAGGCATACTTCATTCCTGCCTGAAAGCCTCCTGCAAGACCTAGGTTTACGGGAAGGTCAAGGAGCCTGTATCCGTTTTCCCTGCATATCCTTCTGGTGTGGTCCCTTGAGCCGTCGTTAACCACCACATAATCATACTGGGGATAGTTTTCTATAAGATTGTCAACCACACGCTTTATATTATCCTGCTCATTATATGCGGGAATAATAATCAATACCTCTTTCATCTTATCACCTTCCTCTGATTATGAGCTGTAATCACTATATATTGCCTCAAGAAATCTTTCGGATATATGGAGAAAATCTTCTCCTAACAGCTCTTTAATCTTTTTTTCTCTCTCCTCCTTAAGAGGGTCTATGCCCGCTTTAAGCTCTAACAGCTTTTCCTCTGCCTGCTCCCATGTCTTTGTAACATATATTGCCTTTAAAAGCTCTTCAAAAAACTCATCGGGCTTAGCGCCTGTATCGCAATATATAACCGGCTTTCCCGTTACGAAATATTCTACCATTATACTTGACAAATCGCTTAAAAGCGCGTCAGTATTCCAGAATACATCCACATATTCAGCAGTATTATTGTATTCTAACCTGTCATTTTCATCATAAAGCTTAAGATATTTATCTGCCTCCTCCCGCGTCAGCTTTCCCACGGAAATAAAATGGTCAAAGGTCATGGGATGAGGTCTGAACACTATGCTAAGGTCAGTATTATCATTTACAAGGGTTATGATTTTATCCTTAAAATTAAGGAAATTGCTTCCTCCCGCTTCCTTATCGTCAGACCATCTCGGAGTCCATAAGGCCTTAAATTCATTATTATCCGTTTTTCTTTCTGTCTTGTTCTTTACAAAATACTCAAGAACCGGATAACCTATATTTAAGGTTTTTCTATATCCCTTATTATGTGATATTTTAAATCTTTTTATATTGTATTCCATGCAAATGGTATTTTCTGCAAAATACATATATACATTTCTGTAAAACAGCTTATTTGTACATATATCCTTTAGGGTTTCCGTCATAAGATAACCGTACACCAGATGACATATCTTAGAATACCCTGAAACCACGCCGCTTTTGTATGGCTTTGGAAGATACTGGTCATAGGGTCTTTGGTAAAACACATAATCAGGCATGTCCTTTTTTATATCATACCATGTCCCATTTTCATAGGAATTTATTACATTATCCCTTCCGTATATACCGCTGAAAAACAAATATATTTTTTCATCCGGCTTGTTTATATTATCGGGAACAGCCAGTATTTTCGGGTTAAACCTGCTATCCTTAAGCATCATTTCAAATACGCTTTTCATCTTGTTCCATGCGGGAGGATACTGGCATAAAAACAATACCTCCGCCGGCCTGTCCCCCGGACTCTTTTTCTCTGACAGCCTTTTCATTCTCAGATACGCCATATAATTTGAAATAAAAAAGCCGTTGCGGTACATTTTTCCAAAAAGCCTTACAAGCCATGTATCCGAATATTTATGATATATTTTTTTCAGACGTTCAATCATTTTTTACAACCTTTCTCCTATGTAACGAGGCAAACAGTACTATCATCATAACTGCTCCTATAACAGACATTGCCGCTCCGTAAATAACGCCTGCTCCCCATATCTCGTACCGGGTAACAATTTTGTCAATAAACAGCCAGTCTGTTGCAACTCCTATTCCATAAGCTAACATTATATAATTCTGCTTTCGTATTATTGTAAGTACAACCACTAAAAAGGATACCAGCGCCGCCACTCCTCCAAAGGCTATAAGCAAAGTAAATAAAAGCCTGTACGCCTCTAAGTTTACACCATACATAAAGCCTAATACCTGAATGCCTATAAGCCAGCCTCCCAGCATGCATATAAGGGTAAGGGCAATTATTATAAGCATCTGCTTTGCCACTGACACAATAAAGCCCTTCTTCTTTCCCTCATTCCAAAGTATTCCCATATTTACTATCATTGGCTTAAATATAAAGCTGCTAAGCATGTTTATGACAAATACAGGCATAAACAATATGCTGAATATGGTCTGTGTCTCCTCTGAAAGATTTCTGTCTATGGCGTACTTTGGAGCATTAACAAGGTAGTTATATAAAAAGCCTCCTAAGCATATGGGAAGACATACCCATAAAAGCTTTATAACGCCTGTTTTTTCAAGCTTAAATGTAATATTCTTAAAAAATCCGGTTACTAAAAGGTTCAAATACAATGCAAGCGCTGCTGCCGTTAAGGTAAAAACCACGCTTGAAATAACCAGGTTTTTTGTAATAACATAGCTTATTCCAAAGGCAGCCGTTGCTGCCAGTATTCTTACCGCCAGTATCTTTGAAGCCGTATCAAGCCTCATGGCTTTCTGCATTTCACCATGAAAAACATCCTCCAAATCATCTACAATTCTGTAGCCGCAAAGCATTGCTATAATAAACAGCTTTTGTCCGTCATAGCCCTGATAAAACCCGTAGGACATGCATATTACAATCATTGCCAGAATGGAAAGCACTCTTGACGACAGATATGAGCCAAAGGAATATTCGTTTTTTATATCTGACACCTGAAAGCTCCTCATACCATAGCTGCCTATCGTTGCCATCATCTGTGTAAGCGTATAAGCTATGGTAAACACTCCCGCATCATATAAGCCTCCCGCTCTTGCCACTATCAGCATAAGCACTGCCGACTGCAGCGAATATTCAACGCTTGATATAAGATTCCAAAGGGCGCTTTTTCTCAATATATTTTTGTCATCCTTAATAAACCATTTTCTTATAACTTCCAACTGAATACTCCTTATATGTCAAATTCTTCTTTTAGTACGGAATACCAGCGTATATCATGGAAGCTTCCGCGTATAAGCAGATGTTTTCTGAACACTCCCTCCTCCTTAAAGCCGCACTTTTTATAAAATTTATTTGCGGCTATATTTTCAGTTACAACATATAAGTAAATTTTTTCAAGTCCATAGGTATTAAAGCCCAGCTTAAGTATATTCCTAGTTGCCTCCCCTGCATAGCCCTTTCCATGGGCCTTTCTTCTTGTAACGATTGCATATTCTGCATTCTTATCTTTTCTGTTTATGTTTTTAAGGCTTATTGTGCCCATATACTCATCATTCTCATCTATAATTGCAAAATGAACATTTTCGCTGTTTTCATTCTGCTCCATTGCATTTTTTATAAAGTCTGAAACATCATCCCTTGTAAAGCCTGCAAAGTCAGCCTGTAAATTCCTTGTAACCTCCTCGTCATGCATCCACTCATACATATGAGGCAAATCCTTCATTTCCAACCTTCTAATCATTATCATCACCCTCAATATTCATTAATTGCATCAATAACATACTGTATCTCCCCGTCTGTCATGCCCGGATATAACGGTATGCTAAGCTCCGTATCGCATATCCTTTCCGCCAGAGGATACGCTCCCCGCTTTAAGCCCATATCCCTGTAAGCCTCCTGTAAATGTATGGCTGTGGGATAATGAATCAAGCAATGTATTCCCTTTTCCTCAAGATACTTCTGTAATTGATTTCTGTTGTCTGCCAGCACAGGAAATATGTGATATACATTTTCCTTTGTATATGACGGCAATTTTATTTTTTCATTGTTAATTCCTTTATAATATTTATCTGCTATTTCCTTTCTTTCCTGTGTCCATTTATCCAGATACTTTAGCTTTACGGACAAAAATCCTGCCTGAAGCTCGTCAAGCCTTGAATTAACGCCCTTATATTCATGCTTATATTTTATCCTTGAGCCGTAATTTCCAAGGGCCCTTACTTTTTCCGCCAGCTCCTTATTATTCGTTGTGACGGCTCCTGCGTCTCCCAATGCTCCAAGGTTTTTACCGGGATAAAAGCTGAATGCCCCTGCGTCCCCCCATGCTCCTGCCTTTATTCCGTTTCTTATTGCTCCGTGAGCCTGGGCGCAGTCCTCAAACACCTTAAGCTTATGCTTTTTTGCAATATCCATGATTTTTTCCATCTGAGCTATTCTTCCGTAAAGATGAACAACCATTATGCCCTTTGTTCTTGACGTTATTTTTTCTTCTATTAAATCGGGATTTATAAGAAGAGTGCTTATATCAGGCTCCACAAACACGGGGCTCGCTCCCGTATAGCTTATGGCTAATACTGTGGCAATAAAGGTATTTGACGGTACGATTACCTCGTCCCCCTCGCCTATATCGCAGGCCTGTAAAATAAGCCTTAAAGCGTCTAAGCCGTTTCCCACTCCCACACAGTAGTCTGTCTGGCAGTACTCTGCAAATTCACGCTCAAACTGCTCAAGCTTCCTTCCCTGAATAAACCACTGACTGTTAAAAACCTCCTTATAGCACTGCTCAAGCTCCTTTTCTATAGGCTTATGCATTCTCTCAAAATCCGTATATTTAATGTTCATCACTTTTCTCCTTAACGTAGCTGATAAAATCATCATAATTTCTAATGTAATCCGACTCGTCATACAACTGGGACGCCAGCACCATCAAAACCGCATCCTCTGAAAAATCAAACATTTCCCTCCATATATGTGAGTCTATTATAAGTCCCTTATTGGGCCTGTCCAGCAAAACCTCTGCTTTCTGTGTTCCGTCGTCCAGAAGTATCTTACAGCTTCCCTTTACACAGACAAGTATCTGCTTTAAGCATTTGTGGGCGTGAAAGCCTCGCCTTACCCCGTGAACCGTATCAAACATATAATAAACCCGCTTTATCTCAAAGGGTACATTTTTCATCTGCTCCAGCGCAATCAATGTACCTCTCTCATCACCATGCTCTTCAAATTCGACTATCTTTATTTCCATAAAAAACCTCTCTTTATTTTTTCCCGCCAATCCGTTTATTTTTGTAATTATTCATAAAATTCTGGAATTTAACAAGTATAAAAAACGGAAAATATTTTATTCCTGCAAGTATTTTCCGGCCTGCGCTCATTTTGTCCCATCTGGCAGCAGACATGTAAAAGTTTAATCCCCCTCTCTTTAAGCAGTTGTAGACAGGCTGGAATATTCCAAACCGTCTGTCATAGGGAAATATATATTTATTATATATTACAAGCATATCCTTCATAAACATTTCGCCGTAAAATCCGCCGCTTGATACTCCCGACAGCCTGTAATCTATAAGCACCTCATCTATATAATCAAATTTAACTCCCTTCATGGATAAATACAGCCAATAGGGATAATCCTCTATAAGCCTTGTATCCTCAGGAAACAATCCGTTTTCCTCAAAGAGCCTTCTGTCGGCTATCCACGCCGGAGCAGGAAGAAAGTTCCTCTTAAACAATCTGTTTCTTGTATCCTCAATGGTATAGCTCTTAAGAAGCTTATAATCGGATTCGCATGACAAAAGCTCATATTTATATTCGCCTTCTCTGGTAACTCCCCGCATCTTGCCGAAGGCAATAACTCCCTTGGTGTTTTCCATATATTCAACATATTTATCTAAGGCATCGCTATTTGAAAATCTGTCCTCTGACGATAATATTTTTATATATTTTCCCCGGGCTTTTTTTATTGCGCTGTTTATATTTTTTACGGTTCCCCCGTTTACCTCTATTGCATTTATTACGGTATTTTTTATATTACTGTTCTTTTTAGCTTCAATATAGTCTTCAATATTATGAAGCTCCTCCGAAAATCCCGGCGTTCCGTCATCTGAAATTATAAGCTCTATATTATCATACTTCTGAGAAAGTACGCTCTCCAGTGTCTCATAAATTCCCTGAGTGTTTCTATATGATAATATAATTACTGATACCATTTCTCTCATTCTCTTCCTCTTTATAGGCTTTTTCTCCTAAATCCTTTCTACACCCAGAACTTTCCTTCAGGCTGCTTCATCTCTATAACTGTGCCACCTTTAAACTCATTATATATCTTAAGGGCAAAATATACGTCATGTAAGGATATGCCGATATTATATGCAATAATCCTTTCCTCCTCTGTCTCTCTTCCCGGTATTTTTCCATTTACGACATCCGTAACCTCACCAAATTTCTTAAAACGGAAAAAATTTTTAAAATGAGCCACATGGTCTGTATCATCTGCAAATACCTTATCAAAGACCGAATCGCATACCCCAAAGCCTCTGGTATGTATCGGCACAAGCAATACTCCCTTCTCAAACCAATCCTCTGCGGCAATATCATTTTCAAAGTATGTGGCTGCTGAAATTACAACATCACTTCCCCTGATAAGACTTTCATACGTGCTTACATATTCAAATGATAAATTATCATACAGGGATGACAATTCCTCCTTAAAAAGCTCATGCTGATTTTTGTATTCTAACAGCTTAATTATATATTTCTTTTCCTTATTTACCTCTGCCAGCACTTTAACCGCCGCTCTTGCAGTATTGCCAAGCCCGATAATCCCTATGGTATTTCCATCCTTTTTCCCCAAAAGATTAATAGAATGGGCGGCAACCGCTCCTGTTCTCATTGCCGTAATAAAATTTGCATCCATAAGCGCCTTTAATTCGCCGCTTTTTAAATCATACAACATTAATTTACTGTCAAGGGCTGGCTTTCTGTCTGGGTATCTGTTTACAACCTTTGCTCCAAAGTACCCTTCCTTTTCCAAAATTGACGGCATTGTATTATAAAAACCGTCCTCCTTATATTTTAAGCTGATTTTATGAGGCAGCACATAATCATTTTTATCTGCTATAACCTCGCTTACCCAATCATAACACTGCTTTGGAGTTATTCCCATATTAATTATTTCCCCATGCGTAATAATTTTCATTTTTGCTTCCTCCAAAAAAACGTTTATTTTAATGACTGTCTTAATGCCTGTACTAATTTATCGTTATCCTCTTTATCTCTCACTGCTATACGGATATATTCCCCCCCTTCCTCTGATTTTTCAAGCTTTCTGATTTTTGCCGTTAAATCCTTAATAAGAATATTGTAATCTGCCAAAAGCGCTCTTGTAAGCTCCTTTGCGCTCATGCTTCCCTTAAGCCTTATGCAGACATAATTTGCCTGGCTTGGCATAACCTCAAGGGTTTCCATTTCTGACAGTTTCTGCACAAATGCTTTTCTTTCGGCATAAAACTTATTTAAACCTGTTTTGTAATCCTTACTGTATTTCTCCGCTATCTGCATATAAAACTCTCCAAAAGAGTTAATGTTCCATATGGCGACATCCTTTTTTATACCGCTTATAAGCTCCTTATCTCCTGACGCAGCTACGCCAAGACGTATGCCCGGTACGCCGTAGGACTTTGATATGCTTTTTATAACTATGACGTTCGGATACCTTTCCAATATCTCATTGTCTAAAAACGTCACTGTTTCCAAGTCAACAAAGTCTATAAAGCTTTCGTCAAATATAACTCTTTTGTTATTATTATTCGCCCATTCAAATATTTTTATTACTCCGTCATATTTTATATAATTGCCTGTAGGATTGTCAGGATTTACTAAAATAAGGGTATCTATATAATTTTTTTCAAAATAATTTATTATATCGTTTTCATCATATCTGAAATTCCTATCCTCAGGTACGAATACAACTGACTTCTCCTTACTGTAGCGATTCGGATATTCCTCAAAGGTTGGATTTATTACGCCTATCACTCCGTCGTCATTTTCCATTACGGACTTTATAAGCTCCGCCGCACCGTTTCCCACAACAATATATTCCTGCCTTACGCCAAAATTTTTAGCGGCAAGGAGGGAATTTACATACATTCCCGACGGATATTCCGTAAGAAGCTTTTCAAAATTCGCCTTCATTTCATCCATCATTTTTCTTGGAGGATAGTAAGGATTTACAAGGTAGCAGAAATCAATGAGCTTAGGATATCTCCAATATCCGCCGTATCTGCTCTGGAGCCTTGCAAGCTTCTCATCATCGCTTTTTGCAAACATGGATTCTGCAATATCCAAATCCTGTATATCGTCTATTTCATACCATAGCTGTCCGTTAAGCCTCTTTGCCTTTATTTCAGGCTCGTCAAGAAGTGTAATTACACGAAGCACCTGCTCGTAATATTCATTATCGCCAAGAGCCTTCAGGTAAGCCTCAAGAAACGGCACATAATGCGTCTTTGAAAAATGCCTGCTGAATTTATATATGTTTACTGTCTTATAATAATATGGTATATCCGCAAATACAAAATTTTTGCCCGGCACAAATCCCTGAATATTGTCATTCTCATCTATTTTTACTACGGTGCCGTCCATCCAGCTTTCATACTTGTCCACCAATGCCAGCGTTTCCCTCTCGTCCTCAATTAACTCCGTCAAAACACTGTCCTCAAATATAATATCAGATTCCAAAAGAAGGGTATCATCCTTTAAAAGCCAATCCTTTGCAAGGGCCAGAGAATAAATATTATTTGTTTTGTCATATATTTCATTTTCCACATATTCTATTTTGGTTTTTATGTTTAAGGAGGATATATAATCTGTCAGCTTTTTTCCTTCATATCCTACCACTATAATTATTTTATCCAAAGCAAGCCTGTCAAGCTGATGTAACATTCTGTCTATCATGGTTATTCCGTTTACCTTAACCATGCATTTAGTGTTGTTTTGCGTAAGCTCCTTAAGTCTCTTTCCCATTCCCGCCGCTAATATAATTGCCTGCATTTTAATTCCTCCATGTTTTTTCCATTGCGAATAAGCTTTAAATATGCTGATTTCCTTATTTTTCCTAAACATTATATGACACTCCATAGTAATTTGCAAGCAAAAGTTACTTTTCGCCATGGCTCTGCATATTATGGTAACAGTTAAACACAGCCATACCCTGTGAGTAAGTCCCGTGTTGCAGCTTTAGCGGTGGGACAGCTATATAATATTTTATGGAAACATTGAGAAGGCAATAAGAAATTCTATTAACATGAAACTGCCGGCTTCTAAGCTTCGGGCATAACTCGAAAAGTGTTAAAGAACAACACTTTTCTCAGACAGATGCCCTACGCTAAGAAGCCGGCAGTTTCATATTAATGAATTTCTAATTGCCTTCTCAATGTTTCCATAAAATATTATATAGCTGTCCCACCGCTAAAGCTGCAACACGGGACTTACTCACAGGGTATGGCTGTGTTTAACTGTTACCATAATTAACGTATGAAATTAATATATAAAATAAAAAACTGTTTACTTCCCTAAAAAAAAATATTACAATAGTATATATTTTCTACAAATATACGTCCGTAAAACAGGGCAGAAGGGAAATTTGCATGAAGAAATTATCCGTAATAATACCGGCATATAATGAAGAAAAAATGATACATAAGACGGCTTCAACCATATCTGAAATTCTTTCCAAGTCAGGCATTCCTTATGAGCTGCTTTTTATCAACGACGGCTCAAAGGATACCACATGGCCGGCTATAATGAAGGAATGTCAAGAGAATCCCTGTGTAACGGGAATATGCTTTTCAAGGAATTTTGGCAAGGAGGCCGCCATGTTTGCAGGCCTTGAGCAGTCAAAGGGGGACTGCGCCGTTATTATTGACTGTGATTTACAGCATCCTCCGGAAAAGATTGTTGAGATGTACAGGCTTTGGGAGGAGGGCTACGAAATAATAGAGGGCGTTAAGGAGGATAGAGGCGAGGAAGGAAGGTTTCACAGATTTTGCGCCAATACTTTCTATAAGATTATCAGCAGGCTTACAAAGATAGATATGTCAAACGCCTCTGACTTTAAGCTTATGGACAGAAAGGTTGTGGATATACTTAAAAGCATGCCTGAGAGAAATACATTTTTCAGGGCATTGTCCTCATGGGTTGGCTTTAAAAGCACAACTGTCAGCTTTAAGGTCCGGGACAGGCAGGAGGGCGAATCAAAATGGTCCTCTTGGTCTCTTATAAAGTACGCTGTTTCAAATATAACCACATTTTCTGTGGCTCCAATGCAGCTTGTAACCATTATGGGAGTTTTGTTTTTTATTCTTTCCCTAGTGCTGGGCGTTCAGTCTGTTGTATATAAAATTATAGGCAGGGCGCTGGAGGGCTTTACTACCGTTATTATAATTGAGCTGCTTGTGGGAAGTATATGTATGACAAGCATGGGGATAATAGGATATTATATTTCAAAGATTTATGATGAGATAAAGGGGCGTCCAAGATATATTATTTCTAATATTGTTAATGGGGAGGGATGTGATGATGAAGGAGCGGAGGAATAAATGGAGGTTATGTAAAAGATGTGGTTTAGGTAAATGGTAATTTGTACAGGTGAAAAATGTTTCCTCTCATGTAGTCCGGGGCTTAAGAATAAAGGGAGCTTGGGGCGGCAGGGCGGCTTAGGCAGGGAGTTATATATTTTTTTAAAGCTTCGAAAAGAGGAAGAAATTCTATCAAGGG
>CAJUAO010000005.1 GCA_910584685.1 uncultured Lachnospiraceae bacterium | reverse complement strand
CCCCTACAAATCTCAATTTGCTTTTCCTTTCTCATTCTTTAAGCATCTCCTGCAATTCTGCCAATTCCCTTCCTATCTGAGCCTCCAGCTCCATTATCCTCCCCATAATCTCCTCTGTTGGAGGATACTCTACCGGTACATACTCTGTCTTTTTATACTTATTAATTGACAGGTCATAATCATTATCCACAATTTCCTTTTTAGAAACCATAAATGATTTCTCTGTTCTGGCTCTGTCTGTTTCCTTATCCCTGTTATGAAATCTTTCTATAATATCAGGAATATCATTTTCATTTACCGGATTCCTTTTATCATCCAAGCTATATCCATCCGACTGCATATCATAAAACCACACATTATCTGTGCCGCCATGACTTGTCTTTGTAAATATCAATATACCTGTAGATACTCCCGCATATGGCTTGAACACACCGGAAGGCATTGAGATAATTGCTTCCAGCCGCTGATTCTCTATCAACTCCCTTCTTATATCCTTATGAGCCTTCGATGAGCCGAACAACACTCCGTCCGGTACAATACAGGCACAACAACCGCCTATTTTCAACATGCGGACAAATAGTGCAAGAAAAAGCAGCTCGGTTTTTTTAGTTTTGCATACCTTTAACAAATCTCCCGACACTATATCTGAATCAAGACTTCCCTTAAACGGAGGATTTGCCAAAATAAGGGAAAACTTGTCCTTGTCGGGATTTTGGTCTGAAAGACTGTCCCTATATTCAATAAACGGACTTTCCACTCCATGGGTCATCATATTCATAGCTCCGATACGAAGCATGGTTCTATCCATATCAAATCCGTAAAACATATGATTCATATAATGATTTTTTTTCTCTTTATCATAAAATATCTCTGCTTTCCTATTGGCTCTCAGATATTCTCCCGCCTCAACTAAAAAGCCTGCCGTACCGCACGACGGGTCGCAGATAATATCATCTGCAGTCGGCTCCATAAGCTCCACCATCATTTTTATAATATGCCTTGGGGTACGAAACTGTCCATTTACGCCGGCAGTGGAAAGCTTTGAAAGCAAATATTCATAAACATCGCCTCTTGCATCTTCCTCTGTCAATTTGCCCATCTGCTCATAAAGACCGTCCATAGCATCCACTACCTTTGACAACATTAACGGCGTAGGAAGCTTAAAAATTGCATCATCCATATACTTTGAGTAGGCGCTGTTTTTATTTCCATGAAGATTTTTAATAAATGGAAAAACCATTTCCTGCATAATCGAATACATTCTATCAGCAGGAAAATCCCGAAACACTGACCATTTTAACCACGTCCCGTCAACAATTCTATCTCCGATGGAAACCTCCTTTGTAAATATACTCTCATACGGAAGACCTAGCATTGCGCTTTCCTTTTCTTGAATAATATCCCGGTCATCAAGGTCATGGATAAACATAAGGTAAGTCATCTGTTCTATAACATCTAGGGGATTTGTAAGCCCGCCTGTCCAAAATATTTCCCACAAGCTGTCAATTTTATTTTTCAATTCACCTGTAATCATTTAATCTTCCTTCCTCTTCTCTTTCCAAATATATTTTGTGTAGCGTCCCCCGCCTATTTTCATAATCTTATCTGCATCCTGCAAATCAATAAGCGCCCTCTGAACAGTAATCTGACTTATATCAGGGCATTTTTTCACTATATCCGACTTTGTAATTGTTCCGTCGGCAGCTTTAATAATTTCTTCTATGCGATTTCCCTTTGTAAAGCCTGCCCTTGTAAGCAATCTGACATTAGCTGAAAACTCCTTATATGCTACCAAAATAATTTCAAGTGTATAATTTACAAACGATGCATAATCATTCTCATTTTTATTCCAGTTCTGTGAGCTTTCATAAATAGTCTTATAATATGTATCTTTTGTCGCTTCTGTCAGCTTTTCAATACTTATGTATTTACCAACAGTATATCCGGCTTTATATAACAGCAATAAAGTAAGCAGCCTGCTTATTCTTTCGTTTCCTGCGGTAAATGGATGTATGCACAAAAAATCCAGTATAAACATTGGTATCACTATCAACAAATCAACTTTTTTATCCATTGCTACTTCATTATATGCATTACATAACACTGCAATGGATTCTGAATTCCTAAATCTTACTCCTGTATTTCCCCCTTGATATCTATATAAATTCATAGAAAATTGTTGGATTAGCTCTGATTTAACCAACACATAATCATAATTATCAGTTATTGTATTTAGCGCATCCCTATATCCTGCAATTTCCTGTTCATTACGATTTTGCGGCAGCGTTTTATCCTGCACCAATTTTTTCATTCGGTCATTTGATATAAAAATTCCTTCCATTTTATTAGAGCTTTCCACACTTTGAAGCTTGGCAATTTCCGCTAATTCTATTAATTCATCTGAGTGAGCCTCAATAAAAAAAGATTGCTGTCCCTTATATTCATGAATTGCTGTCAAAAGCGATACTGTAGCCGGTGTCAGCAGTTTCTCCCATTTATCGTTAAAACGGTATTCTCTCATTAATTTAATATCCTCATTAATGTCTGTTAAATAATATATTTAAAGTGTAGCTTATTAGTTAATTATTGTCAATACTAATTATATCATTTTTGTCAGTTTGATATAATTGAACATTCTTTTCCAAAACCCTGCAGATTTCTTCATTCATTCTGTCATAAGACTCCCACACTTTATTTTTATCTATATCCTTTATCCCCGTATACTTAATAATATCCTTCATCATTTGAAGAATATCATCCGTGCTATAATTCGTCCAGCGTTTCACCAAGTCCTGTGTTATAGAAGTCATTGTATGCGCCGCCGGATTTCTTACCTTCTCTTCCACCAAGCGCAAATTCTCTGCCAAGGTTTTCAATTTCTGATTTTTTGAAAAATGCAAAATTAAATCCTTTAAATGAACAGAATATACATTTCCCGACTTAAATCTGCCTTTACCGTATATACTTTCAAATACGGCTAATATTTCACTTCCTTTAAGCTTATCATCATCCCATCTGCGCACATGATTCCGGGCGCTGCAGTAACGGTTTATATCAATATCACACTGACATTTTAACGCTCTTTCCAACAATTCAAAAATTGCCGGAGTAATTCCCCGTACCAAATCATCATATGTACCTCTTTTGTCCTTCACCTGCAAATTTAGGATGTATTCTATTAAAACGCAATCCTCATTCTTTGTCACCGGCATTGGCTGGTAGCCTGTTTCCTTGGCAATGCTGTTTACTCTGCTGCTGTTAAGACGCATACGCTCCAATGCCTGTTCTAAATACAAAATACATTCTTTTGATAACTGTCCTTTCATTTCGTTTGCAACCTGACAGGCAGCCGAATAATCATATGCGCTCAGGTGCTTTTTTATAATATTTACCTTCCAGAGTGTCAGCAGATTGACAGACTTAACCTCTAAACATCTGTTTTCTTTTTTCCCCTCATTATCTTCATTACATTCCCATTGTTCCTTCACATCATAACGCTCCATATTTTCATCGGTATAATTGCTTCTCCTAAGGGGAGTAGGCACCTGAACCGACTTAAAGGGAAATTCTGCCAAGGTGGACAATACCACTAACGCGCTTTTCATAGCCGGCGTGCCTGATGAAATGTTCACCAGCAATTCATCCTCCTCATTCATACTATCCTCTATATTGGCTATACACTTCCTAAAATCCTCATAAAATATCTCATAATCCTGAACATCCTTTAAATTCTCCTGAATAATCAATTCCACATCAATTTTATGACCGCATTGCTCCTCAAGCTTTTCAACGCAGTATAAATACCTGTTGTCCTTTTTGTGATACTCATACATTTCATAGGACAAATATAAATATAGCTTATCCGGCAGGTAATTCCGGCAGATATGCAGCATAGAGCCGTCTCTGAAATTTCTGATTGGGTCAGAGCCGCCAATGGGCGAAAATAAAATACAACTCATAAAAGCCTCCATTTCTTATGTAATAGCAATAAAAATCATTATATAATAATTACATCATCAGCATCCGGCTCTTCCTTCTTTCCAAAACAAGTCACCTGACCTTTGCCAATGATTTTATAAACACGTATGCTGTCTTCCTCTGATGCAAACGCAGCAATCTTTTTCTTTAAATCATGATATAATTTTGGAGAAAGCATAGCCTCAAATGCAGACTTCTGTATCCTAAATCCATATCCCTGCAAAAACTTGGATAATTTCACTCTTTTTTTATTGTCAATAATATCATATATTATCAAAACATACAGCTTACACTCACGGTTTTCCTCCATAGGCGTCTCAAAAAAATAATCCTCCAAGCAAATCCCCCCTTACCGTATCCATATAGGATGATACATTTCTGCATCCTCTTCCTCTATCACCTTGGAAAATGAAGCTACCTGCAATTCCATTGCCCTTCGGAATGAAACGGAATAATCAATGTAATCTAAATAATGAATATCCTTTCTCATTTTATCCTCCAGCTTTTTAATAAATATACTCATTCTGGCTTTCGTCAAAAATACGCCGGGTCTCTCCTCCTCCTGATAAAAGTGCTCTTCCAAAATCTCATGCCCGTTTACAAGGCTCATCACCAGTGAATCTACAATCACTGCCCGCCATTCCTCCATTAAATCACTTGCCAGAGTCGGATGCTTTTCCCTGTCCTGATGCATAAATCCAAAATATGGGTGCAGTCCCTTATTCTCTATTTTCCCATAAAATTCATTCATCAAAACCGAATACCCTAAGCTAAGCATAGAATTAAACGCATCCATCGGAGGACGGCGGCTTCTTCCGTTAAAAGAAAATGCCGGCTCCACCAAAAGATTCAGCGTCTGAAAATATAGCTTTGCAGCATTTCCCTCATATCCCATAATTTGTTCAACCGAAGTACAGTCCGGCACCTTCTCCATTAGGATTTTCATTCGTGTACAGGTCTGCGAAACGTCTACGCCTCTGCTTTTTCCATATCTTTGCAGAACAACGTACTGATTATGCATTTTGCTTTTAATTATCTTCTTTGACAGCTTCAACGCCAGCTCTGACCCCAATAAACATGCCTGCTTTCTTTGTCTTGCAACATTAATATGACCTGTTGAATGTATCCGCCCGAAATATGTTCCTCCTTTGGAATAGTAAGACACCGGAACTCCTCTTTTTAAACATTCCTGAATACATTGAGTAGTAATCTGGCTTCTCCCGAAAATACTAACAGCCTCTAATGTTTCTACCGGAATTTTGGTAAGTGAGCCATCCTTATGCTTTACTGTGACATAGCTCTCTGCAACTCCTATTTGCGCATCGCTTTCTGTGATGTATAAATATCCCATGGCGCCTCCTTATAATTGTACTTTTGTAATTAAATTTCTGTTTTTTTCTTTGAAAAAACTAATTCTATCGTTGTTTTTAAGTATATTAATATAAAGCTATTAAGAACTATCATATTTTTATAGAAAGCTTTTCTAATATAATACCATAGTCAAAATTCAAGTTTTCAATATTTGTTTCCGTCCCCTTTTGGGGAATATCTTCTTTTTAGTGAAGCAACAACATTAAGCGTTGATGTAAACTTTTCGTCCCCTTATGGGGCTTTTTATCTTGTTATAAATTCTTCTTTAACCAAAATACATTAGTTAAACTTTTTTCGTCCCATCTTTTGGGTTTTCTACCTTATTATAATGATTTAATTACAATATAGCAAGTTAATTATAAGTTTTCATCTATTTAGAAGCGTGAACTGTTTCCGTCCCCTTTCGGGGTTTCCTATCTTCTTATAAGGAATTGAGATTGCGAAACGTGAGGGAAAATATAAGTTTCCGCCCCATATCGGGGTCTCCTATCTTCTAATTACAGACTTGAAGAAATAGCAACGCAACTTAGTTTTCCGTCCCCTATCGGGGTCTTCTATCTTCTAATACTGTAAAAGAATTATAACACATAAGCCGCCTATGTTTCCGTCCCCTATCGGGG
This sequence comes from uncultured Lachnospiraceae bacterium, assembly GCA_910584685.1. Lineage (GTDB taxonomy): Bacteria > Bacillota > Clostridia > Lachnospirales > Lachnospiraceae > CAG-303. The sequence continues at coordinate 160,483 of CAJUAO010000005.1, read as the reverse complement.
TCTTCTATCTTCTAATAATTACAATTTGATTGCAAAATCAACGAAGAAGTTAGTTTCCGTCCCCTATCGGGGTCTTCTATCTTCTAATGATGTCCCACTATATATATTAAGAGCATTATATTTAATGTTTCCGTCCCCTATCGGGGTCTTCTATCTTCTAATATGGAACGCTTGAGGAAGTCGCAAAATACTACTTCGTTTCCGTCCCCTATCGGGGTCTTCTATCTTCTAATTTTCTTCTTTAACTTCTGTAATGGTTTTCTGCTTTTTGTTTCCGTCCCCTATCGGGGTCTTCTATCTTCTAATAATCTGATAATTCCCATTCAGTGTTTCGACAACAGTTTCCGTCCCCTATCGGGGTCTTCTATCTTCTAATAAAAAATGGAAAATCTGTGAATTTTTTGAAACTGAGTTTCCGTCCCCTATCGGGGTCTTCTATCTTCTAATATGAACGAAATGACACTGGAAGAACAAAAGCAAATGGGTTTCCGTCCCCTATCGGGGTCTTCTATCTTCTAATGCTTTTCTCGGCTTATCCTCCTCCTTTTCTCAACCGTTTCCGTCCCCTATCGGGGTCTTCTATCTTCTAATCCTGCCCTATCAACTCCCCATAAACACTACTCCCATTCCCCATTTTGCGTGGCAAAACCCTTTGCCACCTTTCCAACCACCCGCCCCATCCCAAAAATCTCCCTTCCCCCAGCATTTACGCCCTGCGTGGCAAATCACCCGCAGCCGGAATCCTCCACCTTCAAATGACACATTCCCATAACAAACCTCCTCCCCTCATACCGGGTACATTTAAGAATATGCGGAGAAACTCCCAAATCCTTATCCCTGTAATGCTTATGCTGCCCGGCAATCTTATAAGGCAGCGTATGCTCAAACACAGACGCCGCTGCCTCCAACCCTTGCTTCTGTCCCAACAGCGGATACATAACCGTCTTTGTAAAAAATCCTGCCCCTCCCCCAAGCCAGACTGAATTACCGGCCGGTCTGTCGGAACACTTAAATTTTGACAAATACATTTCATAATAAGCTTCCCCAAAAAGCTCTGCCGCCTTTAAAATATCCTCTATAGAATACTTACATATCTCAGTATCTATTGTCAGCTTAAATTTTATATCTCTTCCCGGCTTAATTGACTCCCTTAAAATATTAATTGCATGCTGTTTTCCTTCCACATTTTCATCTATTTTCTGGCATAAAACCAAATCCTCCAGTGACAACGGCTCGCTATCGCCCACAATCAACCCTGACAGACAGTCGTTAACTGCATTTCTTGAATCAACCTCCTTACCCTTTTCATCCTTACGCGACAGGGTATGAAGGAGCTTTTCCTCTATCAGAGCATTTTCCCTGCTAAGATATCGTTTTCCCTTGTTCCCGCTTTGCTTTGCCTCTCTTGATACCTGTTTTCTCTCATTGCTCCACGCTTCCTTCTCCGTCATCAGACGGTACGACAATAAAATCGTTCTAAGCATACCCTTGACAGACGTCCCCGGAACATAAGGCAGACCATAGCTGTCCTTTTGAAATTCCATTACCTCTATCGCTTTTTTCCCTTCCTCCTGCAAAAAATCACCGCAGTCTAACTCATACCTTATCCATCTTCCATAATCCTTCGGAGAAATATTGTTTTTTTGCAGCCATGTATTTAAATCAATTCTTTCATCTGTCAAAAGATATTGCGTAAACTGTGTTCCCATGCCTTTTCTCTGTAATCCCTGATAAAGTTTATTTACATCAGGAATCAGCACCTTTTTCTTATTGTTCAAAAAAATATATTCCTTCTTGCTTAGAGTCTTTCCTGTGCCTATATGTACCGGACTTACGGTTTTTAAAACCATCTGATAAGTTTTTAAATAATCCTTCATTTGCCCGCCTCCTTTCTATATCTTTCTATAATGGAAGAAAAATCGGTTTTGCATAGCGGTACACAGGGTGATTGCCGCCGTCTGAAACGTCATAGACATCCCCCTGGAAAACCGTTTCAAAGCAGGAGCCTGCGCTTAACATAAACAAATCCTTCTTTTTTCTGTTTTCTGAAGCGTATTCAAAGGACGCCACAAAACCGCCTCTTTTCTGCACCTGATACCGGGCGTGATATAAAGCCTTTTCCATCTCATTCTCCTTAGGAAGAGAAATGCTTAATGACATATATGTATTTCCCTTTCGTTCAAAATCAAAGGAATCCAAAGTCTGAAGCCTGTCAAGCTCAAACCTGCCAAGTCCCGCCGTTCTTTTTCCGCCAATTCCTGAAAATGACAATGAATCCAGCAAATCATATATCTGATTCTCATCCTGTTCATCTGCTATCTTTACAATAAAATACAAGCCGCAGCCATCATTAAAATAATACGCCCCCACATGATAAGGCCGGGTTTCCTCCATTCCATGAATAGCCCCGGAGGTTTTTACATATCCCTTTCCTAGATTTCCCAATTTTCTTTTTTCAGCTATTGCATCAAAATCCCCGTTCATATAGCTTTCCATCTGTTTCATTGGTATATAGGCTAAAGACTTAAATGCCTTCTTTATGACGGAATCTCCTTTTGCTTCATGGGCTTCCACCCGCCTTAAGGGCTTTGGCAAATAATATGTATCTCCCATATAAGGAAACGCGTCCGAGAAAAGAATTTCACCGGAACAAGCCTTTCCGAGAAGCCATGCTGCAATATCCTGACCGTGCTTTAATGCTTCCATATAAAGAGCAGAAAAAAGAGTATCGGCGCAGAATGAACACCTGCTCTCATCCAAGGATTTTTCACCAAGATGTACCCCGACAGGAAAACGTAAACAATACATAAGATATTTCACTCTTATCCTCCTCCCATTACTGCCTATATGCCAGTATCTCATTACACCTTCTTATCAGCGCTTCATCAATATTTCCAATAACGGCAGATGCCTGTAAATCCAAAAATTTCACCTTTCCATACCCTCTTGAGCCGTTTCCTCCCAAATAATCATATTCAAGCAGCTTAAGTCCCTCCGCCAAAACCTTAAAATCCTCCTCAACGCCTTCCTCATCCCTAACCTCATAAACCAAATCCAGAGGAAATTTAGAGCCTCTTATTACACGCTCAATCTGCCTTGGATTTGCCACTGCTGTTAAACGGTTAATGCTGTTTTCAAACTTAACCTCCGTCAGTCCCTGCACCCCTTTTTTGTACAGCTCCTCCCTGTTATTCAATATCATATCGGTAAACAACAGTCTTCCTCTTGGAATGATGCCGTTTACTTTTTTTGCGCTTCCAAAAAGCCTTATAATACATTCTTCATCCTCGTCGGGACCTGCCATCTTACTTTGATTATACTGCCTTGCAAGTAATGTGCGGATTTTTCCTTTAAGGGAGCTTCCGGGTATCATTGGAAGATTTGTTCCCGCATCCCTGATAACAGGCGAATCAACTGCTCCTATTGCCGCAAATGCAGACGAGCCTCCTATATGTATGCCTGTCACAACCTCTAAGCTTCCTGTAATCTGTATTTTTCCAAACATTATATTTTCCCCCTTTATCAATCTTTTCCGCCATAAAATTTATGGTATGCTATCAGCGCTTCCATATATTTATTAAACAGTATATAATTCTTTTTTAATCCTTTAATTTCGTCAATACATTCTATAAGCCTTGCTGCCTCCACAAAGTCCTTTACCTGATGCTGCTGTTTGTTTCCTCGTCCTGCCTCATAAAGAAAACGAATCTTCAGATAATTAATCCTTCCCCGGATATCCTCATTTAAATTATCCTCCATGCTGATACATACTTCATTGTATATATCCGCCGTCATGGCAAGTAAATTTCTGATTTGAGTTGTTGTAACCATATCGGGATTTCCATACTTGTCCTTCTTCTTCGCCAGCTCCTTTATTGCATTTTCCGCCCTTTCTACATATGTATCATTTTCCAATATCATGCTTCGCTGCCTCCTTCTCTGTGTAAGTATACATAAATATATATTGCCATAATTAACTGTTTCCTGTCGGTATCCTTTTGTATCCATTGATACATCTGACGGGAAAATACCCGGTACGCTTCCCGTTGCTCCTTAGATTTTTCTTCATCCGGCTCCAATCTTGCCAGCACATAGGCAAATCTTGCCAGATTAATCTTTTCATCCATATTCCGCATTAAATCCAGCAGCCGGTACATAAATGCCTTTCCCCGCTCCTCAGACTTTCCGAAAAATTCAGTAAGGGCCTCTAATTTTTCCTGAATAACCTTTTCTGTAAATTCATTCCATGAAAATGTAGTATCAAAATTCTCTTTAGCCTTATAATCATTATTTCCTCTCTCTAAAAATTCCTTCCGTGAATATGTGATATCAGCGCCAAACAATGTGACGGCATCCTTTGGTTTATTTTCAGAGCTGACGTAATCCTTGGACTTTTCCTCTAATTCTGCCACCTCCCGCGCGCATACGCTCAATGGATAGCTCGACGGATATATTCCGATTCCTGCAGATATAGTCAATGCTCCAAGAGAATACTTGTCAAGCTGCTGACGGATATCCACCGCCGCCTCTATCACCTCATTCCATGCGCCTACGATAAACAAATCATCTCCTCCGGAATACACAATGGTAACATTTCGGTGTGAAGGCGTTCCTTCCATTCCATATTCCCCATGCTCTAAAATCCAATTAATATGACGCTTGAAAAATAAGGATAGCTGTCTGGAAAATGTTGCCGTTCTGGATAATGTGGTATATCTCTCGTCAAACCCGCAAATAAAAGCATGTCCCAAATTATCCACATCGGCGCGAAGCACTGCAATTCTGTCAATTCCCTGCGCCTCACATGCATATTCATCTGTAGTTTTACCCTTCTCCGTCTTTCCTGTCTTTACATCCTTTGGAACATAATCTCCTACCCATAGCTTTGTCGTAACGGATTTACCCGTAAAAAATCTATTTTTTCCATACGTTCTGACAAAATAGCTGTCTTCCTCCATACACCTCTTTAACTGTTCTTCGTCATGGGCAACAAGATATTCTCCTCCCGGAAGTGGAATACTCCCCTCTCTTTTCTCCTTAATCACAGTAAAAAAATCCTTGTAAAGAATATCTCCTGAAAAAGCCTCCATAGCAGAGCAGAAAAGACACATATCATCACTATTGACAACAGATGAATTCTTGCATACACGGCATTCCCTTGTATCATACTTTCTTTTTCTGCTATTTAACTGTATAATCTGACCTGCCGTATACCTGCATGACTTCTGCTCAGACAAAAGACTGCTTAAGCTTTTAAACAGTTCAGAATAGCTTCCGCCAGGTATATTCTCCAAATCATGGGCGCTGCATTCTACGGAAGCCATTGCCACATACAAGGCTACGTCAAACTCCTGAATAAAAAAATCATTAAATTCCTTTTGAAGCTGCGTCAGCTTTTCCATGGTGGTTTCAGTATTTGCCAATAATATATAGCAATGTCCTCCTCCGGAATATATCAGATTGGCTCTTGACAGACTGCATTTCTCCAAAATCCGGTCAATCATATGCTCCATTAATATTTCCAGATAAAATGAACGGGAACGGAGCATTTTCAGCGCACCCTTGCTGTGTATGGTGTAAATAAACTTTTGAATACCGGAAATGTCCATCGAAAACAGACGGAATACCTTTTGACTGTAAAATTCCTTTGCATCCTTAAACAATGAATTTTTATAATTATAGTTTCCCTTTTCCTCCATATATTGATATATACAACTGCTATATGCCGCCGTCAGCTTTACGTGGTCATAAAGGGAAATATCCGCCAGCTCATGAACGGCTGTAGAGGATGGGATATATGTAAGGTACGCCTCCATTGTTGACAATAGAGAATTTATGTATTCCTCCTGCCAATTCTCAACTCCCTTCAGGGTATTTAATATCTCAGTGCGGACAGACTGGTAAAAATATTTATCAAATGGAATTTCCTCATCAACAGGCATATTAATGCCTGCCGTATCATCCAAGACCTTTGGATAATAATGAAACTTCTTTTTATTGCCGTTTAAGATATTAAAAATACTCTCCAATGGAATTTCCTGACGAAACCCCTTTTCCTCATTGTCCGCCTCCCTCCGGTCAGATGCAGCGGCAATATTGTCGGCAATATATACGATATATGCCAGAGCATTATCATTTATATTTGCTTTTGCCAAGGCTTCCCCATGGTGATATCTGACAGCGTCCAGCACTTCCCTATCAGCTATTAATGCCTCCTCCTTCAAAAATTCATATCCGGATATACTGTGCTTTCTGCCGTCTCCCCCACGGTAAATCACCTTGCCAATATCGTGCAGCAATGCGCCTGTAATTAATTTCAGCTCTTTATCTGTCATTATTTTCCTCCTTCTCCACGATTTCCATTGCCCCCATTCCCATGGCTGTCTTAATTCCTACTCCTGAATAGCAGCCAAAGCGTAATAGTAAATGCACCAGATTAACTAACGGCTGGGGTCCCCGTATCTTTAATGTAATGTTTCCCTTAAATGCAGGTATCTTAATTCCCTCTAAATGAAACATTGTACTGGAAAGGCTATAGCCAATCATTTCTGAATATTCTGTCAGCTGTTCCAGCGTTTCCTCGTCACCAACCGTTTCATTTTCAGCAAAAGCATTAAATTTATTCATCAGGCTGTTATATATTAAATGAATATCAGGAAAAAATACATACCGTCCGGCTTGCTTAAAAGAAGTCGGAGAAGTAAATTGTATTTTAATGATTCTTTTACATTCTCCAAGATAATATGTATCAATCAGTTTCTTATAGCTGCTCACAGATAATGACTTATCCAAAATATTCAATTTTATATCATTATGCTTTAACAAAACTAAATTAAAATCTTCCGACATAAGGGGATTTATTATCTGCTCGTATGCTTTTCTGTTTAACGTCTTAACCTGCCATATAATCCTGCCCTCCGAATACATTATCCTTTGGCTATAGGGCTTTAATCCGTTTTGATGTAACTCCTCCCCATAAGCAGAATCAATCTGCTCCATTAGAACGCCTTGAAATAAAGATGCCTTCTGATAAGAAAAAGCTTTATCCTTATCCCATTCTAATTCAATATTCAGTACGCTTAACATTTATCTCCTCCTAATCGTTTTCCGCATATTCCCCTGAAACAAATAAGCAATAATCCCCCCAACCAACATAATCCAGCCTGCATACCTAAGCCATTCATGATAATCCGAATACGTTCCCGCTATTTCAAAAATCCCCCTCAGCATACTGCTCACCGTCAACGCCGCAACCCCCGAGTGATAAAGATTAGCCGAAAGCCTCCCCTGTCTGGGTATTCCTTTAAACCTCCAATATATCAACGACGGAAAAAGCCCAAGCATCATAGGCCACGCAAACATCCAAGTCATATAGGCTGAACGCACCCCATGGGAAAATCTGTCATAAACAAGAAAGAAAGCCAGCGCAAAAACCGTCACTCCCAAATATACCAGCGCCCATCTTGCCGAATTTATTTTTTCCTTACTCTCCGATGTAAACAATGTCGCTTATTCTCCTTTCTCCGCTCTTTTTTCCGTCAGTTGGACAATTGACCACCCTGCCCATAAACCACATGGTAGAGGAGCCTCCTCCATCAAGATTATAGGCTGTTTTACAGCCCAGCTCCTCCATTACCTGCGCCAATTCATACAAAGTCAGTCCCTCGCTTTCCTCAGTCCGCCCATCCGATACCACCATAACATAGTGAAGAGGCTCAATTTCTCCTATGGCTGTCCTTGGATTGCTTTGCAGGGCATACGTTACCTCGCTGTTTTTTCCTACAATAACCTTATTATTTTTAACAAGTCCCGGACCAAAGGAAAATATATGCACCGCCCCAGCGTCTGCAATTTCCTTCGCCTTATACTGGGACTCGTAAAATATTTCAAAATGACCGTCCTCATAGATTGCCAAATCGTCATAATCACGGCTGCGATGCTTTGTTTCCCTGTAAAGATAACCGTTACGCATCACATAGCCTCTGTCATGAAAGCCGTAATAATCTCCGTTAATGGCAAGTATAGCGTCATTTTCCTTTGCCATAGCCGAGGTAGTGTCTTTTATATTTCTACCAAAGGTTCCATTTGCCACTGCCGTTTGAAGATATGATATATCCTTTAAAACAATATCCGCCACATAAACCTGTGTTTCGCAGCGCCTAAGAGTTGTGATTGTTATGGAAATATTATTGCTCTTATAGCTGGTTTCCGTGATTACAGGCTCACTCTTTATATTATCATCCTCATTATTTGAGACAGATGAGGATTGTTTCTTTATATCCTCAACCTGAACTATATCGCTTGGAAGCACAAAGGCTTCAAGCAGCGCAAACACTGTGTAGGCTGTGAGCAAAATACCGTATATAAACGGCCAGTAATTTCTTCTTTTCTTAACATTATTTTTCATTAAACCCTCCGTTTCAAAATTGTTTTAAAGCAGCTAAGCTCCGGCTGATATTTCGCGCTTATTTTCCCCCGTTGCCCGAAGCTGATACGCCATATGTTTTTTCTCTGTAGCAATGCTCCTCCTTACCAATTAATTTATCCCCCTCAAAATCCAGCTCTATAATATATGGCATCCAATCTATTATTCTTAAAAAATCATCACAGCCAAAGCTGTTGTCATAAAAATTCAATATAGCGCTAAGAGCAGTGCCATGAGTTCCTATAACAATCTGCTTATCTTTATTATCTGACAGAATTTTATTCAATGCTTTTATATTGCGCTTCTGCACCATTGCTATAGATTCTCCACCGTCCTCATGATAGCTGTGGTCGGCCCATCGTTTTTGAAACATCTCTCTGTTATTACTATTGGGACCACTCTCCCGCTCCCGCAGGTCTTCGTCTGTTATTATCTCCTTACCAAAAAAAGCCGCCGTATCTGCGATAGTATCTATGCTTCTCTTGTATGGACTGCAATAAAACACATCTATTTTCTTATCCTTGAAAAATTCCAGCACAATTTCAGTATCCTCCATGCCTTCCTTAGTCAATGGTCTTGTTCTGTCCTCCTTCCAATACTCTGACTGCGCATGACGCACAAAATATACCTTTGTCATAATACCTCTTCTTTCTGCTTAATGCCACCTTCCGAAATAATCAATCAAAATCTCTTTAATATGATTATATCGTCTGGCATAGGAATTTTCCACACGAATTAGCTGCAAATCATGTTCCCTGCATATGGCATTTTTCTTTCTATCCCTCTCCATCACAATATCATTTTCATAATGCTCCTTACCATCAAGCTCGATTGCAAGTATTGGCAATTTCAAAGAATTTCCCTGTTTTTCATACACGACAAAATCGAATCTTCCCGTATAAAACAAATCATTATATCCGGTGTTATCCCGGAATACCTGCGATATAGCTACCTCTTTTTCAACTGTATATTGACTTTGTGACATCCATATATTCTCCAACGCATGATTGAGATTTTTTAAAAATGCCTCCTCTGTAACCGTGCTGTATGGTTTTATTCCCAGCGCTCTGGAATTAGATACCTTTGGCGTTATCTTTGATTCTCCGTTTGCCCTGACATACTTCACCAGCTCATATAAATCATCTTCCGAATCTTCTCTGTGTAAGCGCTGCAGATTTTTCATATCTGATAACAAAATCAGTTTATCCTTTGCCCTGGAGGTTGCTACATTAATCATTTCCTTATTGTTTTTAAGCCATTCATAAGTACCGGCTCCCGTCTGCTCAGTTATTGCAGTTGAAAACAATATAACATCCTTTTCATCTCCCTGAAATGCATGGATAGTTCCACATGTTACCTGAGTTAAGCCGGCTTTGTCCAACGCCTCTTCTATCATCTTTTTCTGGTTAACAAATGGCGTAATAACGCCAATGGATTTATCCCTGTTATGTGAAGCATATTTTACAATCTCATTTACCTCTGCCGACGATGTGTTTTTCTTATCCGTTCCGTCAGTGGAAACATTTACATATACCAGCGGCTTTTCCTCTGTGTTTTCTGAAGCAATACTGAGTTTGGAATTATAATATTTCCTGTTATTAAAGTTAATAATTTTCTTATTGCACCGATAGTGATGATGAAGCAAAATTTCATCGCTGACACAATCGCATGCAAGAAATGTTTTATAAATTGAATTTTTGCGATAATCATACTCATCTGTCACGTTATACTTTCTCCGCAGTTTTTCATTTACCATTTCATTCAGTAAAATTACAGGATTCAACTGCTGCGGGTCTCCTACAAGCACAAGATTTTCCCCTCTTATAATAGGAACAAGGGAAACCGCCGTATTGCACTGGCTTGCCTCATCCATAATTACCATATCAAACATCGGTGAAGGCTCTCCTATCTTGTGCGCTGAAATACATGTTGTAATAATTACAGGAAAGATTTTCTGAAGCTTTTTAATATTATCCCTATTGCTTAGATACCTCTTAAACGCCCCAAGCTGCGTACTTTCATCCTCCTCATAAATAATATCAAACAGTTCCTCATTCTGGGCTGCGCCTATTTTCTTTATATATTTTTCAGAAGTATAGTACAGATATTTTTTCAAATCCTCTATATTATCATCCAGCAGCGGCAGCACATCCTCCTCTTTAATTTCTCCTGTTTCCTTAATTTTCTTTTTTATCTGACTAAGCTGCCTTTCCTGTAAATCTGCCTGAAACGGAATCATTACAGGATTTTTTATATTCTTTTTTTCATACTCCAAAAGACTGCTTAACGCCTCGTCTCTATCATGTAAATCAAGCTCATACTCATACTTCTTTAAAAGCTCCGATAATCTCCTTGCCCTTTCAGTCCTAAGCTCCCTGTTTTTGTCTAAGGTTCCCTCGAAAATAGTCGCATTCTTATGAGCTTCATATAGCTGCTTCATGTATTGAAGCGCTTCCTTTTCTTTCTCCTGATTTCCTAATCTCAATACAGGAAATGGGATTCTTTTATTCCTGTATAATATATTTGATAATTTGTCAAACACCCCATTTATAGGATGATTATTATACGAACAGAATAACACGGTTTTTCCGTTAAAAAAAGCTGTTATAATTGTATTGATAATAGTGCTTGTTTTTCCTGTTCCCGGCGGTCCCTGTATATATGTTACCGGATTTTTCATTCCATTATTTATAGCCAGCAATTGGTCAAGATTAATCCTCTTATCAATCAGGGTAATGGGATATGCCTTATACCGCCTTGGCCTGTCCAGCAAATCTCCAAAAAAAGCCTTTATTGGGATGGTCACCTTATTATTCTCGTACATATCTAATATAGCCTGATATTCCGAATGCAAATCTATTACTACGTCCATTCCAAGTCCAATCATATACGGCATATCATCCACACTGATATTACTGTTACTTTTGGCAATGCAATCCTTAATTTTTTCCTGATTCTTTTCAAAATCCTTCAGCAATTCAAAATCATCTGCATCAAGAAATTTTCTCACACTTTCTTTTTCACCGTTTATTGTGTATTCAACGCATACGGTTATCTCATCGTCAGGACGGAGCGCCCTGCGTTTTACGTCTAACTGCAGCTTGCGGTAAGCCAAAACATACAATCCTCTTTTAGTATTAATACTCAACACATTCATTCCCAACTGCTGCATTGCCAACTTTCTGTTTGCATGATTATCATTTTTTGTCTTATATTGAAAGTTTTTTACAATTTCCTTAAACTGCATATCGCTCAACGGATAATTTTCACCGTTAAAGCTGTCGCCATCCATATAATGAATCAGCTCAAAATCAGAATAATACGGAACATTGTCCATACGGTTACACATTTCAAGATAATTCAGTATTTTCAAATTTACTATATTGTCAAATATAAACTTATATTTATGTGGATTAATATAAATATCATTTACTAATTTTTCATTAACCGGATAATAAGAACCTTCTACCACTTTGGCAGACAATATGCGGTCAATATGGGGCTTTAATTCGCACAGCTTATATTCACCTGTATGCAGACCATCACCTGACATCCTTTTATTTTTGATATCTATATCCCCAATTCCCATCCAGTATCTTGTAATCTTTTCATCCTTGTTTCGGTATTCAATTGCAAGCCATTTTCCTTCATGAATGGCGCGGAAAATATCACGATAAATTATATTCATTTGTATATTCCCTTTGTTATGTTATAGCCTGTATTTTACAAATTTGCCATGGCATAAGTATATCATTTTTTTCTGTAATACGTCAATACGGTAAAATAAAAGAATTGCAACGGAAAAGGCTAAAAAATCTAAAGCAGATTCATTAAAATGAGCGCTGCCAGAAAGACAATATTCCCCGCCGTAAATAATAAGATGTATCTTCCCTTATATTCTCCTTTCCCCTTCGCTATATGCTTATATGAAATAAGGCTGGCCATAGATGCAATCAATGTTCCCAGGCCTCCCAGATTCGTCCCCACAATGAGCCCTGCCATATTATCCGTAAATCCTGATAAAAGCAGCGCAGCCGGTACGTTGCTTATGACTTGGCTTGCAATAATAGCAGTATAGGTTTCCCTCCCTGAAATTATGCTTTGCAAAAAGTTACAGAATGCCGGAACTCTACCAATGTTTCCAATAAAAACAAAGAATGCTATAAAGGTAAGCAAAAGTGAATAATCCACCTTTGTAAAAATATTCCTGTCTGTCACAAATATTATAACGAGCACTGCGAGAAAAACTGCCTGCCAAGGCAATATATGCCCCACCGCCAATAGGCAGAGCAAAAACAATGCAAGATAAAGCACAATCCGGTACACGGTCATTTTTTCTCTAAAAAAAGACTCCTGCGAAAATGTCTCCTCTAACTTAAGAGTCTGCTGACAGCGCTTGCCCTGCAATATGCATAATACTACAAGCAGTAACAGTGATAAAAGCGTATACGGCAGCATAAGCATAAAAAACTCCCAAACAGACAGCCCTGCCCTTCCGTAAAAATACAAGTTTTGCGGATTTCCGATTGGCGTCAGCATACTGCCAAGATTCGCTGCGATGGTCTGTAAAACCACAACCGATAAGATAAGCCGGTTTTCCATTTCAGTTCCCAGCATACGAAGGACAATAAACGCAAACGGCACAAAAGTAATGAGCGCAACATCATTTGTAATCAGCATACTAAAGAAAAAGCACAGCAAAACCAAAGTCAAAACCAGCCCGCTGCAGCTTTTTACACGTTTCAAAAGCTTTTGGGCGCTCCAGCTAAACACACCGATTTTCTGCAATCCTGCCATGACGCACATAAGGCAAAACAGAATTGCCAAAGTTCTGAAATCAATATATTCAGGATAAATACCGTCAGGCGGCACAAGAAACATTGAAAATACCGCCAGCATCAGCGCCACGCAAAGAACGGTTTCTTTTTTCAAAAATTCCAGCATTTTCTTTTTCATTTTAAGTTCCCCTGTGTTTTAATTATTTCAGTCAACTATTTCACCGTTTATCTCAGCTATTTTTCTGATAATTATCTCTTCTCTGTTTACCTTATTTTTGCGGGAAAATATCCAAAATCAAGACGTACTTCCTTTTTATCTATATCCCTGTTGGTATAACAGCAGCTATCAAAGCCTATTAATTCAAAGCCTTCCTTCAAATAAAAGCTTATGGCCGGTACATTACAGGACTGGGTTTCCAGAATAATTGCCCTCCTGTGTTCTAAGTCTGCCTGCTGCTTTGCAAGCTCCATTAACGCATGTCCGATGCCTTTTCTCCTCAGTTTCTCATGCACCCATAATTCCGTAATTATCAATCTGTTAGACCAATCCTCAGGACATGTCTCAATGCAGGCAGCCAACTCCTCCTTACCGTTATTCTCCTCCACAATTCCCCATGCATAAGCCTTTTCCCAATGTTCCTGATACAGCTTATCGGGAAAATCATATTCCTCCGGATAGTGTGAAACAGGCTCATCAAACCTTGTTTTTACCAAATCAACATGAAATTTATTATTACCCTTTTCAATTTTAACATCATAATATTCCTCTGTAGTATACCTCATTGGTATAGGAACATTTTTCCATTTCTCTTTTGGAAGATGAATTATTTTATATTTCTCTGTATTCATATGCATATTCACTCCTTAAATAAAGTCCTTATAAACCGGTATTATCTCTCTATTAAAATACCTTTCATATATTTACTCTCATTGTGGGTTTCGTATATTATTTCTTTTTCTTCCTTAGTACAGCCAATTAATATTTTAATTTCGGAATCCTTTTTCATTAAATCAACAGTACACATTATGGCGTCAATGCTTTTTTCCTCCTTAGTACCAACCCAAACGTCAATACCTTTGCCGTCCATAGAGGAGGTGTTTTCTAAATATCCATAATCAACCTTATATATAAAATCAGGATACTTAGGATGTGTCGTTCCTCTTGGCCTGTCAATTACTATTTTAGACTGCTTTACCAGATTGTCCAATGCTGTCCAAAAATCCTTGTTATATATATCCATTTTTTCCCTCCATTTTAAAGCACTATCTGCTTACCTTTATTTAAAATACTACCCGCTTACTTTTTCTTTCTTCTCAAGCCTGTCACACACAGCGTCAATGCTTTTTTCCTTTCCTGTTTTAAATTGAATATCCGCAATTTATATCAAAAGGCATAATAAGCAGTTTAAAAATTTCCTTGGAATATTTTTCAAAAAGCCAATGGGTTGCATTTGAGTAATTTTCCAGGCTGTCAAAATCCCAATAAGAAAAATATTTTACACATTTAACAATTCTCGTCAGCTCTCTTGGTTTTTCATTTATATCATCAAAGACAAAAAACCTTTTCAAATATTTAATATCAATACATCCCTTTTGCTGTTTTTGCTCCTTCGCAACAACAGCTATCAGTTTTTCAAATTCTTCTAATTTATCCGGTTTTACCTGAAATATTTTAACCTCGCAAAATCTTTTTTCCATAATACTCCTCCTGCCGCCTTGGCGGCTCAAATAAGAATGAAAGCTTGCAGCTATTTTCCCCATAATCTCCTTTTACAGAAGCAAAAATAAAGTTTTCATGTGTCCTTATTTCATTAAAAAACAGCCTTTCTACCTCTTGGCGTGAACGAGGAGAATCATAGATATAATTATGGTCTGTCTTAGGAAAATACAAGTCCTCATTATCTATAAAATGATAATTCAGCTTTCCTGCAAGGGCTTTTCCTAACGTACTCTTTCCGCAGCCATTAAGACCGCATATGATAATTCCCGTTCCCATAATCTCCTCCAACCAAGTTCTGCTTTATTTCTACATTAATACAAATAGTATATCATACACAGCTATACAATTCAATTTCTTAAACGTTTAAAAATCTGATATCCAAACATTTGAAAATCTAATACCTAAACAGTTTTTAACCACACGCACATTCAACACACATTATATTTCTCTGTTTTTGTCTTCATATCCCGTTTTATATTTTTAAATATATTTTTTATAATAAGTTTTTTTCACTTTTTCATTTTAATTTATATTAATGGAAGCTTTATTGAGTTCTTTTTCCATAACTTCATACACAAGCACCACTCCGTTTTTCACAGGATAACGCTCATGCTTTACTGTAGAATATCCTAATTTTTCATAAAGAGCGGCTGCCGGCAGGGACGCATCCAAATATGCTTTATCATATTTTTTACTAATCCGGGCTTCTATATTTTTTATAATAAACGTACCATAACCCTTTTTTTGATGCTCAGGCAAAACATAAACCCTTGTGATATGATTATCCTCAAAACAGCCTGTTCCTGCAATATTTTCATCTATTTTAAGCACGCTTACATAACCGTTTTTAATGTCGTTTAATATGGCAGCCTTGCTATGATGCTCGCAGAAAAAATCCACCACCTCCGCCGGGTAATATTTTGGATATATTGTTCTTATGGTATGCTGCACCACATCATATACAGCCTGTAAATCCTCTTCCTTTGCCAACTCATATATCATATTTTCTCACCGCCCTGCATGTCAATCCACTGAATAAAAGCAGTTTTATCCGAGCTGTTATATCCGGCGTTTCGATAGAAATTTAATGTGCTTTCATCCTTTGAGCCTGTAAGCAGCATAATCTTATAGCAATGATTTTCTTCTGCAATCTGCTTTGCAAAATCTAAGCATTTAGTACCATACCCCATATTTCTATATTTTCCATGAGTCACCACATTTTCCACAAACGCATACGGACGGACATTTCTCGTAAGGTTAGAAATAATCACACATACACACGACGCCACAATCTTACCGTCAATTTCACAGACAATCAGATGATGGTTTGTATCATTTATAATATTGTCCCAAGTGTTCTTAAGCTGCTCTGAATCCTCCGGTACGCTGCTCTCATGAAGATAAAGGTATAGCTTTAATATTTCTTTTAAATCATTTTTATTTGCTTCTCTTACCATACTTTTAATATCTCCTGTAATATTTCTTATTATAATTATGTGCCAAAAAGGTAAAAATCTTATTGTATCAAGTAAGAAATAAAAAATTTTCATTTTTTAGCAAGCCACGGACAATACCTGCCTATAGCTTATATTTTACCCTATTAACACAATAATCTCATTATTTAATGCTCCAACAAATAACATAAAATTGCCTGCTGCACCTCAACTAAGTACTTTTTAAACACATAACCCACAAAAAAATCACTCTTTATTACCTCCTCTGAAACCTCTTCTCCTCTAAAGAAAGGCGGACACGGATTTAATACAGCCCCCTTATTTGCTTTTGCCATATGCTCCAAAGTAACCTGATAGTCCTTAAAATCAGCCTTCGCATTATCCGGTACAGAGTCGGTACATATAATGTCCTTTCCCAAAATTGCATCCTCCATATTTGTATAAGCTTTGACAATGCATACAAATCCGTAATAATTTCACAGGGATGGTTTTCTTTAGTCATTGCATTTATTACCGGAATATCTGCATATTGCGCCATATTTTTTACAACGTTAATATCCCTATGCCTCACAACTACAGCATCCGCCCAATTCTCCAAGTATCCTATTACATCCTCTATGCTCTCTTTTTTATCAAGGGCTGACGGCGGAAAAAGAATAGTTTTGCCGCCTAACTCCTGAATTCCTTTTTCAAAGGTTACTCTTGTACGAATACTGCTCTCGGGAAAGAATAACACTACTGTCCTGCCGTAAAGTAATCCTGCCGTGTCTTCTTTATTTACAAGCCTGTCTGCCATTTTAAATATTTCATATATTTCTTTCTTTGATAAATCCTTCATAAAAACCAATTTATTAGTCATGCTTACGGCTCCATTTTTCTAATATTTTCTTATCTGCTCTCTCATATTCCTTCAAAATACCTGCCCAAAAAAGTTTTTTAAAAATAGTTTCAAAAATAGCTTCAAAAACAGTTCTAGCTGTTCTTCCGATTTTAAAAATTAAAATCCTGTAAAAAGCGGCAGAATGTTTTTTCCCTATCTCTTGCAGTTTCAAAATATGGCAAACCATATTTTTGACATTGCTCCTTCATACATATGCTTTGCTCCACAATATACCCTGCGCCCTCTAAAAGCTCTTCATCTGATTTATAAAAGCTGTAATCCTTTTCCGTATCATATTTCTTTTGAATTGCAAACCTTTCCTCCGGCGTCACGTCTGACGTAATAAAATAGAAAATTTCACAGTTGGCTCCATGAATATATTTCATATAATCCTCCGGTAAAAGCTGATATATATCAAGCGCCATACCGGGACTAAACTCATCATATTCTCCACTGTCAAGCATCGCCCGGATAAAAGGCGCCATCTTTCCGCTGATTAAGCGTAAGGTATCCATAGAGGATAATCCGGCGTAAGTATTCACCCCTGTTTCAGGGAAACACTTTTCAAATCCCGCTATTATTGAATCCATGCTAACATGCTGATATCCGTACTGTTTTGACAGACGGTGGCAGATTGTGCTTTTCCCAGCCCTCGGAACACCTGCAATAACGATATTATTTTTCATTTTATAAGTTCCTCCTAAAAGCATTTTTTATTTCATTGGTTATTGTGTCAGTATGACAATATATCTGATTATATCACTTTCATTTTTTATTTTCTACAAAAACATAAGGCATAGCAGCCACTGGACTCTATATTTCCTATTTTTCAGCTGCACATGTACTCCCACTCCCTGCTGGCAATCCGGCTTTATCTTCTGATAAGTCCAGCTTTATCTTGCTGTATCTTCTAATAAGTTTTTATTGCTGTATTATCCGAATTATGCTAGAATATGTGAAAAACGCAGAATTGAAAGGTCAGCTATGAAAGTAACGATACGTGAAATACAAAAAAAGGAATATCCGTTATTGGATAGTTTTTTATATGAAGCAATCTTTATTCCCGAGGGTGTCCAACCTCCACCTAAAACCATTATTACATCCCCTGAATTGCAAATTTATGTTGAGCATTTCGGAGAAGAAAAAGATGATTGGGGATTAGTATCAGAGGTTGACGGTAAAATTGCCGGAGCTGTCTGGGTCCGCATTATGAACGATTACGGACATATAGATGATAAAACGCCCTCTTTGGCAATATCTCTTTATAAAGAATACCGTGGCTTTGGCATTGGAACCGCCATGATAAAAAAAATTCTTGCTCTGCTTAAATCACATGGGTATAGCCAGGTTTCCCTTTCCGTTCAGAAAGCTAATTATGCGGCAAAGCTGTATCAAAAGGTGGGCTTTGAGATTATAAGGGAGAATGAAGAAGAGTACATTATGGTGTGCTGCCTATAATCGGAGAAAGGTTATTCTGTTTAGAAGAAGCCGGAAAACTCATTATTCATTGTGTCTTCCGGCTTTCTATTTACTATTCGACCCCGTTCCCTGAAACCCTAACTAAACAACACCTTTGTTCATGATTACAAAAAAATCTGGGAGCATATCACTAATTATTAATCTATTTTTTCAACAGCCTCTTTTTAAATCCATCTATAGCTTAGCAAATTCCTCCATAATTCTCTCAGAAATTGCATCTCTTTCCGTATAGATTCTCTTAAACTGTTCATATTCAATATACATCTTATGTAGGATTTCCAATACATTAGATTTCTGTTTTTGAATTCTAAGCACAATATTTTTCTTCTTAAAATTATTGGCAATAAGTACACCCACTCCAGTTATAATACCGATACCGGTACCAAGCAATAAAAATAAACTAAAAAAAGGAGAGGCTATTCCACATGCTGCAGCAGCGCCAAAAGCTATATATGCATTCAAATTCTTAACAGTTGCCAATTCCTCTTGTTGTTGTTCCTGATAAAACGATTCGACTTTACTATTTTCAGCAGTTTCTTGAGTGAAATTCACATCTGTACTGTAATCAAGAATCTGTACAGGACGAACATCTTTATACATCGAACGATAATTTTTAAAATATAAATCTGCGGCTTTCTCCTGCAAGGTCTTCACAAGAGTGAACATGTTCAAACGCATCTGACCATTAACTTCATCGTTTCCAAAATCATAAATCCATCCAATGATACTTGAAATAATATTTAACTCTGATTCTCTTCTCAACAGCTCTGCATCAAATTTTTCTTTTGCCTGTTCAACATTACCACTTAATTGAATAACAAATTCGTTGTATTCAATTTCATTGTATGTTTCAATTTCAACATCGTTCGGCTTGGCTAACAACTCGTTCAGGTATTCTTTCAGATAGGTATTTCTTTCAGCTATTGGAACATTCTTTATTTTCATAATAAATTCAAGAATATTGTAGTTGTTATTAGCATAATTGGACATTCTATTCATGCTATTATAATCCTTACAATATTTTGCCAAAGCAGGTAAATCATATGACTCAGGCTTAAGTAATGAAGTCATTTTTGAGCAAATCAGTCCAACAACATCATCTTCGCTATATCCCTCTTTTTTTGCACATTCTACAATCAGTCTATGAATGTAATCAGAAATCAACCTGGCAGTACCATCGTCTACAGTATCTGAAAGTGTTTTACTAATTAATGAAAACAACATAAGGAATATATTTTCATCACTACCCTTAAGTTCACATTTTTGATACTCTAAAAACCACTTTACTGCAGCGCTGTCTCGCCCCATTCTCATATTAAATATCATATAGAACATGCAAGAATTCTTCATATCTAATTTTATAGCTTCCGCAATAGCTCTGTCTGCCAACAATTTATCATCATTTTTCCAAGCCATAACGCTTAATAATACCGGTGTGAGCCAAAAATCCGGTGTTTTTAAATGCTGCCTTTCAATGGATTTATAAATAATTGAATCATTAACCATATTCAAATCAAGGTTGTCCATCATTCCCTGAACAATTTTTCTAACCGTTCTAAAATTATTAAAGTCATAATACTTCTTATTATTAAGCGCTCGTATTTTTTTATTTGCTAACTCTACATTCTTATAACGAACATAAAGTTTGTCGATTTGTCCTTGAAGTTCATATGCATCTAAAGCACGATTTATAGATCTGTTAATGGTTCCATTGGCATTATCTAAAATATTTCTTATATGCTTATTGTAATCAGTCAAATTTCTTTCTGCTTGATTAACGCTGTTAACTATAGAACTTATCTCTGATCTCAATGCATTATTCTCTCGTTCAATGCCTCTAAGCTCAGACTCAAGTCTGCTTACTTCAGCTCTTAATTCATAATTGCCCAATTTTTTCGCCTTCCTTTCTAAATCGATACATTAATTGCCCGTTCTTTTCCCCATTCTTCAATTTCTAAAACAAGTTCATTGTTAATAGTTGAAATTGGAATAATTGATTCAATTGACTTAACCAGCAATCCATCATCAATTGTGTGTGTTTCTTGGATAAGCATCTGCTGTGCTACTTCCTTAACTGCAGTTTCAATATCCGCATATGAATATCGCTCTGTCATATTTACCAGCTTCTCAAGTAACTCATCAGATGGTGAACATTTTAACGATCCCGTTATATACTGCTTAAGAACACTTCTTCTTTCCCTGGCATTAGGGAGACCGGCATAAAATACCTCTGAAAAACGCCCTTTTCTATACAACTCATATGGCAATGCGTTTACATTATTTGCTGTTGCCACCATAAAAACCTTATTCGATGACTCCTGAATCCAAAAAAGAAATTCCCCTAACACTCTTTTTCCGGTTTCGTTTCCAGAGTCAGTTGTTGAAAGCACCTTCTCAATTTCATCTATCCAAAGAACACAAGGAGATATGTTTTCAATAAATTGAAGAGCTTCTCTCATTTTCTTTTCACTTTCACCCAGCCATTTATCAAAGACAGAGCCTATATCAAATCTAAATAGTGGAAGCTCCCATTCTTGTGCAACTAACTTTGCGGTCAGCGATTTTCCGCATCCTGGAACTCCAACAAGTAAAATCCCCTTCGGTGCGCTAAGTTCATATTCGTCCAACTGCTCTTCCGGCAAAAAGAAAACTCTCTTTTTTTCATCAAGCCACTTTTTTAACCTTTCCATACCAGAAACCTTATATGTTCTATTTACATTTATGTGTTGAACTGCTCCCATCTTTGGATATAAACGTTCCTTTTGCAAAACGAACCTATACATCTTGTCCCTTTGCAAGCCCTGATTTCCTATAATTTCTGAAGCCAACATATTTTCTATCTGAATTTCAGAGAAGCCTCGTAACAATGCAGCAGCATGTATAATATCCTGTTCCTGCCAGTCAATTGTAAATCTTCCGGAATACATTTTAATGAATTTTCGTATCTGACTGATTCGTTCTTGGCTATCGGGTAAATCAAGTGATATAACCATTCCAAAGGATGAAATCCGGCTCCATGCCTGATCAGTAGTTATTAATACAACAACCCCATTATTTTCCTTCGCCATATATAGTATATTCATCAATTCCCGTGAATATGCATTATCATCCGAAATTCTACGCACATCTCCCAAAACTATATTCAAGTTTCTCTGCTTTTTAAGCTTCTTAAGAAAATATCCTAACGGCTCATCCTCCGTATCAATACTATCTCCCTTTGTGCCGAGACATTTAACCTGTTTTGCATCAGTATAATAAAGCATACTGATTTGACTATCATTTGAAATTTCATTCAGCATTCTTTCTACACGTTCCCTCTCATCTGAATGAATAATGACGAGCGGTGTTCTTGCATATATGTAATTAACTAGCTCCTTTTTTGCCTCGGCAAAATTTGACATAACTAACACCTCTAATACATACTTTTTATTTTTTTCAAATTCTTTTTACAAATATAAACGTAGTCCTGTATAAATATGCTATTATCTGCACATTCTATCTTTTTTAGATACTTTGTAAATAATTCTATAAAAGAATTCAAATTTCTTATAATCTCACTGGACATCTTGCTTTTTACAGATTCCAAATAATCCGGAATCTGTAAAAAGAACATACAGTTTTTATAATGTTTTCTAAATCTTGAAAATGCCATTTCTGCCATTTCTAAATCCCTCTCCTCCAAACACAATGTCATTTGCTTTTGAAAACAACCAACTGTTTCTTTTAGCATATATTCCTCAAGCTTTGCCAATTGGTTATATATCATCGTGTCATACGAATTGCCAACTGAATGAGGATATGTCACTTTTAATTCATTAAGTTCTTCGCACGCCAATCCTTTTATCATCACACTGGAGATCAAAGAAATCCAATCCGAATATGAAATATATTTCACATTATCCATAGCTTATTTTAAAAAGCCAAATGGAGGCTCAAGGCTCCAGTTTGGGAGTTTTTTATTCATCTCCCTAAGCCTCTCGTCTGAAACATCATATGTATTGCTCTCGTTTGAACTGAAATTCTCCTGAATTCTCTGCTCAAGCATCTCACCTAATTCTAAATTCATTTCATTATCCATGTTACTTCTCCTTTCAATCACATCTTATAAAAATTCTATTTTACTTAATAAAACATCCTTCTTCTCCGTTGAATCTGTATAGAATTGTTTGTAATCTGCAAGTTCCACCATACTTTGATTCAACAATTCCAGAGAAACATTTACCCGTGCAGGATAATCCTTATTTGCTTTAACAACTCTAAATATTAAAAATACAAGCGCTACAACAGTAGCAGCTAATGAATATGGCGTAATAAAAGCTAATCCAATCGATAAAACAAAAATGATTATTGCAGCTATATTCGGTGTATTAACATACATAAGCTGGAATTTATTATTCTTATAATACTGCTTCATATTTTCAACCTGATCGTTCTGATCTTTTCCATTAGATACAGAACTCCATGTATCTATTGACAGCGGATAATCTAATGGCTGTGTTTCTTGCAGCAGCAATGCCCAATTCTGAATGGCTGATACAAACCATTCTTTAGTATTTTGTAATCCAAATTTCTTTACTTGAACATTTGTCTGGGCAGCATCATCATATATAGCCCATTTAACCATTTGCTTACCAATATTAAAGGCCTTGATGTCATACTCTTTTTCTATTTCCATCTTCAGTCTGTTTAATACACTACTGCAATAGGCTTTGTACCCGTCTACCTCTTCTTTTGCAATATACTCAAACATAAAAATTCTCTCCTTCCTCGCCCATGCCTGTACCTGGCCAAGGACCAGAAGTTAGTCGACAGGCTCAACCAGTTCTTCCGTACACTGCCGCCATAAAAAGCACTTGAAACTTTGCACAAATTATGATATATTGAATATAAGAAAAGCACCCACTACAAGGGTGGATGCCTCTCGATTGGGAAAATGCTCTATTGAGTACCGCCTAACCTGTTGGCAGACAGGTTAGGCATTTTTATTTTTTCTTACTTCTCTTATTGAGAAAAGTCAGAAACGCAACAATCAAACTTCCAAAGGACATCAGCAAGCTAATAATCTCAATGAATATTAAAATAATATCCGCAGCTGTCATGATACGCACCTCCCTTCCTATGTATTCCGGTAAACCGGTCACTGATTCGGGAGGTTGCCGCCCCTGTCATGTGCACTTTTCCATAGTTGAAATACTACCACAGTTTGACAGGAATTTCAATCAGCTTCTCTTTTCGTGGAATATGTGGAAAGTGTTTCGAAATCAATCTCAAAACAATCTCACGGAGCAAAAACAAAAACTGAAAATCCTTGATTTTACTGACTTTTCAGTCTCATTTTCCGTTATTTGAACTTGGCATGTCCTTTGTTTATCTTAACTTCATTTGTTTAAGTTTTATGTAAATATACACCCATTTTTACTTCAATTACATCATTTATTACGTCTTGCTAATATTCTGTTTCCATCTTTACTTATCTCTATAATGAGAACCGCATTGAACAATCTTTATCACATTATCTTTTATCCGATATAATATACAGTTTGCATCATCTATTCGCCGACTCCAATAGGATGCCAAATCACTGCTTAATCTCTCTGGCTTTCCCATTCCCTCGTATTCATTTCGGTCAATATCCTTCAATAACTGAAGAATATGTCTTAATGTCTTTTTTATCCTGCTTTATCCAGTATACAAAATCTTCCCACGACGCATCTAACTATGACCTAATCATCAATGTCCACCTCATGTACTGTACCGCCTATAGCCTCCATTTGCGCTACAGATTCTCTAAGCCCAGTCATTCTCCTGCGAATAAAACGGAGCAACAGATACTTCAAATGTTATCCTCTTCTCTCACCCCAGTTTTTTAATAAATATTAATAGCCGTAGATAAAGGCATTCCAATATCGTCACATGCCTGCTCTGCCTTTTTCTTTACATCATCCTCTATACGCAGACTAATTTGAGCCATGACATCACCCCTTTCTTAATGAATACATTAGCATATCCCATATGGTAGTATTTTTAAAGCGTTTTGCTATGTATATGTTTATTTCTTTATTATTTCTTCTATATCATTTATAAAAATAGACAGCATATCCCCTTTACCCAACCTTTTTCTTTGCCCAACATCCTTTCTGATTTCATAAATGATATCTTCCAATAGTAATAAAGAATTCTCTGGACTTATGCCTTTCAGTGACGCTCTTCTGTATCTTAACCACTTTTTTACTACTTTATTTGATCCCCATAAAGTTAATCCCTTGGAAAAGTTCGACATCATTCTAAACTTATCAGATTCTGTCATTTGCTTATTTTCAGGTTTTTTTGTATCTTCCATAATGGTATAAATTATGCTTATAAATTGTTCATACGGTACCTCTCTTTTATCATATAAATACTTTTTTACATTATATCGATAATCAATGATTTTTGCTATTATAGATGTAAAAACAACACCGACTATAGACACCACACCTGTTATCATTGCCACAATAATTACTTTGTCTGTGGTACTTACAAACCTTTTCAGGAAATCAACTAAATGATCAATTCCATTCCCTAAACAAGAAAAAATAAGCCATATAAGTAATATTGCTACAAACACAAGCATTACAAGCAAAACCAAACCTATCAAGAAATTAATTCTTGAATGTCTCTTAGCAAACGGCACTTTTTCTTCCACTTCCACTAAATTTTTTGTACTTTTCATATACTACCCCCATTAGCTATTTGTCAATTTTATATAAATACTAATTTCTCTTGACTCTATCCTATTGACAACTATTTATCGCCTGAATGTTTCTGAAATAGTAAATTGTAAATACAGCAGGCAATCCCATTGACCACCTGCCATATAAAGCAAATAGTATGCGCCTGTACTATTCGAACTCGATTTTGACAACTATATATTGTGTCCAATCAACCTTCCTTACGCCTTATATTGTATAATCATTCCAAATATTCCACACATTATTTCTTGTTTTAGGACTTTTTGCAAGCATTTTGCAACCACTTTATGCTATACATAAAAAAAAGATTGTCAAAAATACTGCCAAAAAATCTATTTTTATTGCCCATTTAAAATCCCCATATTTTTTTAAGGCAATCCGGCTATTTATAAGTATCTCACTGGCAAGATCATAGACCAATGCATTGGTAGATGTTTCTCTGCCAAAGAAATATCTATTAATGCTTAATTCAATATATCTTTCAGTTGTTCCAATCAATGCAATATCGCCAAAAAACAATAAGTTCAAGTTCTCATCATTTATTGTTACATTTGTATCAGGTCTACTTTTTGTATTTGGAAGAAACGAAAATAAACTCAATATACAGGATACTAAAAAACAACTTATTGTAATTATACAAAGTATAGGTGCCTTATCAAAAATCGTAATCAATGCAGCTGTCAATGCCACATTAATAGCTATCAGTGCTCCATTTTTTGCCTCAGCAAAAGATAGCCAATAGTTGGTCCTCTCCAATTGTTTTTCAAAGTGCTCAATTATTTCATTCTTTAGTTCTATATCGCTTTCTATTTCTGATGTATTCATTTTCCCCCTCCTTACCATGCGAATATGCAATGAGCTCAACTTTCTCTGTTCTTTCTCGCTGAAAATTTTCATATGCAATCAACATATTTTCTGCAGTTCTTATATTTTCTAACAATACATTTTTTAAATGAACAAACGATTGCGGTACTCCTACACAAAACAAATATTTATCTCGTTCTTTACCATTAAAATGGTGATCTTTCTTTGGAATCTTTTTCAAGTCAAGCCACGATGCTCCATATATTTTACAGCCATTTCTCATATAATCATATGGCATAACTATTTTTAGTTCTCTGGAAAACTCACCTTTAAAATCAATTTCTTTCGCATTGCATTCATTAATCAGTCTAACATTAGCTGCCACCACACTCAACACAATCGGTTCAGGTTTAACCGAAGGAATTATAACCACCCTTGTAAACGGATACTCTTGTTTTAATTCTGTAATGTCCTTTTGAGCCTTTTTGTAATACTCATTATATTCCAATTTCAACAACACATTCTCCCCATGCACCATTATAATTATTATTTCTATTGTTACTTCTCAACTGTTCTTGCGCAATAAGATTTGTCAAATCATTATATCCTGATGTTGTGTAATAATACCCATCTGCTTTGGTGAATATATTTGCCCATTTTGGATTTATTCGCTTAAGCGCAACATAAATATCATTAGAAATTACAAGTTGGTTAGCTTTTGCATTCTCATCTTCATTTTTGTCAGCTTCAATAACTGTTGTCCCAATTAAAAGGAAATCTTTTTCTCCTCGTGCACCAATTTTAGCCGCAAACATTTTTCCAAATGATTGCCCCACACCTATACTTACACCATAAACTTTTACCGCATCAATCATTTTCAAACCAGCTTTCACCGCATCTAAATAACACTCATATTCAGAATAATTATGAAATAAAGCAAATTCTCTATCTCCTTGGAACTGGACATGAATACCTTTATTTTGCTCTACCTGATTATACATTGTAGTCAATATATCCTGTGTTTTAATAGTCATTTCTTCCAAGTTCGTATCATCATTATCAAATTGCGATGTAAAACCTCTGATATCCGCAAATAAAGGAATTCCCTCTACTTCTTTGCATTCTTTCTTAGATAAGTCATCAAATGCAACTGACTTTGTTGGTTTTCTAAATACCATATCTGTCAAATTAATCTTATTCGCATATTCTCTACTTTTTGCTAAGCTCTCCGTATAGTCTATCTTTCCCGAAAGTTTCACTATAGGCATCTCATAATAACAATCCTCACCATACTTTTGTACCTTTGAACTATTGTGCTTTACAAAAATAGTCTTTTTTTCATGTTCTAGGACATCAAATATATTTGATGAAATGGCAATAGCATCAATATTACTCAACCCTTGTAACTTAGCAGCATAGTTAGCCGCATATCCTATCGTAGTTTCCTCATCGGCATTTTCCCTTTTGAATTCAAAATTATAGAAGCTGCCAAAACATGCCCCTACTTGAATTTTAAATCCCAATAAAGTCTTATACTTTGCAATATCGTTGTTCAAATACTTTGTAAGATCTCCTGCAAATTTGACTACCTCTTCTACAACTTCGTATGATTCTACGATATCATTTAATACATACATATGTAATCTGGATCCCGTTATTTTCTCAACCACAAAAGTATCTGGAAATTCCTTCTTTCCAAATGACTCAATGCTTGAAAAAAATGTATCTAATGCATGTATAGAATGATTCACTTTTCCCTGTCTTGTTTCTTCATCCGTTACTACATCATTAAAATTTGCTACATTTACATAAAAATGGATACCTTCTAATTTTTTCATTGTCTTCTCCTTTCGCTACTCTAGACTGTTATTGATTTCATTTATCCACTCATCATCACTACTTTCAAGCAATTCCATGAATCTTCCAAAATTGCTACTTCCGGTAACCGTATCAATCTTTTCCAATCGACTCACCCGTTGAATCATATCCCTGTAATTCTCCACAGTAATACATTCCATAACTGCTTTAATCTGGTCTGCTCTACCTTTATAATTTTCAACTCCAGTAAATTCTTTTATTAAAGGGGCATTTACTAGTTTGGCTGGTGATTTAAGACTTGCATCCGTCCAGTGTTTCGTAATAATCTGCATAGTACAAGGATTTCCGAAGATAATCACTTTGTTCGCTGCGTCATCAATACCATGAAACTCATTAATCTTTTGTTTAATATCTTCATACTGCTCATAAGGTTTCTTTTCTGTATCGCAAAATACAAGTACAACTTCATATGAACCATTCTGGTAACGATCCTGATATCTCGCTGGTATATTACCATTACCGCCAGCATTTACCAGCGAGATATCATATTGCTTGTTCCATACCTTTAAAGCTTTCAATCGTTCAAGATACTCATATTCCTCATTACCTTCACAGATAATGCAGATTTTATGCTTATCAGAGAACTTGGGGAGCTTATTAGTCATCCGCATCATCCCCCTTTGTATTACCCTTAATACTAAGTAGAGAGTTAATTAGTTCCGGGTCGGGTAATGCTCCAAGCGCACCCTTTCTATATTTCTCCATAACATCCGTAGTATCTCTCACACCCTGTTTTGCAGTAAAATCTGCCAGTGAATATACATATACTCCATCTTCATCCTTATGAATAAACCAAATTTGCTCTTTTCGGAATATTCTCTTGCAGTCCATAAGATTAATGTCATGTACGGTAAATATCATTTGTGCATTTGTATTCAATTCATTATTAAACATAGCTACAATGGCTCTGGTAAGTTTAAAATGAATACTGCTATCTAATTCATCTGCAATAAGAATCCTACCTTGTTCAAGCGCCTCTATAACATAACTGGCAATGGCAGCAATTTTTTTTGTTCCCGTAGAATCAAATAACATACTTGGTACATGAACCCCTCTATATGTGGAAATCAACCTAATTTGATCCATTATATTCTCTGGTATATCAAGCACTTTCTCTTCTGGTTTTTCTTCGCCATCACTAGTCTTTAGCTTTATTTTATCTATATCAGCAAGCTCAAAGTTATCCATATACAAATCCGCATTCTTAATGAAATTTACAACTTTTTCCTGCAAGTGATTTTTATTCTTCATCAGTTCAATCGTGTGCTGCATAGGGATATTGTTCATATTAATAATGTCAATTTTCTTTGCAAATTCAATAAGAATCTTCTTTATCTCATCTATATGCACAAATTTACTTGTGTCTATTACATAACATAGTAAATTATTCTTTGACACAACCGGCACCATATCCTGAATCTCCTCATCAACACACTCATATAATTCATTGATTGTATCTTTTTTCAACCAGCATACCTCTTTTTCATTATTATACTGATCTTTAAAAATCTCTGAAAATGATTCATATATATACTCTTCTTTTTCAACATCATATTTAAAATCATAAGAAAATTTTCTTCCAGATGCCACAAATGTTACACCTAATTCACATACATCACTCTCTGTAAATATATTAGGCATCAATCCATTCTTCTTATTTAAAAATACTCCCTTTATCGCTCTAATGCATTTAATCAAACAAGTTTTCCCCGCATTGTTAGGTCCATAGATTCCAGCCGTTTTAAGGATATTGAAATTATTTTCTTTATGAACATTGGTCACAAATTTTTTACTTCGCATATCTGCTTTCATAGAAAATGCAATTTGATCCTCAAATGCATAACAGTTTTTTGCTCTTACCTCTATAATCATGGCTCATTCCTCCAAGTCACTTTCTTTTCTTTCTATCATTATTATATCATAAATTATTTTTTTATGCAACTTTTTTTCACAAAAAATAATTTTCATAACTTGATTATGCTCAAAAAAAAGCCGCCTTCCTTCTGCTCCCCTCATCACACATACACCATCTCTCCGTTAAACTTGGGTACATCTCTGGAAACCCTTGATATACTTGACTTTAACGGCATACACAAATGTGTTTCCCGTACCCTATTGTCCTTCATGCACTGAAAAGCCGCACGATGTAATCGAACCGTGCGGCTTTCCTTTTGCCCTCAACATTATTTTAGCGGGGGCTATGTATTTGATTGTGTGGTTACAGGCTGCGTATAATGCTGCTTTTCTTCCTGCTCAATGCTTTTTGCAGTTTTTCATTCTCTTCTTGCAGCCTGCGGTTCTCTGATTGTAAGGTTCGGATTTTTTCATGAAGGCGCTCTATTTCGTTTCCCATTGCCATGTCAAGGATATGCTTTCTCGGATCGGTCATGCCGACTTGCTGCTCCAAAGCTTTGTCCAGCAGTGTCCGGACGATTTGGTTCTTGTAGAAGAACCCTCTTGATAATCCTGTTTTTGTAATCAGTTTTGGAATAGTGATTTTCTCACCGTCATCCAGCATTTCAAAAATTGTTTTCTCCAACATGCCCACAATACAGTTACCATCCTTTTCTCCATAAACTGACGAAACTGTAAGTCTGCCAATACAAAATACTCATACTGCACTTATACTCCTATGCCCTATCCATTCCATAGAACTTTTCCTTGAAAAACTTGGTCGGCACCCTGCCGGCTACTACCCTGTAACCCTGCTTTGCCAGTTCCCCATTCAGTTCCCGGATAATCACATAGGCATAATTTCTCGACACTCCCAGAATTTCCTGCACATCCTTTGCAAACAGAAACATTCCCTGCCTGTCCTCTGTCATCATCTGCCCCATATAACTCCTCCTCTTTCAAAATATTTGCAGTACACATTTGTGTGCTATCGCATTTATACTATACAGTACACATTTGTGACTGTCAAGTACTTTTCAAAAATTTTTATACACAAATGTGTCTAACTGTGGTATGATGTACTTGGAACACTTCTGTGTACCCTGTTATGCCGTAACAAATCAACCAAAAAACACGAAAAGGAGTACAGCTATGACCGTCAGCGAAAAAATTAAATATTACCGCAACATGCGGGGCATCTCACAGGAAATGCTTGGAGAACTTTCCGGCATCAATTCCGCAACCATCAAAAAATACGAATACGGAATCCGGAACCCAAAGCCAGACCAGTTATTAAAGATAGCCGGGGCATTGGGAATCAGTATTTATCAGTTTATGGATTTTGACATCGAGACAACGTCCGATGTGCTGACCCTGCTCTTTCAGTTAGACGAGCAGGTTGCTATGAATTTTGAAATGAAAAAAGACAGAAAAGGAAACCCTGTTCCTTCTTCCATAAAGATTTCTTTCGACAATGCGGATATCAACGAACGCCTTGCCAAGTATATAAAAGCAAAAGGCTTATGCGATTCCGTCATTGCTGATACCGAGGGCTACGCCACCGCCAAAGAACACGAAGCAGCCGTTGCCGGTATGCAGGCTGATGTGGCAGAAATCAAAAACCATCTCATTGACAGCAGCCGCATTGTCAAAAAAGGTACACAAGAAAATACATTCAAGCTAAATACTAACGGAAAAGAATAGCATATCTAATGGCTCTATCCTCCACTCCATTTGAAACAGAATTTTTCTGATAGAGCCAAAGTAGAGCCAAACGGCATAAAGAAAGCCCGGAAACCCTTGTAAAATGGGCATCCGAGCTTTTTCATCCGTTACTCGAACTCAATAGTCCCCGGTGGCTTCCCCGTGCAATCATACAGCACCCTGTTAACCCCCTTAACCTCATTAACAATCCTATTAGTCACCTTCCCCAGCACCTCCCAGGGAATCTGCGCCGCCTCAGCCGTCATAAAATCAGAAGTTGTAACCGCCCTCAGCGCAACCGCATAATCATATGTCCTTTCGTCACCCATGCAGCCCACAGAGCGCATATTAGTTAACGCCGCAAAATACTGGCCTAAATCCTTGTCCACTCCGACCTTTGCAATCTCCTCACGATAAATAAAGTCCGCATCCTGAACAATTCTCACCTTTTCTGCAGTTACCTCACCGATTATTCTTATTCCAAGTCCCGGCCCCGGAAATGGCTGACGGTACACAAGATACTCAGGTATACCAAGCTCTAAGCCTGCCCTTCTTACCTCGTCCTTAAACAAAAGCCGCAGCGGCTCAATAATCTCCTTAAAGTCAACATAATCTGGAAGTCCTCCCACATTGTGATGACTCTTAATCACTGCCGACTTTCCAAGTCCGCTCTCTATTACATCAGGATAAATCGTTCCCTGTACAAGATAATCCACCGCGCCTATCTTCTTAGCTTCCTCCTCAAAGACACGGATAAATTCCTCTCCTATTATCTTTCTCTTTTCCTCCGGCTCCGTCACCCCTGCAAGCTTAGAATAAAATCTCTCCTGTGCATTTATGCGGATAAAATTCAAATCATATGGGCCGTTAGGACCAAATACTGCTTCAACCTCATCGCCCTCATTTTTACGAAGTAAGCCATGGTCCACAAATACACAGGTAAGCTGCCTGCCTACTGCCTTTGCCAAAAGAACAGCCGCTACGGATGAATCTACTCCGCCTGAAAGGGCGCAAAGCACCTTGCCGCTTCCTACCTTTTCTCTTATTTCCTTTATGGTCGTTTCCACAAAGGAATCCATCTTCCAGTCGCCTGTGCAGCCGCATACCTTATAAACAAAGTTTGAGAGCATCTTCATACCCTCCTTTGTATGCATTACCTCAGGATGGTATTGCACCGCATAAAGCCTTTTCTCTGCATTTTCCATTGCCGCCACAGGACATACTGAGGTATGGCCTGTTATCCTAAAGTTATCAGGCGCTTTTTCAATATAATCTGTGTGGCTCATCCAGCAGACGGTTTTTTCATTTACACCCTCAAATAATTTTGAAGTCGTATCCAGCTCCACCTCCGTATGACCGTATTCGCTTACGGGAGCTGCCTTTACGCTTCCTCCAAGAAGATAAGCCATAAGCTGTGAACCGTAACAGATACCCAAAACAGGAATACCAATATCAAATATTTCCTTTGAACACCTTGGAGATGTCTCTCCGTACACACTGTTTGGCCCTCCAGTGAAGATAATTCCCTTGGGATTCATTTCCCTTATTTTATCCAGGCTCATTGTATAGGGATGCACCTCGCAGTATACATTACATTCTCTTACACGTCTTGCTATTAACTGGTTATACTGCCCTCCAAAATCAAGAACAATAATCATTTCCTTAGTGTTCACAGTGTACCTCCTTGCGTATCTGTTGTTATATTCTATTATAACATTGTCTTTTTGTTTTATCGCTCTTTAACTATATATGTTTAAGGTGTAATAAGGGTAAAAATCAAATTTCAGCTACCATTATATAAATATGCATAATGCTTTTTATCCATATATATTGTATCAGGTCTTTGATTTTTCCCCTTTTAATACCATAATTATTATATTGAAAAAAAATATATATGTCAATTAAATAAAGGTGTCAATTATTTATCCTCAATTATTTATGTCTTACTCTTTTTATATCTTACTTTTTTTACTTTCCCCATTTTTCCTATCTGATATATGCAAGTTCACATAAATACAAATTAAATAGATAATTGTTAGTTGTAGTTGTATCTTTAAATACAAATCGAATAGATAATTGTTAGTTGTGATTGTTCCTTTAAATACAATTCGAACAAATAATTGTTAGTTATGATTATTCCTTTTGTATAAACCACTGATTTTATACAACTTATAACGGTGCAATTTTTAAAAATCAGTAAATTCAAATACCTTTTTTCATTTCCTGACTGTAAAACCCATAGGCATAATTAATTACTCTCCGCAAAATCAAGCTTTCATAACTCTAATCCATTGCTTGCAAAAATTTGCAAAAACAAGAGGACTCCGTATCACATCAGCACAGAGTCCTCATTTTTTATTCATAGGGCTGTTACAAAACAAAAACTTTATACAAGATAATAGTAGATTTAATAACATACGCATTACTATATTTTGCATATTCTCCAGATTTTGCAGCCATTCTTGAAATTATACTAATATTCTTTTTTTAATTTTTTCTTCTTTTTAATTTCTCATCCCTTCGAAAAGCTGAAAGAATTTACCATGTCCTTGAGCCCATAGCCCTGAACTGAGCCACCGTAGGAGTATGGGAATTTAATCCTCCATCTATGGTTATAATCTGGCCTGTAACATATTCACTCTCATCAGCGCCAAAATAAACACAGGCATGGGCGATATCTTCAGGACAGCCGTAACGGTTTACCATGATATTGCTTAAGAATATATCTTTTAACGCCTGAGGAATATGGGCTTCATTCTGCGGTGTAACAATAAGTCCCGGACGAACACAGTTACAACGGATATTGCTCTTTCCGTATTGGAGAGCTACCGACTGTGTAAGCATATCCACGCCTGCTTTAGCGCAAGCATATGCCGTTGAGCCTAAATCACCGCTGCATGACGCCATGGAGCCGATATTTATGATAGAGCCGCCGTTAGTATTCTTCATCATATGAGGCAATGCGCATTTTATAATATAGAAAGTTCCTCTCAAATCGCTTTGGAAAATTGCATCCCACATATCAACAGTCAGTTCATCTACACGGCCATCCTTCAAACTGACATTCGCTGCGTTATTTACCAAAATATCGATTCTGCCATAGGTTTCTACAGTGTCCTCAATTAATTTTTCAATGCTGGAAACATCTGTTATGTCCATAGCATGAAAAGAAGCCTCTCCGCCCTCTTTGATAATATCGTCAACAACCGCCTGACCCTTTTCCACCCTTCGTCCACAGACTATAACCTTAGCGCCCTCCGCTGCATACACATGGGCAATTCCAATACCAATACCGCTGGTTGAGCCGGTTACAATAGCAACCTTGTCTTTTAATCTGTTCATTTAGTACCTCCTGTTTTTTCTTTTTTATTATAAAAATTACGGTACTAAAATGGTAATTTCTTAATGCCATACACTATACACAAGGATAAAGTGATATACCTTCTATATACATATAATGTCAGACATTTGCAGCTTACACTTTTAATACCCTAATCTTCTTATTTGTATTTTAATGCTTTATAATTTATGGAGCAAATATACAAATATAAAAAAATTTCTTTTTGTCCCGTTTATTGCCGGTACAAAAGAAAATATTTCCCACTTAACTTAACCTGTTCTCATTATACCCTCCCTTAATTGGTATTGTCAAGTATGCATAAATTCATAGTCTCATAGTTCTGATATTTACATCCTCTTTATTATCACAAATACACATTATTATCATCTTATAAAAATATTTTATTATTGTACAATAAATTTTGTAAATCCCAATTTATCCCTTTACTATACACCTTATAATAAAATAAATTACCAACCCCCATACTATCACAACCGGAATCGCGCAATACCACTTTTTAGGTTTTCCGTCCTGCCATATTTTTTCAGCTTCTCTCCGGTATTTTTCAATTTTTTCACGTGGTATTAATTTAACCGTCAATGCTATAAGTACAGGTAATAAAATAACATCATCCAAATATCCTAAAACAGGAATAAAATCCGGAATTAAATCTATGGGAGAAAGAGCATAGCCAACTGTAATAAATGCCAATATCTTAGCCGGCAGGGGTGTGTCCTTATCCTTTAATGATAAAAATAATGCAGGTATATCTGTTTTCAGTTTTCTTGCCCGTGACTTTAAATCTAATTTCATTATAGCCTTTCCACCCTTTTATATGGCTCAAAAATTTATCTTAATCCAATTCCTTTCAAAACCTCTCCTGTTGTAATTTTATTATAACAATATTTAAGCTCCTGCATACTAAACGGCAGGGGTGTGGAAGCATCCAGCCTTATCATTTTATAATTAATTCTCAGCTTTTCAGTATTACGTATAATTGATTTCCTAACAGAGGGCTTCTTAATATGTTCTGCATTTGCAAGAATATTTTCAAGAGTTCCAAACTCATTAAGAAGCATGGCTGCTGTTTTTACTCCTACCTTTTCCGCGCCCTTAATATTATCCGCAGTATCTCCTGTAAGCGCTTTAAAATCTGCATACTGACCGGGCGTTATTCCAAACCTGTCAGTTATATATTCAGGTGTACAGACAACCGTTTTTTCTCCCCTGTACCGAAGTACGGAAACTGTACCGGTTATTAACTGAAAGAAATCACTATCCAATGATACAATAATTATTTCTGTATATTTATTATATGATAAAGCGTATGAGGCAATAAGGTCATCGGCTTCACAATCAGCAGTTTCTATGTGCTTAACAGAAAGATAGTCAAGTCCGGCATAAATATCCTTCAACTGTGAAAAAGGATTTTTGTCTTCACTTATCATATTATAATCAATTCTGTTCGCCTTATAATCAGGATTAAGCTCCTGACGGTTATTTTTATGTTCACCGTCAAACACTGCAAATATATGCGTAGGCCCAACCTTACGGATTATTTTTAGTAACCCGCCTACAAATCCCAGAGTTCCCTGAATAGCTTTGCCCTTTTCATTGACTATTCTTGCAGGCATGCCAAAAAACATTTGAAATAATAGATTGCTGCCGTCAATAATTAATAATCTGTTCAAAATATACTCCTTTTTAGTATTATTTTTTTGATGTACTTTAAGGTAGACAAAATCACGTTAAATATTATAACACATAATAAAAACACCCACCATAATTTTTATCAGGTATGTGTTCTCTTTTTTATCCGGTAAGTAGTTTGCCTTAATCCTTATGCTTTCGTCTTTGATAACAATTAACGCTTGTCAATAATCTTATCAATCAATCCGAAATCAAGCGCTTCCTCTGCCGTCATATAATTATCCCGCTCTGTGGCAGCAGCAGCCTCTTCAATACTTTTGCCTGTATTTTCAGCTAAAATAGTGTTTAGGCGTTTTTTGCTTTTTTGTATATGGTCGGATGTAATTTTTATATCTGTTGCCTGTCCTTGAATTCCGTTTCCATGAACAGCAGGCTGATGTATCATAATTTCTGCATTAGGCAAGGCAATACGTTTCCCTTTTGCGCCGCCTGCCAATAAAAAAGCTCCAAAGCTGGCGGCAAGACCTATACATATCGTTGAAACGTCACATTTGACATACTGCATTGTGTCATAAATGGCAAAGCCTGCTGAAACAGAGCCGCCGGGACTATTTATATACAGCTTAATATCCTTTTCCGGCTCCTCGGCTTCTAAAAACAGCATTTGCGCAATAATTAAGCTTGCTGAAGCATCATTTACTTCTTCTCCCAAAAAAATAATTCTGTCAGATAACAGCCTTGAAAAAATATCATAGCTTCGTTCTCCCCGGCTTGTTTGTTCAATAACATATGGAATTGTACTCATGCCGCTAATTTACCTCCTCCTGAATAATGCATAAATGTATATCCGTCAAAAAACTTCCTCATGCTTATCTTTGATTGCTTAGGATAAAATATTCCATTTTTCCGGTAAATTTTAGGCGTACATCCATAAAATTGCTTAAACGCCAATGTGAAAGCCTGCTGTGAATCATAATGCGCTTCATAAGCAATTTCAACGATAGGCTGCCTTGTTTCCGCAAGCTTTTTTGCCGCCAAAGTCAATCTGCGTCCCTGTATGTATTTATAAACCGTACATTTCGTTTCTTCGGTAAAAATTCTTGCTATATAGAATTTTGAATAATTTAATGCGTTTGCTATTTTATCAAGCGGCAAATCCTCGTCAATATGCGTTTCTATATAGTCGACTGTCTTTTTTACAACTGTCTTTTTGCTCATATATGACACCCCTTTCCCTGCTTAATATAACATAGCTTCATAAATTAATCTTAATAGATATTGCCCTAATCTCTGTAATCCTCCACATCAAACTTCCTATCCTTAAAATAGTAATCCCTGTCCTCCTCCGTAATCTCCCTGATTACCCTGCAGGGATTTCCCGCCGCTATTACTCCGTCAGGAATATCCTTTGTAACAACGCTTCCTGCGCCTACTACCACGTTGTTTCCAATGGTTACTCCCGGCACTACCACCACGTTTCCCCCAAGCCACACATTATCTCCGATAGTCACGTCAATCCCATATTCATATCCTGAATTTCTGCTGTCAGGATGAATAGGATGTCCTGCCGTATAAATAGATACATTGGGGGCAAACATTGCATTTTTTCCTATTTTAACTTTACCTACGTCAAGTATGGTCAGGTTATAATTTGAAAAGAAATTATCCCCTACCTCCGTATTTCTTCCATAATCAAAATGTACAGGCGGTTCCATATGTACATGCTCCCCTGCTTTTCCAAGTATATCCCTTATAAGTCTGTCTGCCTCCTCCACATCGTCAGGAGGAAGATTGTTATATCTGTACACTCTTCTTTTATTCTCCATACGCTCCTGTCCTAAGCCGTCCATCCAAGCCTTGTATGGAAGATTTGCAAGCATTCTTTCCTTCATATTCATAGCCATATCTTTAAAAACTCCTTTATTCCTCAATTTCTTTTATTTTTGATATATCTATACAACACTTTTATTTCTTGTTTAACTATTAAACAGCCTGCGCTTCTTCTATTATCTGCTTCACCAGTTGCCACGCTATTCCTCCCTCTCTCAGCTTTTCCAAGCTTTCTGAAAGAGGAAACCACTCAGCTGCGTCTACCTCTACCGATAATTTCAGCTCTTCCTTTTTTACGTAAGCTCTATAGCCCAGCATAAGCATTTCCTTTTTTTCATACGGGTAGCTTTTTATATATTTAAGCTCATCAACCTTAAGGCCTGTTTCCTCCTTAATTTCACGGGCTGCTGCTTCCTCTCCGCTTTCACCCGGTTTCATTATTCCTGCCACGCATACGTATTTTGTTTCCGAAACGTATTCCTGACGCAGAAGCGCAATCTCATTATATTCATTTATAACTGCGCAGATAACTGACGTGGTAAACATATCCCATAACGGTTCCTTACATCTGTCACAGTAGGGAATAAGTCCTTCATCTCCAATCTCCTTTTTTATAAGCTTTTCTCCGCAATAGGGACAATATGTAAATCTCATATTCTGCTCCTCCTTTCATTTTATATACAGCTTTAGGTAATTAGTTTCGCAATCACTTATATATACGGCTTTTATATAATCAGCTTTTATATATTCGGCTTTTATATAGTCAGCTTTTATATATTCGGTTTTTATATAGTCAATTTTTATATATCCGAATTTTAAATGTCGTTAAATAAGGCTTGAAACCTTTTATCAGCCTCACCGGCAAAAATCCTCGGAGTGGATACGGGGCTTGAAAGCCCAATATTGTCCCATGTGGCAGTCCAAATCAAATATGGCTCAAGAGGCAGCGTATCCCTAACCTTCAAATGACATCCGTCACGGATAAGCAGTCCTGCTTCCGCGAGCCTTTTTGCATCAAAGTATAATCTTGCTCCCGTAAAATATTCAGCGTTTTCATCCATTACAATCATACCCTGCTGCTTTGAGCTTACAACAATTTCACCGGTAATTCCACCGCCAAACATAATATAATCGCTAAAATCTGCCGGGTCTCCAAGCTGTATTCCTATAGGCTTTTCCTCCTCAATGGCTTTTTGGGCTTTAAGCATATTCCAGCTTTTCAGCATACCGTCCTTCTTTATCAGCTCCCAGCTTGCTATAGGGGTACTGTGTACTAAGACAGACGGCTCATTGTCTCGAAGGAAGCATTCATTATATTTATGTCCCGAATAATGGCTTTTAACTGATTTAAGTTCTTCCTCCGCAATCACTAATATTGTACTTTTTCCATTTGCTTCGCTAAATCCCATAAAGTCGCCAACTGCCATTTTCCAGTCAGGAATTTTTGAACGGCTGACCTTTATGGTGTAGGCGCAGCCGTTGCTGCTTCCGCACATATACTGATAATCCTCACTGTCGGTAAGAATTAAAATAATCCACGAACCGTCATACCCTTTCCCCGTAATAGGATTTATGCTGTTTTCATCAAGCGTGTCAAGCCTGTAAAGCATTTTGCACCTCCCTAACATTAGCTTTTACTTTATTCTGAATAAACCAAAATTTATTTTTCCTCTGCTATATACGTCGGCGCATTTTTAGGACTCTTTCCCTTCACCACATTATGATAATATGCATATGTCATAGGCGTATCCGCTCCATTTACGTCTCCGTCAATAACTCTTCCCAAAAATACTGTATGGGTTTCAGTTTCCATCGTATCAATCACCTCACATGCAATATATCCGCATGCGTCTGAAACAACAGGCATATTTGCAAATAATTTATTTTCTACCTCGTCAAATTTATTCTTTTCCTTTCCTGAATAAAAGCCAAAGGTGCCTATTATCATCGGGTCTGATTTTTCTGAAAGTATTGATATGGCAAATCTTCCCGTATCCTTTATACAGGCGTTTGTATGGTTATCGTGATTAATGCTTACCGCTATGGTTGCCGGAGATGACGTTATCTGCATGGCGCTGTTGGCAGTACAGCCTGTAGCCCTTCCCTCATCCCATGTTGATATAACATATACTCCGTATGACAAATTTCTAAATACATTTTTATTCATTTTCATCCTCTTTTCTGCACGGCTTTATGCATTTCACACTTACAAGCCTGCGGATGCCGTACAGACGCAGACCTGTTTTTTCCTATAAATTTTCTTTTATTTTTAATGCCGCTTCCATGGAACAGTCATGCTGCATGCCTGAATCTGTCCAGCCAAAGCCGTCGTCTTTATAGCGTGGAAATACATGCAGGTGATAGTGCCCTAAATCATTAAACGCCCCTCCGTTTTGCATAATTGTGTATCCCTCCGGGGAATATACTTTCTTTAATGATGAAACAATTCTTTTTGATAAATCCAGCATGCTGTACAGTAACTTATCAGAAATCTCATCTATATCTAACAAATGCTCCTTGGGAATTATAAGTATATGTCCTTCGTTTATAGGCTCATAGTCCAAAAACGCCATTATGCTCTCATCCTCATATACTATATTTGCGTTAATCTCGTGGCTGGCAATTTTACAAAAATCACACATAGCTCCTCCTTTTCAAATAAATTTTATGCCTCTGCTCTTAAGGGCTGTTATGGTAAATTCATAGAGTCTTATATATCCTGCCTGATTTTTCTTCTTCCTTAATTTTTCTTCTACTTTAAATACCTCTTTAAAAACTGCCCCGTATACGACTTCTTTTTCCTTGCAAGCTCCTCCGGCGTGCCTGTTGCCACAATAGTACCTCCCTTATCGCCTCCTTCAGGTCCTATGTCAATAATATAATCCGCTACCTTTATAACGTCAAGATTATGCTCTATAACTACTACCGTATTACCGCCGTCAGACAGCTTACGGAGTATCTCCACCAGCTTGTGGACGTCTGCAAAATGAAGTCCCGTGGTAGGCTCGTCAAGTATATATATGGTCTTTCCCGTACCCCTGCGGCTAAGCTCCGTAGCAAGCTTTACTCTCTGAGCCTCGCCGCCGGAAAGCTCTGTTGAAGGCTGTCCCAGCTTAACATATGAAAGTCCTACCTCATTTAAGGTTGATATCTTTCTGTGAATTGTAGGAACATTTTCAAAAAACTTAACCGCCTCCTCTACAGTCATATCAAGCACGTCATATATACTCTTTCCCTTATACTTTACCTCCAGAGTTTCTCTGTTGTAGCGCTTTCCGCCGCATACCTCGCATGGCACATATACGTCAGGCAGAAAATGCATTTCAATCTTAATTATACCGTCGCCCGAGCATGCCTCGCAGCGTCCTCCTTTTACATTAAAGCTGAAGCGTCCCTTAGTATAGCCTCTTGCCTTGGCGTCTGCCGTACTTGCAAACAAGTCCCTTATCTGGTCAAACACCCCTGTGTAGGTGGCAGGATTTGACCTTGGCGTCCTTCCTATAGGAGACTGGTCTATGTCAATAACCTTATCAAGCTGCTCCACTCCCTGTATTTCCTTATGGCTGCCTGGTATGGTCCTTGCCCTGTTTAGCTGCTTTGCAAGGGACTTATACAATATTTCATTTACAAGGGAGCTTTTTCCTGAGCCTGACACTCCTGT
Source organism: uncultured Lachnospiraceae bacterium (assembly GCA_910584685.1). Taxonomy (GTDB): domain Bacteria; phylum Bacillota; class Clostridia; order Lachnospirales; family Lachnospiraceae; genus CAG-303. Next base: position 118,256 of record CAJUAO010000005.1, on the reverse strand, counting down.
GACGCAGGTCATAACGCCAAGAGGAATTTCCACGTCAATATTTTTAAGGTTATTCTGACTTGCTCCTATAACCTTTAAATAGCCTGTCGGCTTTCTTCTCTCCTTTGGAACGGGTATTTTTATTTTTCCGCTAAGATACTGGCCTGTTATTGAGTCTTCATTTTTCATAATATCCTCGGCAGTGCCTGTTGCAATAATCTCTCCTCCGTGACTTCCTGCGCCGGGACCTACGTCTACTATAAAATCCGCCGCCCTCATTGTGTCCTCGTCATGCTCCACAACTATAAGGGTATTTCCTAAGTCTCTAAGGTGGAGAAGAGTGTTTAACAGCTTGTCGTTGTCCCTCTGGTGAAGTCCTATGCTTGGCTCGTCAAGAATATACGCCACTCCTACCAGACCTGAGCCTATCTGTGTTGCAAGCCTTATTCTCTGGGCCTCTCCTCCTGACAATGTGCCTGTCGCTCTTGTCAACGTAAGGTATTCCAAGCCTACATCTGACAGAAAGCCTATACGGGCCTTTATTTCCTTTAAGATTTCTCCTCCTATATACTTCTGTCTTTCCGTAATATCAAGCTTCTCAAGAAACTCCTTAAGGGCGGCTATGGACATTGCAGTCACATCATATATATTTTTGTCTGCAATGGTAACTGCCAGAGACTCCTTCTTTAACCTCTGTCCCTTACACTCCTTACATGGGGTTATTCTCATAAACTCCTCATATTCCTGCTTCATGGTCTCAGAGCCTGTCTCTCTGTAGCGTCTTTCCTCATTTCTTATAAGTCCCTCAAACTCTACGTCATAAACGCCCTCCCCCCGCTGGCCCTTATAATGTACCTGAAGCTTTTTTCCGTCAGTTCCATACATAATAGCGTCATGGGCCTTCTTAGGCAAATCCTTAAAAGGCGTGTCAAGGCTGAATTTATATTCCTTTGAAAGCGCCGTAAGCAAAGCGTAGGTAAAGCTTTTGGGGTCATTTGAGGACTGCCAGCCCATAGCCACTATAGCGCCCTGATTTATACTCAGGCTTTTGTCCGGCACCATTAAATCCTCATCAAATTCCATCTTATATCCAAGTCCCACACATACGGGACATGCCCCAAAGGGATTGTTGAAGGAAAAGCTTCTTGGCTCTATTTCATCTATGCTTATTCCGCAGTCAGGGCAGGAAAAGCTTGAACTGAAATTTATAGGCTCTCCGCCTATAACATCCACGGTCATAATTCCTCCCGTAAGCTTAAGCACAGTCTCTATGGAGTCTGTAAGCCTCTGCTCTATTCCTTCCTTAACTGCAAGACGGTCTACCACTATTTCTATGTTATGCTTTATGTTTTTATCAAGGGCAATATCCTCGCTTAACTCATACGTATTTCCGTCAACATTTACCCTCACAAAGCCTGACCTCTTTGCCTGCTCAAGAACCTTCTCATGACGTCCCTTTTTTCCCCTTACCACAGGCGCCAAAAGCTGGATTTTTGTCTTTTCAGGCAGCTCCATAATAACATCAGTCATCTGGTCAACTGACTGTCTGCTTATAGGCTTATGACAGCTTGGACAGTGGGGTATTCCTATACGCGCATATAAAAGCCTGAAATAATCATATATTTCCGTAACAGTGCCTACCGTGGAGCGTGGGTTTCTGTTTGTTGATTTCTGGTCTATAGATATAGCAGGAGACAAGCCCTCTATACTCTCTACATTAGGCTTTTCCATCTGCCCTAAAAACATACGGGCATATGAGGAAAGTGATTCCATATAACGCCGCTGTCCCTCTGCATAAATTGTATCAAATGCAAGGGATGACTTTCCTGAGCCGCTTAAGCCTGTCAGAACTACAAATTCGTTTCTCGGAATATCCACGTCTACGTTCTTAAGGTTGTGCTCTGCAGCACCGCGTATTTTAATGTATTTTCTCTGGTCGCTCATTTATATTACCAAACCTTTCTTAGCTTTTTATTTAATTAGGAAACTTCTTCATGCCCGCTACAAATTCGGCTCTGACGAATTTGCAAGTCTCGGCTTTAGACGAGACTTTTTTATTCCTACTCCAGATACTTCTTAAGCTCCATCATCTGGTCTCTAAGCTCTGCCGCCGCCTCGAAATTCAGCTCCGCCGCCGCCTTCTCCATCTGTTTCTTTACCTTTGTAATAAGCTTTTTAAGCTCTGTCTCTGACATAGACTCAGGGTCCTTCTCCAAGGTCTCCGCTGTCTTTGCTGCCTCCTTTGTTATGCTGATTAAATCACGCACTGCCTTTTTAATTGTAGTAGGCGTAATATTGTGCTCCTTGTTATATTCCTCCTGTATCTTCCTCCTCCGCTTTGTCTCGTCTATTGCCACCTGCATTGAAGCCGTCACCGAATCTGCATACATTATAACGTGTCCGTCTGCATTTCTGGCTGCCCTTCCCACAGTCTGTATAAGGGAGGTTTCCGAGCGCAAAAAGCCCTCTTTATCTGCGTCCAGTATGGCTACAAGGGATATTTCCGGTATGTCAAGCCCCTCTCTGAGGAGGTTAATACCCACAAGGACGTCAAACATGTCAAGCCTCATATTTCTGATTATTTCCGTTCGCTCCAGTGTGTCTATATCTGAGTGAAGATACTTTACCCTTACGCCTACGTCCTTCATATAGTCGGTTAAGTCCTCCGCCATACGTTTTGTAAGCGTTGTTACCAGTACCTTATTTTTCTTTTCCGTTTCCTTTTTTATCTCTCCTATAAGGTCGTCTATCTGCCCCTCCACAGGCCTTACCTCTATATCCGGGTCTAAAAGTCCCGTAGGCCGTATAATCTGCTCTGTACGAAGAAGCTCATGGTCTCTCTCATATACGTTAGGTGTTGCAGACACAAAAAGCATCTGGTCAATTTTACTTTCAAACTCTTCAAAATTCAACGGTCTGTTATCCTTTGCCGAAGGAAGCCTGAAGCCATACTCTACTAACGTAGTCTTTCTCGACTGGTCTCCCGCATACATTCCCCTTACCTGTGGTATGGTAATGTGGGACTCGTCAATTATCATAAGAAAATCATCGGGAAAATAATCTATAAGGGTATGTGGCGTAGCTCCCGGAGGAAGGAAGGATAAATGTCTTGAATAGTTTTCTATGCCGGAGCAAAAGCCTGTCTCTCTCATCATCTCTATGTCAAACATAGTTCTTTCCCTTATACGCTGCGCCTCTAAAAGCTTGTCCTCGCTCTTAAAATACCTGACCCGCTCCTCCATCTCCGCCTCTATATTTTTCGTTGCCTCAAGTATTTTCTCCGGCGGTACTACGTAATGGGATGCGGGAAATATGGCTATATGCTCAAGTCTTGACTTTACCTCTCCCGTGAGGCTGTCTATCTCTGTTATTCTGTCCACCTCGTCTCCAAAAAATTCCACTCTTACAGCCCTGTCGTCAGAATATGCCGGAAAAATCTCCAAAACATCTCCCCTGACACGGAAGGTGCCCCGCTTAAAATCCATTTCATTCCTGTCATACTGCATATTTATAAGCTTCCTAATCACCTCGTCACGGTCAATCTCCATGGACGGCCTTAAGGACACTACCATTTCCTTGTAGTCTATAGGGCTTCCAAGTCCGTAGATACATGACACGCTGGATACTATGATAACGTCCTTTCTCTCTGAGAGAGAGGCTGTAGCCGAGTGACGCAGCTTATCTATCTCATCATTTACAGAGGAATCCTTTTCAATGTAGGTATCGGTAGACGGTACGTAAGCCTCAGGCTGATAATAGTCATAATAGGAGACGAAATACTCCACCGCATTCTCAGGGAACATCTCCTTAAATTCCCCGTAAAGCTGCGCCGCAAGCGTCTTGTTGTGGGCTATAATAAGCGTCGGTTTCTGTAATTCCTGTATAACGTTTGCCATGGTAAATGTCTTTCCGGAGCCTGTAACCCCCAGCAGTGTCTGGAACTGGTTGCCCTCCTTAAAGCCCTTTACCAGCTCGGCTATTGCCTGGGGCTGGTCGCCTGTAGGTTTATATGGGGAATGAATTTTAAATTCTGGCATATTGAAAACCTCTCTTTCACGAAGCATTGTGACCACTGTCAGCCATAAAAATTTTCCTTTATAGTATACCACTATATATAAAAAAAGTACAGACAAAAATGAACATTTGTTCTGTACTTTTTAATATCTTTTATTTAACTGTATATTACTTATTTTTTAATCTGCCCTTTTCCTTAAATTGCAGCAGTTTTTACTCCCCGATTATATATTCTGCCCTACATAAGCTTAAATATAAATAAAAATATATCATCCTCCGGCTCATCATACACAATTTTATATACGCCGTCCTGCAGGTTATCCGTCGCCACATAAGCAACGCCGCCTCCATAGCCTATACCCGGCAATTTATAGCCGCCTCCGCAGAAAAAACAGATATTTTCGCTTTCTGTTTCATTTTTTCTAACCAATTCCTCCAGAAATTCCGCTTCCACATATACATAATCCTTATCATAACTGACCGCTGCCCTTAACTCTTCGCTGTCGTCATCAATAACCTTCTCCGTTGACATATCAAAAACGGTTATGGTGTTATATGGATTGCATCTGTCATAAGAAATCTTATGTATTCCAAAAACCGTACCGGCTGTAAATAATATAACGCCAAGCATTGTAAAGACTGCCCCAACCTGCTTATACGGCTTATATCCGGCAATTCCTGTTATCCTCTTACGAATATTAAGGTATTCCTTATCTCCCGTAAACGCTGCATACATATTGAAAGCTTCGCCTTCATCTCGGAGCATTCTCATGCTCTTTAAAAGAAGCTGCCCATATCCATATGCGTCGCCTTTACTTTTACTGATTGTAACCCTGTCGCATATTTCCTCCATATCCTCCTTAAAGAGCCTCATTCCTATGGTAAGAAAGGGATTAATCCATAACAGTACCCGTATAATATCCCATAAGAAATAAAACGCCAGATGTCCAAGCCTTATATGCGTCTTTTCGTGAAGAAGGATTGTCTGTATCTCCCCCTTATCATATTCCTCCAATATAAGCCTCGGCATCACGAGCCTTGGCTTAAATACGCCTATGGCGGCCGGTGTAACGGGAGCATCCGTTACATAAACCAAATCACTTCCCACTCTTCTTTTGTCCATATGCGCCGCCAGCTTTTTAAGCCTTCTCTTTCTCCGGAAAATCAAAAATCCGTATATAAATATTCCCCCCAGATACAGCCAGCACATCCATACATTGCTCATGAATGCTGCCGTACACCTCCAAAAAAGCCTTACGCCTATTATGTTTTCGTAAAAGAACTTCATTTTTCCTATAAACAGTACAGGAATAAACAAGCTCCATAAAGCACCTTTTAGGAATACCTTGTTTTTCATCAGGGTTTTACGCAATACGTAAACAAATGCAAATACCCCTAATGATAACAAGGCGCACCTTACCAGTTGTATAACATAATAGACAGCACATATATTTATAAATTGTATGAACCTGTTTAAAAGTTCCTGTACTGTCATTTTTTATCCTTTTCCTCTTTCCTGCATTGCTTCAAAATTTCCGTAAGCTCGCAAAACTGTTCTTCCGTAAGCATTGTACTTTGGAGCAACGCAGCCATTGCATTTTTACGGCTTCCCTCAAAATAGCTGTCCACAAATTTTCTGCTTTTTTCTTTCTGACATTCCTCCTTTGATTTAACCGCTGAATAATGGTAAATCCTTGAATCATGCTCATCTATCCTATAGCTTAATACCCCCTTCTGCCATAAGCGGTTTAACAGAACACGCACCATTCTTGGCGACATATCTGTTTTCTCACGGAGCCTTAAAATAACCTCCTTTGCCGTAAGGGAAGAAGCATCGCTTGCCCAAAATACCTCCATTACCAGCCATTCGCTTTGACTTGGAGTTGTTTCTTTTTCCACTTTTTTGTCCTCCTGAATATTGTCTTGTTATATTTATCGGACAAAATTGTTATTTTATTAATGTTTGTTTTCTTTTTTTATATCATTACAAGCGTACATCTATAGAAGTATAATGAACCGGCTGTCCTTTTGCATGCCCTGATTTAACCCCGTTGTCATTGGCAGCTTCCGGTATATCCTCTTCGCTTTTATCTGATTTTTCTTTATCCTCAGCCTCTTTTGTTTTATCTGCTTTTTCGTTTTTGCCTCCTGCGCCTTCCAAACCCTCTGCTGCCTCCTCTGACTTTACGGCTTCCTTAATTTCCCTTCCGGCTTCTGCAAGGGTAGAAACCTGCGCCGCCTTTGCAGCCCCTGCCCTTACCTTTAAATCAGCTAATTCCTCCTCTTTTTTCTCCGTGTCTGAGCCTCTGCTCCTATCCATTTTAATTTCTGACTCCACTACGCCCGCTCTTCCTTCCATCTGCGCTGCCATACTGCCATGAACTCTTGCCTGCTTCATGGAGGAATCTGCTGAAATCATTGCCTCCATACTTGACGCAGTTAAGCCCGCTCCCTTGCCGCCTGCCTTTTCATTATCAGCTCTCCTGCTGTCAGGCATATCCTCCCCGGAGCCTTTTTTTGACTGCGCTTCCTTTCTCTGTTCAATCTGATGCTGTCTTAGCTGCTGATTCAACACGGTAATCTCCTGCTGGATTTCCTGTCTTTTTTTCATTTTCTGCTCCATTGTCATATCCTGATTGGCGGAAAGCTCCTGAAGCTTCTCATTTGCCCAGGCAATCTGATTTTTAATATTTCTGCTTACAGAATCCTCCTGCATATTTATTCCGGAATTTGCTCCCTGCATACCGCCGCTATTTTTACCTGTTACGCTTCCAACTGTCATCATAATCCCAGTCTCCTTTCCTGTTTTCACATCCATGTGTTCTAAGGCTGTTTTTACCTACCGGTATACCCGTCTGTCAGGTAAAATCTTCTGCTCTTACCTACCCTTTCGGAATTTTTATATTCAAATTAAACCCTTATGGTATGAAACAGGCTTTTTCTGTTGTAAACTAAAACGGCTGCTCTGTCATCAGCATAACGGTAAGGCAAAACATACCGTCTTTAAGCTCAATCTCCATAGCTCCGGAATATTTTTCCGCAACCCTTCTTATATTTGCAAGTCCATAGCCGTGTGCGTCTTTCTTTTTCTTTGACGTAACCGGAATTTCCCTCTCCTCATCCCACCGCAATTCTCCCATAAAGGTATTGTTTATCTCTATCATATAAGCGTTGTTTCTCCTGTAAGAAAGAACGGATATATGCGCCTCCCTGCCTTTGTCCGTATTTTCTATTGCGTTTAAAAGTCCATTATTTAATATTACACTGATATCAAAGGAATTTATCTTAGAATCTGCCGGAAAATGAAAGTCAATATCAAAACATATATTCTTTTTTTCTGCCTTTTTTTGCATTTCCCATAAAATTACGTCAGTCACAGGATTTCCACTTACTATCCGTTCTGTTATCCGCGAAAGCTCTGTTTTAAGCTCCGTACCGTATCCTGCGGCCTCCTCTGTTTTATTACCGGAATACAGTCTTTCTAAGGTAATAATATGGTTTGTCATATCATGCTTTATACTGCGTATATCCTCATAAAGGCTCTCCGCCTGTTCAATATGCTGCATAATGCTGTTCACCTGCGCTCCAAGCAATTCATTCTGCAATTTTTCCTCCTGCCCTGCCTTTATATTTTGATAAATCACAATAACCACTACAACGGTAATAATTGCAACGGCGTAATAAAGTAAGGAAAAAAAATCATATTTTGCAGAGCTTTTCCCCACCTGCCCTATGTAAAAGCTACGATAATATTCTATAACCCTATATCCCACCACACCCATAAAGGGTGGAATTACCAGTATAAGCAGCTCCTTTTTTGACATATTTTCGTATTTATAGGAATAGCTTCTTAAAATACACTGTATTCCAACTGTCATAAATAAAAGCTCCATACCTAAAAAAATCAGGCTTACCGTTAAATACAGCAAAAGCCACAGCTCAGAATGAGCCAGCATATAATCCGTATTTTCGGCAAAGCCGTATAATCTGTCATATAATATCTCTGCCATTGCATATGTAAACCAGTGTATTGAGAAAAATATCACAGCAAGAAAAGCCTTCTGCTCATAATTTCTTCTGTCGGCTTCACACATTACAAAAAATGCGGCCAAAACGCCTATAAGGTACGCGGTAAAAGCATTAATCCTGAGGGGCAGAATATATAGCGTTAGAATAATAAGAAAATACGCCCCTCCCACATAAACCGCCCTCCTTTTATTTTTCATAAAGGGCTTTGAAATACGGTAAAAGCAATATGCTCCTATGATATTTTCCATAATTGGCGTTCCATAAAATATGGCTGCTCCGTATGCCTCATCATACATTTTTTCTTCCCTTTCTCTGATTATACCTTAAATAGCTTTTCTTAAATTCCTTATAATTCTGCTTTGACATAAGAGCCTGTCCCTTTTTAAGATAAATCGTTTCCGCATCATATCTTATAATATAATTAAAATTCACAAGATATGACCTGTGGGGGCGGTAAAAATCCTCTCCTGCCCTTTCCTCCAATTCCTTCATTTTTCCATAGTATTCCACGTCCGTATTAATTGTATGAAGTATTACCTTTCTGTTAAATACCTCCGCATAAATAATATCCGCAGGATTAACAGAAATATGCTTGCCCTTTGAAGTTATGATAAGACTTTCATTTTTAATATTTTCACTTTCTTCCATATTTTTAAGCTCCTCCACGGCTTTTTTTATAATTTCCTCAAATTTCTTATCATCAAAGGGCTTTACCAGATAATGAAACGCTCCTACGTCAAAAGCCTGAAACACATATTCCTCCAAGGCTGTTATAAAAATCACAATCATTTTTTTATTTTTTCCGCGAAGCTCCTTTGCCGTTTCCATTCCGTTTTTCCCTTCCATCCGGATATCCAGCAGCAAAATATCAGGCTGACTGTCTGATAAAAGCAATTCATCCCCTGATTCATAAAATGATACGCCTGAATCAGGATACATCCTCTTAAGCTTTTCCCCAAGCATATTTCTTATTTCCCTCTCGTCGTCGCATATTGCTATTTGCATAATAATCCTCCATGACGCCTTTGGCGGCTTTTGTTTCTTTATTTCTTATATCGGAATGTAAATTTATTTCTGATAACGGTATGGTGTGGAATAAGCTTTTTTTGATGTAAATAATATAATCAGGCAGTTTAAAAGCTTTCCCCTGCCCGTGGACATAAACCGAGCCGGCAATACATGATTTACGTATTTGCCGGCTCTTTATAATTACAGCTTGATATAATCTGATGCTTCTTATTAAGCTTTCTTTTTACTATAATGTAGCATATGAGATGTACTGACGCCGTGATTGCCCACGACATGGGATATGACATATATATAGTTCTTGGAACGTGATACTTCTCTATATTAAATACTGTGGCAATCCAAACAAGCCTTAACCCGCATGCCCCTATCAATGATACAACCATAGGCATAACCGAATATCCTATTCCTCTCAAGGCTCCTACCATAACATCCATCATTCCGCACAGAGCATAGCTTCCGCACACTATCTGTAGTCTTTTTACTCCCTCCGTCACTATGGCTGCGCTTTTTGAATATATTCCAAGAAGGGAATCTGACAAAAATACTACCGTCATACCCATAATTACTCCCACGGCTATAACGCACATTTGTCCCCTTATAAGTATTTTGTTTATACGCTCTATTCTTCCCGCGCCCATATTCTGGCTGGTAAAGGATAATGTAGTCTGATACATGGAATTCATGCCCATATAGACAAAGCCCTCTATATTTGACGCTGCGGAATTTGCGGCTACCACTATATTTCCAAAGCTGTTTATGGATGATTGTATAACTACATTTGACAATGAAAATATAGTTCCCTGTATTCCCGCAGGAAGTCCTATCCTTACAATCATTCCGAATATCCTTTTGTTTATATGAAGTTCCCTTACATTTAGATGTATATCTCCCTTTTCCCTCACAAGACACAGCACTATCAGCGCTGCCGAAATACATTGGGAAATAACCGTGGCAAGGGCCACTCCCGCCACATCCAGCTTTAAACCTATGACAAAAAGCAGATTTAAAATTACATTAACAACTCCTGATATAAGAAGAAAATACAAGGGCCTTCTCGTATCTCCCACAGCCCTTAATATAGCGCTTCCAAAATTATAGACCATGGTAGCAGTCATTCCTATGAAATATATACGCAGGTAAATTACCGCTAAATCAAGCACCTCCCTTGGCGCCTTCATCCATATAAGTATCTGTTTTGCTCCTATAATACCTATTATAGTAAGTATAATACCGCTTATTACACTTATAAGCATTGCCGTGTGTATGGTTTCCTTTAATGCATTTTTCTCCCTTGCCCCGTAAAATCTGGCTGTAACTACGTTTGCTCCTACCGAAAGACCTATAAACAAATTTGTCAGAAGGTTGATAATGGAACCGTTAGAGCCTACTGCCGCCAAGGAATTATCTCCGGCAAATCTTCCCACTACTATAGTGTCGGCCGCATTAAACAAAAGCTGCAGTATTCCCGACAGCATAAGAGGAAGGGCAAAAATCAGCATTTTCTTTAAAATAGGGCCATTACACATATCTATTTCGTATTTTTTTCCCTTTTTTCCCTCCTCTATCCGGCTCCTTTTCATTTCCTCTTTTATTTCATATCCAGCTTCCGTTTCTCTATCTTCTGTTTCTTTTTCAGCTTCATTTTCTTTTGTTCCTATATCTTCTATTCCTTCTTCCTTCTCTTCTAGGCCTTCTTCCATTTTCTCACTCTCCATTTTAATCACCATGCCTTTTTGTTACCTGCAAATTTGGGCAATAGGCACAAATTTGCGTGTGAAAAATTTATTTTTCACACTATTCTCCCTACTGCTTTTAATGCAGGTTCGTCTGTTCATTAATATATTTTATGGCTGCATCAAGCTGTGTGTCATATTCTTTCTTTAGATATCCGTTATCGTCATACGCCTCATCCTCCTTCGGAAGCTCCACCTTTTTATCAGGCTCAATTCCTATGCCGTGTATGCACACTCCCTTTGGCGTAAAGTAGGACGCTATTGTAAATTTTATGCCTGTTCCGTCTCCCATTGGTATAACGCTCTGTACTATACCCTTTCCGTATGACGTAGTTCCGATAATTTCCGCCGCGTCATAATCCTGCATGGCTCCTGCAAATATCTCCGAAGCGCTGGCGCTGTCTCCGTTTATAATAACTGCCATCGGAAGCTCTACACAGGCTGCGTCAGATGTTTCTGTCTGTCTGTTTCCGTACTTATCCTCCGTATATACTAACGTTCCCTCCGGCAAAAGCTTATCAAGCATAGCTACAACCACATCATATGAGCCTCCCGGATTTGAGCGGACGTCAAATACAAGCCCCTTTGCTCCGTCGGCAATAAGGCTGTCTACCGCATCGCTAAACTGAGACTCCGTAACCTCCTCGAAGCCTGTTATCTGCACATATCCTACATTGTCCTCAAGCATCTCATATTCTACCGTAGGTACTTCTATTTTTCTTCTTTCAACCTTTACCGTTTTTTCTTTTCCCTCATGTATGACAGTAAGGGTAACCTCTGTTCCCTCTCCGCCCTTCATATATGATACTGCCTCGTTTAAATCCATGCCTGTAAGCTCTATATCGTCTGCCTTAAGAATTATATCCCCTACGGCAATTCCTGCCTCATATGCAGGAGAATTTTTATATGGCTGTACAACCGTTACGTATCCAGTCTGCACATTCTGGGTGACTACGCAGCCTATTCCGTAATATTCTCCTGAATTGCCCTCCAGTATCTGAGTATAAGCATCCTCATTATAGTATACGGCATAATTATCATTAAGGGATTGAAGCAGCGCCGAATATACGCCGTCAATAAATTTGTCATTATCCTGCTCATAATATGAATAAATATCTATATACTGCTGTATAAGATTAATCTTAGACATCTGCTCATCTGTGAAAATACTGCTGTCATCATTATTTCCAAACAGGGATGAAAAAAAATCGCCTCCATTATTGCTTATATTATTTCCATCCTTCTTAAAAAACTGATTTACCAGTATAATAACGCAGAAGGCAAGCAGAGAGCAGACTATTCCTACGGCAACTCCCTTTGCAAACCCGCCTTCCTTCTTTTTATTATCATTCATATTATATCCGCCCTGAGGGGTTCCTCCGTATCCGTATGAATATGAATTTCCCTGATTAGCAGTATTGTTATAACCATTATTATCCATTACCGTGTCCTCCATATTATTTTCATATAATATTAATTCTACCACTTATTCCGATTAAGTCCAATGAATTTTTTGTGTTGCCAAACGCAAAACAGCTATATTCCCAGTGAAGTCTTTCCTCATAAGCAGACTTTAATCCAGCCTGCTTACAATTATGACTAATACTTAAGAATATAGCTGTATCCATATTATAATATTTTATTTAATTTGGTGAAACATAATTTAAAGGCTCCACATACTCTCCGTTTAATCTTACGCTAAGATGAAGATGGGGTCCTGTAGACCTTCCCGTAGAGCCTACAAGCCCGATTACGTCTCCCGTCTGTACCTGCTGCCCCTCTGTCACAAGAATTTTTGACATATGCATATATACCGTATACAAACCGTTTCCGTGGTCTATGCCAACCCAGTTTCCTGCGGTTGAACTGTAATACGCCCATGCAACCTCTCCGCCGCATGCAGCATGTATCTCAGTACCGGTAGGCGCCGGTATGTCTATTCCCGAATGATATGATGTAAGCCCTGTAAACGGGTCCTCCCTGTTTCCAAAGTATGAGCTTAAGTATGTTCTTCCCGGAAGAGGCCACATCATACTTCCGCCTGTATATGTAACCTGCTGCTGTTTCTGTCTTCTCTCCTCCTCTTCCTTACGTTTTCTCTCTATCTCCTCAAGCTCCTTTATGAGGGATTCCATAGCCTCTATGTCCTCTTTCTGACGCTTTATTGCCTCCTCCTTAGACACTATGTCGCTGTTTGTGTAAGCAAGCTCCTGCTCCTTAGCCGCCACAAGCTGCTCCGCCGCTGCCCTTTCGTCCTCTGACTCCTTTAAAAGCCCGTTCAGCTCCGCAAGCTCTGTCTCAAGATTAGCCTTTGCTATATTAAGGGAATCCTTTGCATCCTGAAGCTTATCAAGCATGTCTCTGTCATACTCTGTTATTTCCGTAAGATATTCAGCCTTATTTAAAAAATCACTCATGTCCTGGGCTCCGAAAAACATAGACAGATAAGAAACCTCCCCGTTTTCATACATATACTGTATACGAAGCTTCATAGCTGCATACTGTTCATCTATCCTGTTCTGCATATCGCCTATCTCGGCTTCCTTTTGCGATATAAGGTCTGACTTTGCCTGGGCCTGCTGCTCAAGCTCATAAATATGATTAGACAGATTTTCCATATAGCTGTCCATCTTTTTTATATACGCTTCCGCATCTCCCTTAAGGGCCTCCAGACTGTTTAAGGCTGTTTCAGTGTCCTTCAGCTCATTCTCAAGCTGTTCCTTTTCTTTCTTTGCCTCATCTATTTCCTTAGTTGCATATGTGTTTGAAGTAGCTGCAAATATAAGCGCCGCAGCTAAAAGCAGCCCAATTCCCTGTAACAATCTCTTTCTCATAATAGCCTCCTGATTAATCATTTCATCTCAATAAGTATAATTAGCTTTAGCTTCTTTAAGCTCCCCGCTATACTCTTAAGTGCTTTCTCATTGTTATTATACTTCCGAATAAGCCTATGCCGCCTCCTATTATAAGGGCCATAGGTATAAGTACCTTAAATATATCCCCTGCCTCCATAAATACCGTCACTGTCTGCAATGTCTGAAACTGTACCATTATCCTTCCTATAAGATTATTGTATAGAGGATACATTATAAGCAATGGTATGACAGCTCCCACAATACCTATCATAAGTCCCTCTACCATAAAGGGTGACCTTATAAAGAGGTCCGTAGCTCCCATAAGCTTCATAATGCCTATTTCCTCTTTTCTTACGGTTATTCCTATCATAACGGTATTTCCTATAAGGAATACGGCTACTGCCAGCAGTATTATTATAAGCGCCACCGATACGTATCCCACAAGCTTCCCAAAGTCGCTGAGGGTGGACGCCGTATTTGCGGATGCGTTTACCTGTCTTATTCCCTCAAGCTGGTTAAGGTAGCTTACAAGTGTGTTCTGCATTCCCGAATCATTAAGATATATTGAAAATGAAGCCGAATTTGCAAGTGGATTATCATCCTTGAAGCCTGCCGCAAGCTCCGCCTTATCTCCAAAATATATAACCTGATATTCCTCCCATGCCTCCTCGGCAGATTTATAAACTATCTGCGATACCTCCGCCCGCTTTCCGATAGTCTCCCTAAGACTTGCTATCTGCTCGTCAGTTATATCCTTATCAAAAAATGTAGTTACGCACAGCTTTGATTCCAGCGTGTCTATCATATAGTTAAAGTTTACCACCACGGCATAAAACATACTTATAAGGAATATACATATTGCAATGGTTGCAATAGACGCCATTGAAAATAATTTATTTCTCTTTATATTCACAAAGCCCTGCTTTATGTTATATAGCAATGTTTTAATCCTCATAGATAACCGCCTTTTCTTTCATCACTTACTACCATACCCTTTTGTATGGCTATAACTCTCTTTTGCATGGCATCTACTATCTCTCTGTTGTGGGTTACTACCACTACCGTAGTTCCCCGCTTGTTTATTTCGTCAAGAAGATTCATAATCTCCCATGAATTTTTCGGGTCTAAATTTCCTGTAGGCTCATCTGCCAAAAGTATAGGCGGATTGTTTATAAGGGCTCTTGCTAACGCCACCCTCTGCTGCTCTCCTCCCGAAAGCTCCCTTGGATAAGATTTATACTTCTCTGCCAGACCTACCATAGACAGCATGGCAGGAACCTTTCTTCTTATAACCTTAGTCGGCGCCTCCACTACCCTTTGGGCAAACGCCACATTGTCATATACATTTCTGTCATTTAAGAGGCGGAAATTTTGAAACACCATACCGATATCCCTTCTCAGCATAGGTATTTTTCTATGCTTCATCAGGTTAAGATATTTTCCGTTTATATATATTTTTCCCGAGGTAGGCTCCAGCTCCTTCAGCATAAGCTTCATCAGAGTGGACTTCCCTGCCCCCGAATCCCCTACTATAAATACAAATTCACCTTTTTTTATATGAATACTTACGTTATTTACCGCCGGTGCACCTGCCGAGTAGGATTTACTTACATTTTCAAGTATAATCATTGTTTTTACATTCCTCCCTTCACATAGTGTCGACTAATATTGCCATTTAATCTTGTCCTGCCGTATAATATTTATTTGCAGACTATGCCTTATATATTTCGGAACTGTTACATCATATCATACTATATACTAATAATCCAGTGATTCCATATATTTCATATATCGGACTACCATAAGGGCTATTTTAAAGGTAATTGCATCCTCAAACACTCTTATATCAAGACCTGTGCTCTTTTGCAGCTTATCAAGCCTGTATACAAGGGTATTTCTGTGGATATAAAGCTGCCTTGACGTCTCCGAAACATTCAGGCTGTTTTCAAAAAATTTATTTATTGTTGAAAGTGTTTCCTCGTCGAAATCATCAGGGCTTTTTCTGTCAAATATTTCCCTTATAAACATTTTGCAAAGGGGCAGGGGCAGCTGGTAAATAAGTCTTCCTATACCAAGATTGTTATATGCCGCTATATTTTTTTCACTGTTAAATATCTTTCCTACCTCAAGGGCCATCTTCGCTTCCTTATAGGACTTTGACATTTCCTTTATCTCTGATATTATGGTGCCGTATGCCACATGGACATTTGCCATTGCCTCTGTATTCAGCATATCAAGAATAACGTTAGCTGTTTTTTCTACGTCGCTATAGCCTTCATTTTCCTTTAATTCTTTTACAATAATAATATTTTTTTCATCAACCGCAGTAATAAAGTCCTTTCCCTTTGACGAGAATAACGTACGCAGGGTTTCCATTGCATTGCTGTCCTTTTCCCTGCTTGTCTCTACAATATATACTACTCTCCTTATGTTTGTCTCTATATGAAGCTTCTTTGAACGATTATATATGTCAACAAGAAGAAGATTGTCCAGCAAAAGATTTTTTATAAAATTCTCCTTATCAAATCTTTCCTTATATGCCACAAGGAGACTTTGAATTTGAAATGCTGCCATTTTTCCTATTATGTATATATCATTTCCGCTCCCCTTAACAATAAGTATGTATTCCACTCTGCTTTCATCACTTACCCTAAAGAACTGGCAGCCGTTCATCTCCTGATTTTCTGCTGCGGAATCTGCAAAGGCAACCACCTCGTCCTTATATGCTGATGTTTCTTCAAAGGTTGCCGCTATAATCATGCCTTCCGTATCGTATATGCCAAGGTCTGCCCTTGCTATATTTTTTAGTCCGTCTATTGTATTTTGTAGTATCTGATTCGATATCATCGGAATAACCAACCCCTTCCCTTTTGGATATAATCATACTTATTATCAGTTTAACACAAATTTTTTTGAAAGTCAAAATTTTTGCCAAAAATAAAGCTTGGGACATCTTCCTTACGGAGGATGCCTCAAGCTTTCTCTTTTTTTGAGGAAAAATTATATACTAATTTGCAATAACCTGCTCTGTTTCCTTATCAAATATATGAAGCTTATTTAAATCAAGGGCAAACTTAACTGTATCGCCGATTCTTGCCGTTGTACGCGGATTTACCTTAGCTACGCATGAAGCCTCCTCAAGGTCAAAGTAAAGGAGAACCTCTGCACCAAGGAGCTCGTAAATCTTAACGGTAGTTTCTATTGTGCTGTCCGGGTTACTTGATACCATGATTTCATCATCATGTACATCCTCAGGTCTGATACCCATAACAACTGTCTTTCCAACATATCCTCCGTCAAGGAGTTCCTTTGCCTTTGCATCAGGCACCTTAATGTTATGTCTGCCAAATGATAATAAAACATTATTGCCGTCCTGTTTAACCTCTGCATCTATAAAGTTCATGGCAGGTGAACCCATAAATCCTGCTACGAAAAGATTCTTAGGGAAGTTATAAAGATTAATAGGCGTATCTACCTGCTGGATAAGACCATCCTTCATAACTACGATTCTTGTACCAAGTGTCATAGCCTCTGTCTGGTCATGGGTAACATAAATAATAGTAGACTCAAGTCTCTGATGAAGCTTTGAAATCTCAACACGCATCTGTACTCTCAGCTTAGCATCCAAATTTGATAAAGGCTCATCCATAAGGAATACCTTTGGCTCACGAACGATTGCACGTCCCATGGCAACTCTCTGTCTCTGACCTCCTGATAAAGCCTTTGGCTTACGGTCAAGCAAATGCTCAAGGTCAAGAATCTTGGCTGCTTCATGTACCAGTCTGCTTATCTGGTCCTTCGGTGTCTTTCTAAGCTTAAGTCCGAACGCCATATTATCGTATACTGTCATATGCGGATACAGAGCGTAGTTCTGGAATACCATTGCAATATCCCTGTCCTTTGGCTCTACATCGTTTACCAGTCTGTCTCCTATGTATAATTCACCTGAACTGATTTCCTCAAGACCTGCAATCATACGAAGTGTTGTTGATTTTCCACATCCTGAAGGTCCAACGAAAATAATGAATTCCTTATCCTTAATCTCTAAATTGAAATCCTTTACTGCAACAAATCCGTTAGGATAAACCTTACTGATGTTTCTTAATGATAAGCTTGCCATTGTAATAATCCTCCTCAATCTTTTATAATTCTTATGTTGTATTTTCATATAATCATCAACTTATTATATTTTAACTTATAGACCAAAAAAAAACCATAGACAATGTAACCAAAAGAATTATCACCTTTTAGTAAAATTGTCCTAAAGTTCTCCTCTTTTTTCTGAAAACTTTAAAATATTACCTGTAATATACAGGTATTTTCCAAAAAACATTTCCTTATTTCACGCATTTTTAACGCTATTTTGTAACATTTGTACAAGGGAACATTTATTATTTTGTATAAAAATGTTCCCTGTCAAATGCTACCCCTATACAACTGCAGGCTTTAGACTGAAACATCAATATTCTGTCCAAGATTTGGCATAACCGATGCCTCCATCATTTTTATCATGCTTTCTCCTGTAGTCTCCAGAGTATCAAGGGATTTACTGAGTAGTGCAGTGCTGACCTTGCTTTGAAGGTCAATCATGTGCATATCCACTGATAATGCTGCTATATCCATTTATCATCCTCCCTTTCATTTTTTTATTTTCAACCCTAAGACAAGCATTAAGCATTGTCTTACAGGGATGAATAGCTTTAAATATGATTTTTTACAGCCCGTAAAAGCATATGTAAATCATACACAATATTATGCCAACCGCAATGTATGCATCAAAAAATCTTCCCTGACTTTCATCATATTGACTGCGGTTTTCCTTTTTGAATATAAGCTTTATATTTTCCATGCCCCGGTTGTCCCTGCATATACTTTTAAAAAGCATATATGCCAGCACAAGTCCCAATACCGCTAAAGTAATCTGTATACCATACGCTATCACATAATCTGATGCAGACAAAACAATTTCTTCCCCTCCTGCCGCCTCATACTCCTTAAGCATATTTTCGGAATAATATGATAAAACAACATTTATTCCGTTAAATATAAAATGGGCAATCATTGATGACAGCACCGTACCTGTGATATACACAAGCATACACAATATACAGCCCATAACAAATGCATAGACAAACTGATTTACATTCATATGTATAAGTCCAAACAGTAAGGAGCTCATAAGAACTGCCTTCAAAGGATTTCTTTTTTTGTAGCCGTGAAACAAAAGCCCTCTGAACAAATACTCCTCGCACACTGCCGGTATCAGGGCTATAAATAAAATATTCAGCCACAAAGGATTTGATGTAAGATACGACATTGTATTTGCCGCATGATTCTCCACAAATATAGAGGATATGCTGTTTAATATTGTTATAAAAGGCATAACGCAAAATGTAAATAAAATTATTTTAATCACATTTGTAAGCGACGGGAAGGAAAAATTTATCCGCCCCAGATTATCCGGCTTTAACACAGTCACATAAAGAAATGCCGGAAGCAGCATAATAAGCTCCGGCAGTATAAGCCGGATATTTATATTTAAAACATCTGCCGGTATAAGCCTTACTATATATATCAAAAGCAGGTATGACGCCACCATAAATGTAAACAAAATATTTGTTTTAGTTACATTCTTCATTATTTAACTCCGATTGCCTCAATTTCTATAAGCACATCCTTTGGAAGTCTTGCTACCTCTACGCATGAGCGTGCAGGACAATCCGTTTTAAAAAACTCCGAATAAATTGCATTTATCTTTGAAAAATCATCCATGTTCTTTATAAATACAACTGTTTTTATAACATTTTCCATCGGCACGCCTGCCTCTGATAAAAGCGCCGCAAGATTTCCTATTGCCTGCCTTGCCTGCGCTTCAATACCCTCAGGTATCTCCCCTGTAGCCGGAACAACAGGTATAACCCCTGATGTGTATACCATACCGTTTACCTCTATAGCCTGTGAGTATGGTCCTATTGCCGCCGGCGCCTTGTCTGTACTTATTATTTTCTTCATTTTATTGTCCTCCGTTTTGTTATTTTAAACATAATAATATTTTATTGCTTGCTGTTCTAGCCGATTTACTGTTTAATCCATAGGAATTTATTCTTCTGCCAGCTTTATATTTTTATCTGTAATCTCTATCTTTTTTGCCTTATACAAGCCTCCAACCGCTCTCTTAAACGCAGCCTTGCTCATCTGAAAATCCCTGTAGATAACCTCCGGCGACGCCTTGTCATTGTAAGGAAGTATACCGTCATACTCCCTTATAACTGCAAGTATTTTTTCTCCGTCATCTGACATCTGCAAATATGCCTTTTGATGTATGCTTATATTTATCTTTCCGTCTTCTCTTACGTCCGTTACCCTGCCCCTTACCTTGTCGCCTACATTAAGCTTCTCGTGTATCTCTTTTTTAGGAATAAGACCGTGATAACGGTTATCTATTGCCACAAATGCGCCTATATCATCATTTATTTCATATATAATGCCCTCTGCGTCATCATCCTTCTCATAGTCTCCCGCTATCTTAAGATATTTGTATACCTTCATGGTAGCTGCAAGCCTGTTTGATTTGTCTATATATAACGCCACAAGATACTCTTTATCCTTTCGCACTCTTTCCGTCATTTCCTTAAAGGGAAGAAGTATGTCCCTCTCCAGCCCCCAGTCAAGAAAGGCTCCGATTTTTGTTATGTCATTTACTCTTAATACTTCCGTCTCGCCTACCGTAAGCTTCGGTGTGTTTGTTGTGGCTATAAGCCTGTCCTCCGAATCCCTGTATATAAACACCCTCTGCCTGTCTCCAAGCCGGGCATCATCACTTACCTGCTTAATTGGCAGAAGCACCTTTTCAGAGCTTCCTTCACCCTCGGCAAGATATACGCCAAATTCTGTTTTTTTCACTATGGTAAGTACCTGATATTCTCCTAATTTTATCATTGTTATTCCGTCCTCTCTGCAGGCATGTTTGCATATACCTTAGTTAATCCTACCACAGTTTATTTTAAAATTCAATAATATTTAATAGTTCAATAATATTTATTAATTAAAAGCCGATATAATAATTAAGAACAAACATTAACAAATGTTGCCAATAATTGTTGACTTTTTGAAAATAAAGATATATTATAATTATACAAAATACTATAGAAAGGAGTGATAAGTATGTCATTTTTTGGAAATTTTGGCTCTTCAGATTCTTTATTTGGCACCAGCGGTTCAAATAACCTGTTCAGCCTGGCATCTGAAATGAGCATGATAAAGAGCGGCTCTTATAAAAAGCTTCTCAAGGCTCATTACAGCGGCGACTCATCTAAAACCTCAGGCTCAACATCGTCTTCTAAAAGAAACGACAACCCTGATTACATTCTTGATAAGCTTATTAGAGATAAGATGAATCCTAAAGTTTCTGAGGAAGCACAGCAGGCAAACTCTAACCTTACTACAGGTCTCAGTTACCTTAAGTCTTCTGTTTCAACACTGCAGAATGCCAATACCTATAAGGACACTGAAAATGGCTCATCTGCTACAGATAAGGTTGTTTCTGCAATGAAATCGTATGTTAATGATTACAACACCACCGTGACGGCAGCTAAAAAATCTACGCTTTCAAACAAGACCGGATATGTGGCAAACATGATGAGTACTACGGCTGCATATGCAGACCAGCTTTCAGAATTAGGTATTTCTATCCAAAGAAATGGAACTCTTCAGCTTGACGAAAAGAAGTTAAAGTCTGCTGACCTTTCGAAGGTACAAGATTTATTCTCGGCAGACAATGTTATGAGCTATGGCTCTAAGATTTCTTCCCGCGTTAGATTTGCAGGTTCCGTTTCTGGTTCTGCTTCGTCATCAACAGAGACAAAGAAGCCTGCTGACGCAAGCGCATCTGACTTGAAGACTGACAGCAAGGCTCTTGCTGCCGATGAATTATACGCTAAAGTAAAGGATGCCAACGGCAATGAGACAGATGCTTATGATGTTGAAAAAATTCTTTCAACAGCCAAAAGCTTTGTATCAAATTATAACGGTATGTTTGATGCTGCTGAATCAAGCTCAAATTCCGGCGTATCGGCAAATCTGTCATATATAAAGCAAAAAACTGCAGACAACGTGGCTAAATTAGAGCAATTCGGATTTAGTGTAGATAAAAACGGCAGAATGAAGCTTGACGCAGACAAATTTAAAGACTCTGATATGTCTAAGGTGCAGTCATTTTTCAAAGACTACGGCTCTTTCGTTGCCAATTATGCATCACGTGTAAATTACTACTTAACTACTAATGCAGGTGCATCTAACAGCTATACATCAAATGCAGCCTACAATGTACAGGCAGCTTCAAATTATAATGAAGCCGTATAGTCAAAATTGTTACAATTTTATATCTGTTACTTAACGTGCCGGATTTTTCAAAGTCCGGCACATTTTTATGGGCAGGGGCGCGTAAGGAAATTAGGAGGGTATTAAGTCCTTTCTGCCACAAGTAAACGGACAGCAAATATCTTTACAATACCTGCTGTCCGTTATTTTTATGAGAAAATCACTGTTTTAAATGTAATTTTCATTATTCTGCCTTTATAAGCTTAAATAGCTGACAATCTCCTGCCCAATAATTCCAAATTCCTATGTTTCCTCCGTTTGAATTACTCCAGCCATACACATCAAGGCATGATTTATAATTACTGTTTAATGAGCGTATTGCTATATAATTTCCTACCTTTGTTATGTGATATTTCTGCATATTTCCACCCCAGTAGGTCCACTGGTCTACATTTGTTCCGTCTGCAGTTCCGCCTTCATATATATCTAAGCATTTTGTATAGCCTGACGCGCCTGTTAAGATATAGTAATTTCCCTTTCCGTCAGCTACGAATTTGAATTTCTGCGCGTGGCTGCCGTTATACTGCCACTGCTGTATATTTGCTCCGTCTGTATTTGCGCCGTTTTCTACATCAAGATACAATCCGCTTGACTTGCTCTGAAGATAATATGTTCCCTCATAAGCTGTAGATGCTTCTGCGGCTTTAAGATACCAAAGCTGGCAGTCTCCGCCCCAGTAATTCCACTGATTTATATTTCCGCCTGCCTCAGTACTCCATGCGTATACGTCAAGTCCGCTTTTACCTGACGAACATTTTGTCTTTATTGCATATTGTCCTCCGCCTACATGGACAATCTCAAACTTCTGCATATCTCCGCCCCAGTGTGTCCACTGTATGACATTTGCTCCGTCATCGGCAGAGCCGTTTGTAATATCTACACAGCCAGTATAGTTTGTAGCTCCCGTAAGTATAGAATAATATCCGTTTCCGTCAGATACAAGCTTAAACTTCTGGGCATGACTTCCGTTATAGCTCCACTGTCTTATGTTTGCTCCGTCTGCTGACGAGCCGTTTTCTATATCAAGATAAAGTCCACTGAATACATTTTCTATATAGTATACGCCGTCCATATTTGCTGTGGAAGCGCCTGCTGAAGTATTTACCGGTGATGATGCATTTTCATTGTCTGATACCTTTGAGCCCCAAATACTCTGGTTGTTGCTTCCTATAAGCGAAAATGTCATTACCTCTGTATTTGTATTTGATTCATCATACTGTTTAAAGAATACTCCCTTATATGTAACTCCTCCTATCACCATCTGACAGTAATAAGTTCCCGATGTGTATGACCATGTGCCTGTAACGTCTCCTGATATTGTTCCGTTTGAGTTAAGGCTTACATTGAGTGTTGGAAGCATGCCTGTATAAGCTGCAACCTCACCTTCATTTCCATGATTGACAAACTGATACGTGCCTGTCATATCACTCTTTGAGTATCCTGTCTTTGATATTTTGCTTCCGAGATATTCGTACACTGCCGTCACAGGCCAGTTATCCTGATTTAAAAACTGCTGATGTACTCTTACCTGATGGAACTCATTTCCTGTGTTAAATCTTGTGTGGTAGAAAAGATATCTTGAGCCGTCTGAATCTACCATTGCTGAATTATGTCCCCCTGACATATATCCGTTTGAGCTGAGCTCATTGTTTCCTGAAAGTGATGAGAAGGAATAATTTCCAAAGAGCTTTATTCCTTTTACCTTCTGACTGTCAGAGCTGCTTGTTCTTATGGCTGAATTGCCTGCCGCGTCCGTATAAGGTCCTGTTATATTCTTTGACCTGAAAAGTCTCATATGATAACCTGAAAAGTTGTCCGTAGCATTAAGTCCACAGTATGACAGATACAGATAATAATATCCTGCGTCCTTATCGTACACAATATATGAGCCTTCACCAGTTCCGCCGTAGCCGCCTGATATTTTCTTGCCCATATACTGGTCTGAAGAATTTGTAGTTGTTGAATATTTATATGAATAATCCCTAAGTCCTGTATTTTTGTCAAGCTTAAGCATGTATATGCCGCCAAACCATGAACCGTATGACATCCATAAATCTCCGTTAGCGTCGTACAGAACACACGGGTCTATGGCATTTGTTCCATATGAAGAATTCCATCTGCCGTTTGACACATATCTGCCTGCCACAGTATTTGTTCCCATAACCTTAGCATAATCTGTTGCCTGTGCCTCTGTTGAATTTGTGAAGCCTGAGTATACTACTGTTCCTGCATATGTATAAGGTCCTGTTATTTTGTCTGCTGTTGCAAGCGCTATAGACGAATAGTAATTATCTCCGTTTACACTCATATACATGCACCATTTGCCCATAGCAGGATTATATATTACGTCAGGCGCCCATAAATTATTTTTTAAATCGTATGATTTGCTTCCCCTTTTTGACCACGCCGCGCTTTGACTGAATACAGAGGCATAATCCGTATTAAGGCTTGTGCTTTTTGTACTCCATGAAGTAAGATTTCTTGATGTGGCTGTTCCAAGATGTGTTCCAAACAGGTAATAATCATTTCCATCCTTTACTATAGATGGGTCGTGCACTGATACTCTCTGTGTACTCATTGCCGCCGCCTCCGCCGTCATAATTCCGTTTTTTTCTGACGAAACTGCAAATCCCTGTAATACCATGCATACCGTCAACCCCAATGCCGCAAGCTTTTTTAAGCTCTTTTTCATTTTGCTGTCCTCCTGCAATATATTATTTTTGTTGCCTTCTCTGTTTTGTAATTATATTATAGGTTTTAATATTTTGCAAGATATTTTTTAATAGTTTTTTAATTTTCTTAATATTTGCATAATCAAAATATGTGTTTTTATTAACCACGCAAAAATTCACTGTAATAATAAAGAAATTTTTCCATAAAAAAAGCAAGCGGATAAATCCGCTTGCTTATTAGCTGGCCCACAAGGATTCGAACCTTGAAAATGCTGGAGTCAGAGTCCAGTGCCTTACCATTTGGCGATGGGCCAATGTTTTACAACAAAAAGTATTATATACTATATTATTCCATTTGGCAAGTACTTTTTTATCTTTTTATCAGTCCGTTTCCACCGCTTACCATAAGCTCCTCCACAAGCTCCCTTGAGGCTATATTATAATCACCGTTTATAGTATGCTTTACAGCCGACGCCGCTGCGCCAAATTCAATAGCACGCGCAAAATCCTCATAGTCATACGCCAGGGAAGATAACACGCCTGCCGCCAGAGCATCTCCTCCCCCTACCCTGTCAACTATGCTGTCAACATCATACCTTGATGAATAAACGCATTCTCCTGTCGCCCCGTTAATTATCCTTGCGCCTATAATATTATGTGTTGCCGAAATACTTTCCCTCTGAGAATTTATAACGTATCTTATATTATATTTTTCAGCAAGTTCTCTTAACACCTGCTCCCCCACGGCTTTATCAGCCATAGCCTTGTCTGTGTCATCTCCTATAGTATCTGTACATCCAAGAATTTTTATGCAGTCAACAGGGCCTGCAAACGCTATATCCGCAAGCTCTGCAAGGGAAGGCATTACTTTTCCCGCCTCCTCCATGCTCCAAAGCTTTCCCCTGTAATTTATATCAAGGGAAATTTTTATATTTCTAAGCCTTGCCTCCCTTGCAAAGCTTTCCGTAAGCTCAGCTCCCTCCCTGCTTATTCCTGCCGTTATTCCTGAAATATGAAGCCATTTTATCCCGTCATAAATTTTGTCAAAATCAAATTCCTCCGGCTTAGCCTCGCTTATTGAGGAGTGCTTTCTGTCATAAATTACCCTTGAGGCTCTTACCGACGAGCCGCTCTCCAGATAATAGCTGCCGAGCCGCTCTCCTCCCCTTATAATATAATCTGTATTTACATGCATCCTGTAAAGCTCATTTATGGCGCAGTCTGCTATTGCATTATCAGGAAGCTTTGTTACAAAACGCACATTGTGACCGAAGCCTGCCAGAGAAACCGCCACATTTGCCTCGCCTCCCCCATAATTAACCTGAAATTCGCCTGATTGTGAAAATGTATTATGATTTATGGTGGACAGCCTTACTAATATCTCTCCCATTGTAACTATGTCTGACATGGTTTTATACCTCTTTATTTTTTTATGTTTTTTATTATTCTATACTACGGCTTCTTAAATATATTTACTTATTTATCCTTGACATTATATAGGTTAATATCTCGTGAGCCGCCTGTTCTTTTGTCATCATGGGCTTTTCAACCGTTTCCTCCCTTGTTATAAAGGTTACTGCATTTGTGTCTGTTCCAAAGCCTGCGCCCTCTGTCTTTAAATTATTTGCAGCTATCATATCCACGTTCTTTTTATAAAGCTTTTCCCGGCTGTTTTCAACCATATTTTCAGTTTCCATTGAAAAGCCGCATATAAACTGATTTTCACGCCTGTTCTCCCCGAGAGTTTTAAGTATATCCTTAGTCCTCTCAAGCTCTATACGCATGTCGCCATCCTTTTTCTTTATTTTATTGTCAGCAGGATTCTTTGGCCTGTAATCTGCCACTGCCGCAGCCTTCACTATAATATCTGCGAAACCGGCATTGCTCATAACGGCATTATACATATCCTCTGCGCTTTCTGTCTCTATAACACGCACAAACGGCGGCGGCGTAAGGCTTGTTTTACCTGTGACGAGAGTAACCTGAGCTCCTCTTAGCATAGCTGCTCTTGCTATGGCATAGCCCATCTTTCCCGTAGAATGGTTTGTGATATATCTGACCGGGTCTATTTTTTCTCTTGTTGCTCCTGCTGTAACAAGAACGGTTTTTCCCCTCATGTCCTTCTCACATTGTATTTCTCTTAAAATATACGAAAGAAGCGTTTCCTCCGAAGGCATTTTCCCCATGCCTGTATCCCCGCAGGCAAGATAGCCTGTATCCGGCGTTATTATCTCCATTCCAAACCTTTTCAGCTTTTCAATATTATCCTGCACAATAGGATTTTCATACATATTTGTATTCATTGCCGGAGCTATTATTTTCCTGCATTTACACGCCATAACCGTAGTTGTGAGCATATCGTCTGCTATTCCGTTTGCCAGCTTTCCTATAACATTGGCTGAGGCAGGCGCAACTAAAACGACATCTGCCATTTTTGCCAGCGAAACATGCTCTACGTTATACTGGAAGTTTCTGTCAAAGGTATCTATAAGACATTTGTTTTCCGTAAGCGTCTCAAAGGTAATTGGATTTATAAAATTTGTGGCGTTTTTAGTCATAAGTACCGTAACATTTCCGTTAAGCTTTTTAAGGGCGCTTGCAAGTCCTGCTATCTTATATGCTGCTATGCTTCCTGTCACCGCCAATACTATATTTTTTCCTGTAAGCATATATTTTATCTCCCTTTGTTATATATAATTTCATCTTCTCTCATATTTTCAGGTATTTCATTTTGCAAGCCGAATGATATCTGTTATCAAATGCTTTACATGCTTAGACGCTCTCATTGCAGTCTACTGCTTATTTTTGTCGTAAATTATCTTAAGCCCCTTAAGAAGCAGCCTCTGGTCCTCAATTATTTTTCTTTTACAGTTTGGTATAATAACCCTTGCCAGTCCTCCTGTCGCTACTGCCGTAAGGGGATATCCCATTTCCTCCTCCATACGGGAAAGCATTCCGTCTATGCATGCTGCATTTCCGTGTATAATGCCGCTTTTCATACAGTCAATGGTATTCTTTCCTATATATTTGTCCGTTGCCTCAAGACTAACCTTTTGAAGCTGCGCAGTTTTTGACACGAGGGAATCCGACGCTACTCTCACGCCGGGCATTATAACTCCCCCTACATAATTTTTATTTTTATCTACTATAGAAATAGTAGTAGCTGTTCCTATATCTATAATTGCAAGGGGCGCTCCGTATTCCTTTATGCACGCCACCGCGTCTACTATCATATCGCTTCCCACCTGTCTTGGATTGTCCATAAGTATATTTAATCCCGTCTTTACTCCCGGCCCAACCACCAGCGGCTCTCCGCCTGTAAGCTTTATCACGGCGCTTTTTATAACCTTTAAAAGCGGAGGCACAACAGACGATATAATAGAGCCTGTAATTTTATTTATATCTACCTTGTGCAGCTCCATTACCATTTTTAGCAATACATAATATTCTATTTCTGTTTTTGAATAGTCTGTAGAAATGCGCTCCTCAAAATAAATTTTTTCATCGTCAACACAGCCTATAACTATGTTTGTGTTTCCCATATCTATTGCAAGTATCATATTTACCCCCATTTCCACATATTCTTCTTATCCTTATGTTTTTATATCAGGGCTGCTGCAAAGCAAATATTTTATGCAGGATATGACAGCTTCAATGATATACTCTGCCATACTGTAAATATTTTGCGGATTTTGCAGCAGCCCCTTCTTGTATGTATTTTTTATTATTTAAAACTTAAGCGACTTTCTTAATGCCAGCAAGGCCTGACCTGCTGCCAGTGTGATTATGCCTGCAACAACAGCCTCCGGAATACCGCTTCCCACGATAACTCCCAGTATGCTCATATAAATTGCATCGCCAATTCCCTTAGCTGCCGCCCACTGGTCTCCAAACAGTACAAATATACCGTTCATAACTAATAAGGTGTTGGTAAGAGAGCCTGCTATGCCGCCTATGACAAGGGCTGCCGATACGCTTCCCTTCCTTTCCTTTAATAGCCTTTTTATTCCTGCATACACAAAATAAGCTGCCACTCCCACAAGTATTCTTGGAACAAAGCATATGATAATGCTCTTTATTCCGCCCCCTGACACAAAAGGCGAAAATACAAAGGAAGTAAGGTTAGGATTAATAAATGAATTATTAATCAGGCTGGTAAGTCCGAATACGGCTCCCAAAAATGCCCCGCATTTTGGTCCCAGCATTACGGCGCCCAGTATAACCGGTATATGCACCGTGGTGGCGTTTATAAATCCAAGGGGAATATACCCAAGTCCCGGTGTAAACGCCAAAAGAATGATTAATGCTGCAAATGCTGCAGTCATTACCATGGTTTGTGTTTTTCTTGTTGCTTTTACTGCTTCTGTCATCATTTAATTTTCCTCCTGTTATTATTTCCCATAAGGGAATACAATACATACAGTTATATAATAACCACAGGTTTGCAAAAAAATCAAGTTTTTTTCTTTGAACATTGTTTCAATGAACATAGTTTTAATAGCTTTTATTAATTTTAAAAACGCCATAATCTATATATGAAAGCTCAAAAATAAAGCTGTCGCAATAAGAAAAGCATATACAGAATATTGTATAATACAACTGCGTATCAATACCTTATTTTGTATAATTAAAACCTATTGCGACAGCCCAAAAAAATCTTTCTATGAAAATTCTTCTACAAAAAAGTCTTTCTATAGCTTATTATTATGGTCTTTGTCCCATTCCGCCCTCAAGGGTAATAGTTTCTCCTGACATATACTTAAAGTCCTCAGAGCCGAGAAGCACGCATACACGGCCGATATCCTTTTCCGGGTCTCCAAAGCGTCCCATAGGAACGGCCTTTAAATTCTTTTCGTATGCTTCCGGATAAGCAACCTTAAAGTTTTCAAGCTGTGAGGTCATGGCAAGAGGACATACAATATTTACATTTATGTTATCCTTGCCCCATTCTGTAGCCGCCACACGTGACAAACCACGAATAGCCTCCTTTGCCGCTGCATATGACGCCTGTCCTGCATTGCCGAAAAGTCCTGCTCC
This sequence comes from uncultured Lachnospiraceae bacterium, assembly GCA_910584685.1. Lineage (GTDB taxonomy): Bacteria > Bacillota > Clostridia > Lachnospirales > Lachnospiraceae > CAG-303. Next base: position 88,529 of record CAJUAO010000005.1, on the reverse strand, counting down.
TGAAGCAAAATTTATGACAGAGCCCTGTGTCTCCTTAAGATATGGGTAGCATGCCTGCATATAATAAAAGGTTGCATACAGTCCCGAATAAATTCCAAGGTCAAACTGCTCCTTTGTATGCTCTGCAAGAGGTACGCCTGATGCGGAAGCCTGAGCATTGTTTATAAGCACATCTATACGTCCAAAGGCTTCTATTGTCTTTTGTACAACCTCCTTTACCCGGTCAAAGGAATCCTCTGCCGGAGATACGTCAGCCTGAACAGGAAGAACCTTTACGTTATAAAGTCTCTCCAGCTCCTCCTTTGCATCTAAGAGCTTTTGTTCATTTCTTCCTGTAATAACAATATTTGCTCCTTCCTTGGCATAAGCCGTGGCTATTCCGTAGCCTATGGATTTTGCCTTTCCTCCTCCTGTAATAATAGCGGTCTTTCCATCAAAAATCCCCATAAATACATCTCCTTTATAAAATTTTTTAACAATTTACAAGTTGCTTATATTGTAACAGGGCGAATTATGAAAGTCAATAGCGCGGCTGCCCCATTAACATAATTTTCCTTCTACTCTTTATATAAGTCCCCAAACACCTTCCGGCATAAATCCTTACAGTACTGAAGGGAAAAGCTTCCATCCTCATTTTTAATTTTGTTTTGGGCGGCAAGCTCCTCTGTGTAATCGCTAAGCTTGTATGTTGTAATTGCCTGTTTCCCAAACAGCTTATGGGTTACAATAGGTATTACGCCGTATTCCTTTATATATATCTGTCCGTCCTCTGTATTTGATATAGTAATATCTGCCATGGCTCCTAACATTCTCGGCGCCTTATCCTGATTTGACACGAAATTGCCAAGAGAATAATAGCAAAGCGTTTTATTTCCATCCTTTCCCTCTATCCATTCCACCGGCTGTATAACATGAGGATGGGCTGCTATTATAAGGTCAGCGCCGTTATCCGCCATAAGCTTTGCCCAGCCTACCTCATCATATATGCTTCCCGGCTCATTCCATGGCTCATTCTTATACTCCGGTCCCCAATGAGGACAGACTATAACAAAGTCCGACATTTCCTTTGCCCTTTTTAAATCATTTATAATTCTGTTCTCATCAAGCATATTTACCATATATTCCCTGCCTGTTGGAAGGGCTATGCCGTTTGTTCCGTATGTATAATTCAATATGGCTATCCTTATGCCGTTCTGCTCATACACATATATATTTTCCGATTCCTCCTTTGTCTGCGCAACTCCCAGCACTGCCATATCCGGGTAGCTGGTCTTCCAGAAATTAAGACAGTTGTCTATTCCTGTTGCTCCCTTATCAAGCGCATGGTTTGTGGCGTGAAGCACTACATTAAAGCCTGCGTTTACAAGGGCGTCGCCCATCTCAAAGGGACCGTTAAAGCATGGATAGCCTGAAAGTCCAAGCTCCTTTCCTCCTAATATAACCTCCTGGTTTACTATGGCTATATCTGCACCCTGTATCTCATTTTTTACATTAGCAAAAATATGGTCATAATTATATGTACCGTCGTCTAAGAGTCCGCTGTTTGTTACTCCCTCGTGCATTAATATGTCGCCTATCATCTTTATATTTATCTCTGTCGGCACAAATGGCTCAGTGGTAGGCTCTTGGGTTGTCGGCTCCTGGGTCGTATGCTCTGCCCCATCTGTTTTTCCGCCTAATGTTCCGTTTACGGTAACGCTGTCCTGTTTATTTCCACAGCCTGTTACCATCATAACAAGTACAAAGACCATTAATATTGATTTTAATTTCTTATTTATAACCCTCATAATTAACCTCCTTAAAATTTTAACTCCTTTAATACTTTTTATTGTATATATTTTTTATATCCATTCATCTTATCAATATATCCCTCTATCGTACCTACATATAACACCTTTTTGTCAGGCATATAGTAGAAATCCTTAGGTGTGACAAGTGAATAATGCTTATCAAATTTTCTTATTCCATAATCCTCAAGTGTCCTTGCTACAAACTGTGAGCATGCATATCTTCTCTTTTGATGAAATGGCTTCCCTAATACAAGAAACGGCAGCCCCAGCACAGTGTAATGATATCTCTTTGCATTTTTTTTATAATAATTTATACGCTTCCATACATTTCTTTTCTGCTCCTTTGTGCATGTAATCTCCGTTACCATACAGAGCGCCCTTGGGAAATGCTCCACCACCTTATCCATCTTCTCCTGCTCAAAGCCTGAAAGCAGCGGTATTTTAGGATTTCTTCTTCCAAAGCTGTAGGCATGCCTTAGCTCCTCATCCATTCCCAGCACAATATGTATATATTTATGCCTTGTAAACAGCTTTATCAGCGTGGCAAATATGCCCGGCGTAGAGATAAGGACTAAATAAAGCTTTTCCGTCTTTTCACTTTTAATGTCCATTCCTCCTAAGTTTTCCATTTTTTCCTCCTTTGCTTTTTCCTGTACTGAGCTATAGTATATATTAATTTTCAAAATTCTACAATATTTTATTTTATTAATCTTTTTTTTGTGTTATATTATTATTTGTATTTTTAAATGAAACGAGGTGTCCTATGAAACTAAATTTAGATAAAAGATATACCAAATTCAGCAAATATCTTATACTTACAGCAGTTGTCATCTACTTGCTTTTCAGGCTTATTGACGCCATACCGTCCTTTTATGACAATCTGCTTAGCTTTTTGTCAGGATTATATGATATATCCTTTCCTATTATATTAGGATTTATTATTGCATATCTTTTGTTTGCGCCAATGAACGCCATAGAAAACTTTCTTATGAAAAGGAAGCATTTTCCTCATAAAAGGGGCTTATGCCGGAGTGTTGGACTTATAGTTTCCTATATTTGCCTTTTTGCTGTAATTATTTTCCTTATTGTAGGAATTTACTTTATGATAGGCGGACAGCTTTCCCAGTCAAGTACTGTTTCGGCTATTTTTAACACTGTAACCGATTATTTCAGCAACAACACCTTTTCATCGGATGCGCTTAAAGAGCTTATCACTAAAAAAAATATTCCATTTGGAGATTTGATTATAAGCCAGCTTGACAACATTACAAGCTTTCTTCAGAATTTGATGATATCCATGGTAGAAAGCATCGGCAACTTTATTATTGCTCTCGGCAGCAATATCTTTTCCCTTATGGTATCCTTAATTTTAAGCATTTACGTGCTTTTCAGCCATGAATATTTCAGCTCTATCTGGGAAAGATTTTTTTATGTTATATTCAGGAAATCAAAAGCCGGAAAGGTTATAAAGCGTTCTCTACATATTATTAATTATACCTTTTCAAAATACATAAGAGGACAGCTTATAGAGGCGTCTGTCGTTGCCCTGCTGTCCACTCTTGTTCTGACCATTATAGGTATAGATTATGCCTTTGTCATAGGTATTATTGCAGGCATATGCAATCTTGTGCCATATATAGGCCCGTTTGTCGGCATAGTTCTTGCAGGTATTGTAGCCCTGTTCTCCGGAAATATATGGCTGGCTGTAGCCGCTGTAATCGGTTTATTTATAGTTCAGCAGATTGACTGTAATATACTGTGTCCGAAAATTGTAGGGGATATAGTAGGCATGCATCCGGGATTTATTATCATTGCAATCACCATAGGCGGCAATATAGCGGGACTTCTGGGCATGCTTATAGCGGTGCCTGTGGGCGCTTCCCTGAAAACCATTATCTCTGACTGGTTTGATTTTTATGTAAAGGATAAATATGAAACGTATAAATCTGAAAACGAGCATGAAAAATTCAGCCGGGACAAAATTGTTTCCGCCTTTGATTTATCTGACAGGCCTTTCAGCACACCGAAGGATGCGGAAGCGGATGAACAGTCTGACGATAATACATATACTCAGGATGGAGCTTCTGATAAGAAAAACTAAAGATATTAATTTGTACGTTTAAAATATGTTTTTCTTCACATGAAGTCCGGGTTTGTCCCATTAAAAGGCTCTGGGAGGCGGAATGGTGGAGGGCTTAAGGGGAGGCAGGCAGCTAAATATAATTTTTAAAGCTTCGGAACATGGAAGAAATTCTATCAACAAAATACCGCCACCTTCCAAGCTCCCTTTATTCTTAAGCCCCGGACTACATATGCGAGGAACTTTTCTTTTCACCTGTACAAATTAATATTTCACTGTATAATAAACATAAAAAACGAGGCCGTTCCAAAAGGAGCCGCCTCGTTTTTTATTTCAGGCATATATTTTGAAGCCGAATATTAAATATATACCACCAAAGCATATATATAATAACTACTCAATATCCTCAAACGTATATCCCTCTTTTTTTAAGTCCTCTATATTCTTTCTCACCATTTCCTCGTAATCCTCAGAATATTTATTTAATACCCTGCGGAATATATAGCTCTGAACAAGTCCGTTTAACCCAAAGCATATAAACAGCATATATATCATTATAAGCAGTCTTCCCGTTATTACCATATAAGCGCTTGTTCCCACTATAAGTACGGTAAATAACAGGGCTTCCGCACCATAGAGAATATTTTTAACCGTAATTATAAAGGTGTTTATAATCAAATCCTTTACGCTCATATCAAAGCGGGATACTAAAGGAAACGCAGTATGGAGCATAATCACCAGAAATACGGCTGCAAGTATTGACAATATCATCATAGAGTAGCCTAATGTAAAGCCGTACTCGTCAATGCCATACTTTAACCAGTAAACAATATCCACATACAATACAAAGCCTGCGGCTAAACCTATTATCCATAGTATTGTTGCCTTTAGAAAGTTCACCTTAAAGGAGCTGAAATAATCCTTAAGCACTGAAAACTCTCTCTCATTTATTATCTTGAGAAAAACCGTATTCATTGCCGCCATAGACGCTCCCATTGTAATAATAGGAATACTTGTAATAATAAATATAATATTCAGCGCCAAAACATAAATGAGCTTTCTGCCAAACTCATAGAATGAGTTGCTTGGGTCAAATATGTTCCTTACCATATCTAACATAATTGTTCTTTGCCTTTCCGATTACTTGCTGCTAAGATATTCGTCTATGGACTGGGCTGCGGTCTTTCCTGCTCCCATTGCAAGGATAACGGTAGCGGCGCCTGTAACTGCGTCTCCGCCTGCGTATACTCCCTCTCTTGAGGTAAGTCCCGTATCCTCCTCTACAATAATACCGCCCCACTTCTGTGTTTCAAGTCCCTTTGTAGTAGACTTTATAAGAGGATTTGGCGATGTTCCGATAGACATGATTACGCAGTCTACAGGAAGCTCAAATTCAGAATCAGCCTTAGCTACAGGTCTTCTTCTTCCTGACGCATCAGGCTCGCCAAGCTCCATCTCCTGACACTTCATGCCTCCTACAAAGCCGTTCTCTCCCGGTAAAATTTCTGTAGGATTTGTAAGGAGCTTAAAGATAATGCCTTCCTCCTTAGCATGCTCTACCTCTTCCTTTCTTGCAGGAAGCTCCTCCTCCGAACGGCGGTATACTATGTAAACCTCCTCTGCTCCAAGCCTCTTTGCGCTTCTTGCAGCATCCATAGCCACGTTTCCACCTCCGACTACGGCTACCTTCTTCGCATGCTGTATAGGAGTAGTTGTTTCATCCTTATATGCCTTCATAAGATTTACTCTTGTAAGGAATTCATTGGCTGAATATACGCCCTTAAGATTTTCTCCCGGAATATTCATAAACCTTGGAAGTCCTGCTCCTGAGCCTATAAATACAGCCTCGAACTTGTACTCCTCCATAAGCTCGTCTATTGATAAAACCTTACCTATAACCATATTTGTCTCTATCTTTACGCCGAGAGCCTTAAGTCCGTCTATCTCCTTCTGGACAATAGACTTTGGAAGCCTGAACTCCGGTATGCCGTATACGAGAACTCCTCCTGCGAGATGAAGCGCCTCAAATACAGTTACCTCGTAACCCTTCTTTGCCAAATCACCAGCGCATGTAAGTCCCGAAGGACCTGAGCCTATAACTGCAACCTTGTGACCGTTTGACTGAGGCTTAACTACCTCACCATTAAAATGCGCGTTGTGATAATCTGCTACAAATCTCTCCAGACGGCCTATAGCCACAGGCTCGCCCTTAATTCCCCTGACGCACTTTCCTTCACACTGTGACTCCTGCGGACATACTCTTCCGCATACTGCCGGAAGGGAGCTTGCATCTGATATAATATCGTAAGCCTTTCCGAAATTGCCTGCCGCTACCTCCTTTATAAAATCAGGTATCTGTATCTGTACAGGACAGCCTGCCACACAATTCTTTGTCTTGCAATTTAAACATCTTGCGGCTTCGTCTAAGGCCTGCTCCTCCGTATAGCCTAAGGCAACCTCAAGAAAGTTTTTATTTCTGACATTTGGATCCTGTGAAGGCATCTCGTTTTTAACCATTGACATATTCGGCATATTACTGAACCTCCTTCTTAAATAAATTACATGTTTCTTCGTGTGCTTTTCTCTCGAACTCCTTATATGTAGCGCCTCTTGTCATAGCCTCGTCAAAATCTACAAGGTGTCCGTCAAAATCCGGCCCGTCCACACAGGCAAACTTTGTCTCTCCTCCTACCGTAAGACGGCAGCCTCCGCACATGCCTGTACCGTCTATCATAATAGGATTCATGCTGACCGTGGTTTTTATATCATACTCCTTAGTAAGGGCGCACACAAACTTCATCATAATAAGAGGCCCTATGGTAATAACCTCATCATACTTTTCGCCGCTCTCTATAAGCTCCTTTAATGCGTCAGTAACAAGTCCCTTTTCTCCGTAGCTTCCGTCGTCTGTACGCATGCAGACCTTGTCGCTTACAGCCTTAAACTCCTCCTCAAGAATTACAAGGTCCTTGCTTCTAAATCCCACTATAGAATGTACCTCCGCTCCAAGAGCATGAAGCTTTTTAGCTATAGGATATGCTATGGCGCATCCGACTCCGCCTCCAACTACTGCTACCTTTTTAAGACCTTCAACCTTTGAAGGCACTCCAAGAGGTCCTACAAAATCATTGATAAACTGGCCCTCGTTAAGATGATTAAGCTTTTCCGTGGTAGCTCCCACTATCTGGAATATAATGGTTACAATACCCTTTTCCCTGTCAAAATCAGCTATTGTAAGAGGTATTCTCTCCCCGTCGGCGTCTACCCTTAAAATAATAAACTGTCCCGGCTCAGCTTTTTTTGCTATAAGGGGCGCTTCCACATCCATCAGTGTAACAGTAGGATTAAGTTCCTTTTTTCTAATAATCTTATACATTCCGCTCTCATTTCCTTTCGTTATGATTTTTAATATATTTCACTTGCATGTCAACAGATATATTTTATCAAATATTGATATAAAAGTAAAACATTTTTTAAATATCTTTTACGTTTCAGACAGTCATTGAAATTCAAATCCCAGCCTTTTTGCAAGTCTTATAGACTTATCATTATCCCTGTCAATATTTACCTTTATTTCGCTTAATTCAAGATTATTTATCCCATAATTAATCACTGCCCTGCACGCCTCATAGCCATAGCCTTTATTTTGATATTCCGCTCCTATGACATACCCAAGCAGATGGCAGTATTCATTTCCCCTTGCTGTAATTTTCCCTGTGTTTTCCATGTTTTTTCCTATAGCCTCATAGCCGGTTTTACAATCTTCCCCGGAAAAGCCTTTGGAAGCCCTGTATACCCCCGTAATTTGATTTTCCCTTTTCATTTCGCTGTCGTAAAATTCTATTCCGGCTCTGCCTATTACGGTTTTATCCTTTTTTTCTACTATCCACATTCCGTAGCCATAGAAGCCGTATATATTTTCTATATACTGCTTCATATATTCAAGCTCCTCCTCTCTGTCAAACAGTCCTTCCATATACCTTGTTATCTCATGGTGGCTGTATATTCTTATAAGGTCGTCTATGTCATCCAGGCACATTTCCCTTATTCTAAGCCTTTCTGTTTCCAAAACATACCACGGCTCGCCAAAGCAGTGATTATGCACCATTCTGATAAACGGCTCGTCTACGCTTAAAAAATCCTCAAAAAGATAATCTGCCTTCGATAAATCCTGATTTCCTGAATTTGGATTTATGAGGCCCAGACATGCCATGCCCGCCGTCTTTGCCGACAATACGCCGTTTTTTGAGTCCTCTATAACTATGCACTCTGACGGCTTTACCGAAAGCATAGAAGCCGCCTTTAAGAAAATATCAGGATGCGGCTTTGGATTTTCTATTTCCATTCCGCTTATTTTTTTGTCAAAAAGCTCATATATGCCTAGCTGCCTTAAATTTTTTTCTATTTTTGACATAGGCGATGAAGATGCAACCGCCAGAAGATAACCCTTTTCCTTTAGCTCCCTCACAAGCTCTGCCGCGCCCTCTACGGCAGGATACCCGCAGCCGTCTGTCATATCTGATAAGACATTTTCAGCCATTTCCATAAGCTCCTTCCATTCATAGTCAAAAAGCTTATACTTTTCCCTGAAAAATTTCCATAGCTTTTCTATGGTAGAGCCTATATACCGACTGTAATCCTCATAGCTTAATTCTATATTAAAGTTATCCTCAAGCATTTTTCTGTCTGCTGCAAAATGGACGGGCTCACTGTCAACCAGCACCCCGTCCATATCAAATATTACCGCCTTCAGCATGTTTCAGGCTCCTCATATTCTACGCCAAAGGTATCAACCGTAACGCTTTTCATCTTCTGCGTATCAAGCGGTCTGTCCATATAATCTGTAGCACATTCTGCTATTTTGTCAACATTTTCCATGCCCTCTGTCACCCTGCCAAACGCCGCATACTGACCGTCAAGATGAGGTGCGTTCTTGTGCATAATAAAAAACTGGGAGCCTGCCGAATCCGGCTCCATGGCTCTTGCCATAGACAATACTCCCGCTGTGTGAAGAAGGGTATTGTCAAAACCGTTCATTGTAAATTCACCTCTTATATCATAGCCGGGGCCCCCCGTTCCCGTTCCTAAGGGACAGCCGCCCTGTATCATAAAGCCCTTAATTACCCTGTGAAAAATAAGCCCGTCATAAAAGCCCTTCTTTATAAGGCTTATAAAATTTTTTACCGTGTTTGGAGCTATGTCAGGATAAAGCTCTGCCTTTATTATATCTCCATTTTCCATCGTTATTGTTACTATCGGATTTTTAACATCTTCCATCTTTAAGCTTCCTCTCTTTCATTTCTATAATTTATTTTTTTAATTTATATATTTTTTAAAACTTCCCGCTGCTTCCCCCGTGGCTGTGTCCCGAGCTGCTTACATGGCCTCCTCCGTGTCCGCCTCCGCCGCCTGAGCTTTCTGTCTCGATTTTTCTTCTTCTGGTGGTAGTATGCGTAAACTGGTCATGGCGTACCCTTAAATTAATTTGTCCCCCCTCCATGTAAGTTCTTTCATTTATCGTGCTTCCTGTTTTTGACGTCGAGTTCATAATAAGAACTGCCACACCTGCTATAACAAATCCTATGACTATATCAATAAGAGGATTTTTAAATACGGTAAAAAAGTTATCTCGGGGAATATATTTATCATAAAAATCATTCTGCGCACTTATGCTTGAATGGTCCGACGAGTACCACGCTTCAAACGCCTCCTCATAATCATCATCCTCAAAGGCCTCTAATGCAAGCTCTCTTACTTTATTTATAAAATACCTTGCCGCGCCTGTGTAATCCTCGTCAGACAGATAAGGTGTAATCTCTTCTATCATATCGTCTGTCATACTGTCAAGATATACCCTGCATACTCCTGCCGTTGAAATTGCCACCTCTCTGTTGTCCATATCTATAAGAAGTATTACTCCCGAGCCGCAGTCATAATCATATCCAAAGCCGTTATCGTCATAAAAGTCGCTTGCATATAAAAGTGATTCCTTTCCTCTGTTATAATCTGTAGTAACTATAACCAAATCAAGCTTTATCCTCTTTGCAGCGCTTACTAAGGACTTCTGAAGCTCCTCCTCCTCGCTGTCGCTAAACAGCTCCGCTTCATCATATATTTTTGGCTCCGTATCATCATAATGGCTGTCATCCACATTATATGAGCTCTTGGCATATGACACAATGGAAACGTGGATTACGGCAAAAACAAGTATTGCCATAAATAATAATATTTTAAAACAGGCTTTGCCATTGCAAAATAAATTTTTTATCTTCATTATCCCACAAAGCCTCCTAACATCATCAGTACGGCAAATACTCCCGCTAATATGCCTCCAAACCACGCAAGCTGCTTTTCCTTAGAGCGGGGCAGGGTGCCAACCTGCTTCCCTGTCTGTCCGTTTATTGCAAGTATTTTGTTTTCTCCCTTATACCTGTATGTAATCATCCAGACAGGAAGAAGGGTATACACGGCTTCCCTTCTCCTAAGCCTTGTATTGCTTCCCGTAATATTTATGGAAGAATAACCTGTTATCGTATCTCTTGCCGCATTAAATATATAGCTGCGTACTCTGCTTTCTACTCTTGGCGCCATCTGCCTGCTGTCATAGGAATACTTCTCTGACAAAAAGCCTGACAGATATGGCATTTGAAAGTCCTTCAGACCTGTATAATTATATGGCTCAAGCAAATCCATCACATCATCAGGCATTTTCTCCGAGGCATCGGCAGGAATAAGTCGGAATAAGGCCTCTCCCTCCCTCACCACCCGGAAATGGTCTGTATGCGTCACCTGATAATCTCCCTCCCTGTGGTGCCTCACCCTTGTTGCCAGGGCTTCTATATGACATTCCGCATTGTAATCATAAAGCCAGAAGGGTACGTATATTCCGCTCATGCTTTCCACAAAGGAGGATTTTTTAAAGGCTGAGGGCGTAAACACTCCCTTATGGCACCAGCCTTTAAAAATTTCCCGGGCCTTATCCTTTGTAATGGAAAAGGGTATTATCTTAGCCGGCATAGTCTGCCCCGTAAGCCTGCTTTTCACTATTGCAGGGCTTTTACAAAAGCTGCATACCGTAGCGGTTGTATTATCGTCTGTAATAAGCTGTGCGCCGCAGTTTTGACACTTATACCCGTTTACATCTATTTTTTCCCCGCTCTCTGCGGTTTCATCATCAACATGGGAAGCATATTTTTCTCCCGACCGGGACATCTCGTTTACGCTCATATGAGTTCCGCAATATTGGCATACAAGCTCTCCCTGGCTGCCGTCAAACTCTATGGGAGCGCCGCAGCCTTTACATTTATATGTCTCAACCATTTTTTATTTCCTTTCAGAATTTTTAGTAGTCCGCCTTACGCTGCTGTCAAAAAACTTAAGCTCTTAGAAATTTACCATACATTAAAAAGAGCTGTTTCAAACTGACACAGCTCTTTTGTTGCCTGATTATTATAATTTGAATACCTGCACTGACTCCTCAAGCTTCACTGCTATATCCTTAAGCCTGTTTGCATTGTCAGATATATCGGCTACAATCTCGCTTACCTGTGTTACAGATGCCGACGACTCCTCACTGCTTGCCGCATTCTCCTGTGCAATGGCAGATAGATTCTGAACAAGGTCAACCACATTAACCCTCGACGCATCCAGCTTATCTGTTTTTGTCGCTATATTGCCAACAGCCTCGATAGACGAAATCACTCCTGTGTTAAATGACTCAAATATGTTTTCTGTCTGTACCATCTTAGTGCTTTGCGTGTCCATATTATCCTTTACAATCTGCATAGTCTTAACTGCTACCGATGAATCCGAAATCAATTCGGTTGTAATGTCCTCAATCTTCTGTGCAGATTCACTTGACTGCTCTGCAAGCTTTTGAATCTGGGATGCAACGACGGCAAAGCCTCTTCCCTGTTCTCCTGCCCTTGCCGCCTCTATTGAAGCGTTGAGTGAAAGAAGGTTTGTTTCCTCTGCAATAGATGTAATTATGGCTGTAGCCTCCTTAATCTTCAATGCAGATTCATTTGTTGTGTTAGTCTGTCTGTAAACATCATCAATAGACTTTCTTGTTCTTTCATTTTCCTTCATTAATTCTCCAAGAAGACCTTGAGCCTCTCCGCTTACCTGCTTCATTCCATCGGCTGTTACCTTCAGGGTTGAAACCTCGTCTGATGTTTCCTCAATCATATGTCCCATAACAATAATGTCCTCTGTGGCTGACTGGGTTTCCGTAGCCTGATTTGTTGCGCCTAATGCTATATCTCCTACGGCTGTCTCAACCTGCTCCATTGTAACCGTCGTATCCTTTGCGTCGGTATTAAGCTGCTCTGACGCCGCATACAACTCGTCGCTCTGGTCTTTTATTTTATTTATAACCTCTATCAATGACGACTTAAGTCCTGACACCGCCTTTGCCATAACTCCGGTTTCGTCCTTTTTCTTTAAAAGAATTTTTGCCTCAGGATTTTCCGTAAAATCAAGACCGGCCATTTTTCCGATAATATTTGAAATCATAGTAATAGGCTTAAGCATAAACATTAACAGAATATATCCCACTATGGTGAATAAAACCGTGGCGCCTACTCCGGCAACAATACAGACGTTTCTTACGGTGCTCATTGTTTCAAATATCTCATCCTTATCCGCTGTAATCAGTATGACTGCGCTTAAGTCCTCAGTTATGTAATAGGCGGCATATTTTATAGTTCCCTTAAACTCATACTCTATAACTGCCGAATCTCTTCTCTTACCATCCTTTATATCGGCTACTATGCCCTTAACCAAATCATTTTCAACAGACTGTCCTACCTTATCCTTTGTAGGATGGTAAAGCATATTTCCGTCTCCTGCCACCACGTAGGCATAGCTTGATTCAATTCCTTTTATTCCCACGCCGTCAAAAACAGATGCAAGGACATTATATGACAACGCCTCTTTTTTGTCTGTCAGCGAAAGCATGCTTTCAACGGTCAGACCATTTGCATTTGCCGTATCATACATATAATTCTTATTCTGTGTCTCAATAACATTCGTTACATAGGGCAAAATAATTATTAAATTAAACGCCGTGGAGCATATAATTGCAAAAGCAACCATCAATGCAACCTTCATCTTTATCGAATGTGTAAATGCAACCTTCTTTTGGAATGCGCCATTGTCTGCCGTATTCTCCTTTTCCATATCCATAAGCTACCTCCTAAATATATAAATCTTTACTTCATTTATCAGCTTTCATAATTATACTATAATTTTATCAATTACACAATATTTACGGACAAATTAACTTTATTTTATACAAAGGCATGAATATGATTTATGTTTTGTAAAAGGATTTAGGAGCATAAATATTCCGGACTTACGGCTGCCGTCTGTTTACCTTAATATGGCATATACCATGTATACTGCGTACACGGAAAGCATTACAATACCCTCCTTTCGCTCAAGCTTCCTTTTTCTTACTGTCAAAAAGTATACTCCTATGCTTATTACAAGACTTATAACTGCATCTATTAAATTTTGCTTTTCTGCCATAATAGGATGAATAGTGCCTGACACTCCCAAAATAAATATAATGTTAAAAATATTTGAGCCTATTACATTTCCTACGGCAAGTGATGTCTCACCCTTCTTTGCCGCCACCATGGATGTGACCAGCTCCGGAAGGCTTGTTCCTAATGCTACTATTGTAAGTCCCACAAGAGTTTCCGTCATTCCCATTTTTAACGCAATATATTTTGAACTGTCTACTACAAAATCACCGCCAAATTTTATTGCTATAACTCCGCAAACTATAAATATTATGCTTATAAAAAGACTATGAGGTTTCTCATTGCCGGCATCCTCTGCCGCAATATTGGTTTTTCTGCTCTTTAACGCACCCTTTACGGTAAATACCAGATAGCTTATAAATAAAAATAAAAAGATAATACTGTTGAGCCTTGAAAGAATTCCGGAGCTTCCCTCTTCAACATCTGCCCAAGGCTTTATAATATCCGCCATAAAAAATACCAGTACTGCTGTTATAAAAATTAAAAAGGGATAATCTCTCCTTAGAATCTGTTTGTCTACCGGAACTGAATTAAACAAGGCGCATACTCCAAGCACCACTATAAGATTAAAAATATTTGAACCGACTACATTGCTTATTGCTATTTCATTTGAGCCGTTAATTGCCGCTGAAACACTGACTGACATTTCAGGAAGACTTGTTCCCATTGCTACTATGGTCAAGCCTACCACTATGCTTGGTACCTTTAAAAGCTTTGCTATAGAGGCGCTTCCCTCTACAAAAAAATCCGCTCCTTTTATAAGAAGAATAAACCCTGCAATCAAAATAGCGATGTTACCTAACATTTCCATATTTTCTCTCCTTCCGTTTTTTAATCAGCTCTTGACACTTTTTTAATATATAGGAAATTCCGTCATGCAAGCCACAAGTTTGGCTAAGTCTGTTTTTTAGACTTTCCGAACTTGCAAGTGTCGGCTTCAGACGACACTTTTTTATATTATCACAGCATATGTATATAACAATACATAAAGCACTCCCTTAAGAGCGCTTAACGTGCACTTTTCGCCACATTAAAATTCTAGCATACCCTATAAGCCTTTGTAAACAGCCAATTTAGAATATTTTATAAAAATCTTCCATATTTTATGCATAAATGCTATAATGTTAATAATTTTACAGCTACGGCTGATTACTATAATAAACGGAGGTTTTTTGTTAAAATGAAAAAATCATCTTCTTCCGCTGCAAGGGGACTTCATATAATTATAGTCGGCTGCGGAAAGGTGGGCGTCACTCTTGTTGAACAGCTGTCAAAGGAGGGACACGACATCACCATAATTGATAAAAGCCATAAAACAATACAGGCTATTACAAACATTTATGATGTAATGGGTGTTGTAGGAAACGGAGCAAGCTACAGCATACTTATGGAAGCAGGCATTGAATATGCCGACCTTTTAATTTCCGTAACCGAGTCAGACGAGCTTAATCTTTTGTGCTGTACCGTTGCAAAGCGTGTAGGCGAATGCGCTGCTATTGCCAGAGTCCGTACGCCTGATTATAGCGTTGAGACAAATTATCTTAGAGAAAAGCTTGGACTTGTTATGATAATAAATCCCGAGCTTGAAGCGGCAAATGAGGCGGCGCGTATACTGTGTCTGCCTACGGTCCTTGAGGTTAATCCCTTTGCCCACGGACAGGCAGAGCTTATAAAGTTTAAGCTTGAGGAGGGCAATCCTCTTACAGACAAATCTATTGCCTCCATAGGCAAAACCTATGCAAAGGATATTCTTATATGTGCCATAGAGCGTTTAGGGCAGATATATATTCCTTCCGGAAATTTTGAACTTAAGGCAGGCGACTATATTTCCTTTGTGGCCTCAAGAAGCGACGCAAGGGCATTCCTGAAAAATCTGGGGCTTGCCACTCACCATGTTAAAAACACCATGATTATCGGCGGGGGAAAGGCGGCATTTTATCTTGCCAAGCAGCTTCTTGGCATAGGCATTGACGTTAAAATTATTGAAGCTGATAAGGAGCGGTGTGAGGCTCTAAGCATACTTCTCCCTAAGGCCATCATAATAAACGGCGACGGAACTGATGCGGATTTGCTTAAGGAGGAGGGTATCGAAACTGTTGAATCCTTTGTGCCGCTTACGGGAATAGATGAAGAAAACGTTATGCTTACCCTTCATGCAAAGCAGGTGTCTAAGGCAAAGGTTATCACTAAGATAAACCGTATTAACTTTAGGGAGGTTTTAAACAATCTTGACCTTGGAAGCGTAATCTATCCGAAATATATAACCTCCGAGGCTATTATTGCCTATGTCCGAGCAAAGCGCGCGTCATTAGGCAGTAATGTAGAAACACTTTACCATTTGTTCGATTCCCGTGTTGAGGCTATAGAGTTTAAGGTTGCGTCAGGCTCTCCCGTTACAAACACGCCGATTATGGAGCTTAACCTTAAAAATAATCTTCTTATTGCCTTTATAAACAGAAACGGAAAAATCATTATTCCAAGCGGTAATGATAAGATAATGGCAAATGATACCGTTATGATTGTTACAACACATACAGGCTTTAACGATATTAAAGATATACTTAAGTAGATATGGAAAGGCAGGATTTTTATGAATAAATCAGTTATCCGTTTTTTGATGGGTAAAGTTTTAAAAACAGAAGCTGTTCTCATGCTTCTTCCCTGTCTTGTGGCTTTAATATACAGGGAAACGGAAGGCTTTTATTACCTTTTCACACTTGCCCTATGCTGGCTTTTAGGCTTTTTGTTATGCCTTAAAAGACCGAAAAGCTCTGTGTTTTATTTAAAGGAAGGATGTATAACAACTGCCCTTAGCTGGATTTTTTTAAGTCTTTTCGGCGCCCTGCCTTTCTTTTTAAGCAGGGAAATACCTTCTTATCTTGACGCTCTTTTTGAAACCGTATCCGGCTTTACCACTACGGGGGCCAGCATCCTTACCGATGTTGAAAGTCTCTCCCGGTGCAGCCTGTTTTGGCGAAGCTTTACACATTGGATAGGGGGAATGGGCGTTCTTGTTTTTATTATGGCTATTATACCATTGTCGGGAGGCTCAAGCATAAATCTTATGAAAGCGGAAAGCCCGGGACCTTCCGTAGGCAAGTTTGCCCCTAAGCTTAAATCCACTGCAAGAATTTTATACGGCATTTATTTTGCCCTTACAGTTCTTCAGATAATACTTCTTCTTATTGGCAACATGCCGGTTTTTGACTCTGTATGTACTGCCTTTGGCACAGCGGGAACCGGCGGCTTCGGAATAAAGAACAGCAGCATCGCAGGTTATTCCCCATATCTTCAATGGGTTATTACCATATTTATGATATTGTTCGGAGTCAATTTTAATGCCTATTACCTTATAGTTTACAGGAAATTCCGAAAGGCTTTTGCCATGGAGGAGGTAAGATGGTATTTTATAATAATTATTTCATCCATTGGCATTATCTTTTTAAATATATTAGGCACATATGCCCATATAGCTGACGCCCTGAGGGATTCGGCTTTTCAGGTTGCCTCTATTATAACTACCACAGGATTTTCCACCGTTGATTTTAATTTGTGGAATTCCACGGCTAAGACCGTTCTGGTGCTGCTTATGTTTATAGGCGCGTGCGCAGGAAGCACCGGAGGCGGCATAAAGGTTGCAAGGTTTGTTGTAGTAATAAAGACCATTAAAAGAGAGCTTAATTCCTATATTCATCCTAACAGTGTTAAGAAAATACAGGTGGAGGGCAAGGCTGTAGACAGGGAAACCATTAAGGCTATTAACGTTTATTTTATAACCTTTATTGTCCTTTTCACTCTGTCCGTTTTCCTTGTATCCTTTGAGGGAAAGGATTTGACTACAAACTTTACTGCCGTTGCCGCTACAATAAATAATATAGGGCCGGGACTTGAGCTTGCCGGTCCGGCAAGTAATTTTTCACTGTTCTCGCCTTTATCTAAGATAGTGTTTATAATTGACATGCTTGCGGGAAGACTTGAGCTTTTCCCACTGCTTATACTTTTTCATCCTGCAAATATTAAGGAATTTTTTACAAGGAGAAGATAGCGATATGCAGCAGAGATTTTACGGATTGAATTGTAATTACTACCATACTGCTGATAAGGAGAATTTTTTATGTATTATTTTTACAATAAAAAAATACGGGGACAGCGGCGTAAGCTGAACACCCTTTTTAAAAACATTGACAGAATTATTCCTTTTCGTAATACTGATAGTGATTACGAGCACTTCCATGTTCCAAGCAGTATGTTTATTCAAAGTCCTAAAACCGCCGGCAGGATTAAAACCGCCTTTTGTCAGAAATGGCTTGAAAAAACCTTGGACATTATTAGAAAAAAGCCGGAAAATCTGCCTTTTTGCAAGGTTGTAGCATTGATAGATTCTCCAAATTAT
Source organism: uncultured Lachnospiraceae bacterium (assembly GCA_910584685.1). Classification (GTDB taxonomy): domain Bacteria; phylum Bacillota; class Clostridia; order Lachnospirales; family Lachnospiraceae; genus CAG-303. The sequence goes on along the minus strand of CAJUAO010000005.1, from coordinate 70,718 downwards.
TGGAGTTCGCAAATTATTATATTTTACAGTCAAAGCTACTATAACACCTTTTGGGACAGAGACGATTCCTTTCAAAGTTGGGAAGCGCTTGAGTCCAAAGAGCAGTCCTTTGTAAAGTTAAGAAATATTAAAACAACACTTTTTGAAAAGGGATATATGGAAATTATAAATGATGAAGGTCACCGTGAAAAAGCCACGCTTTGGTTTTATGGCGATATAAATTAAGATGTTTATAGTTTAACCATCTGTAAATCGTAATCAGGAAAGGAGAATTTATGAAAACTGTAAAGAGAAAATCAGCAGGAGCTCATTTTTCCATGTGCGTTCAACCGGCTTTTATTATTGGTACAAACAACGAAGACGGTACATATAATTTTGCGCCAATTACATGGGTTAGCGTTACCAACGAAAAGGACGATGATTATTTATTGATTATCAGCATGTTTGGCACTAAAAAAACTAAGGAGAATGTAATAAGAACAGGTATTTTAAGCGTTAATCTCGTTAGTACGGATATGGTTGGGCTTATGGATTATCTGGGTACCCATCATGGAAAGGACGGAAAAAAAGACGGCGTTTTATACGATGTTTCCAGGGGAGCTGTTATAGATGTTCCTATTCTGGATGCCAGCCGGTGGATATATGAATGTGAAGTGGCTCAATCTGTTGAAACAGGAGCTTCTACCACTTTTTTCTGTAAAATTAAAAATGTTCAAATAGACGAAACGCTTATGTGCGCAGATACTTTTGATATAAATCTTACGCAGCTCGAGCCAGTAATATATTCAGGCATGTATCATAGTATTGGGAAATTGCTTGGCAAAATAGGAGATTTTACATAACAGATAAATTATTGTTTTATAATTTTATCTTATAAATAATTAAAGGCTTTAGGTATGTTATGGGGCTATTCAAATAATCCCGCAGCATATCTAAAGCCCTTTGTATATTATTTCTTATCCTTCATCAATAATCTGAAGAAAATAAAGAGCTATTTCCGATTCTGTCTTATTTGCAAGAATTAAAACGGTTTCGCCATTAATTGCTGTAAACACACCGTAATATTCATATCCGTCAAAAACAATTTCAATGGCATAATTATCCTGTATTGATTTATAGGTTCCCTCAAATGTCTTTTCCCCATTAATCATCCGTGCCTTTCCTTCGTCAAGGAATATGAACTGATACACGCCCCCGCATGCCTGAAGCATGGTATTAACCTCCTCCTGTTCCATTTCCTTACCGTTAATCATGCCTCCTGAAAACTGCCAGCCTGAGCTTGCTATGTCTGGTACAGGATATGCGTCAACACCTGAAAGGGCTTTAGGAAAAGCTGATTCATTATCATTTTTATCACTCTTATCCTCCGTGCCCGGCGTCTGGGCATTACCCTTATCTGCATTTTCCTTTGTGGGCGCAGGCGTTTCATTCGACGCGTTGCTGCCCTTTTTGTCCTCGCTCTTTCCGCAGGCTGCCATTAATCCTGCCATTGACAGAACTAATACTGCTGCTAAAATTACACTTTTAATTTTTTTCATAAAAAGTTTTCCTCCTTTTTTTGTTTACTGTTTAATTTTATCATTAATCCCATGAAAAAAATAAAATCAGTGCGAAACGCTGCTTTTAGGGAGCGAAATGCTGTCTGGCATAATTGCAAATCACATAAATATATAGTAAACTGGATATAATAATAAATTTGGGAGGAAATGTATGTTAAAAATTGCTATATGCGACGACAATACTTCAGCTTTGCAGAATACATCCCGGCTCATAAGGGATTGGTCAGCTCAAAGGGAAATACCTGTTGATATTTTTACATTCGATAATGGCGATGAGCTGATTAAAGAAAATTCCTCCCGCCATATGGATATAATTTTTCTTGACATTATTATGCCCCTGTTAAACGGCATGGATACTGCAAAAGAGCTTAGACTGGAGGATACTCATGTTAAAATTATTTTTTTGACCTCCTCCCCTGAATTTGCGCTTGAATCCTACGAGGTTAAGGCCTCCGGCTACCTTTTAAAGCCTGTAGCCTGCGATAAAATTAATGAATTGCTGAACGAGTGCAACAATATGCTTTCCTATGAGCCAAAAAGCCTTGTGGTTAAAACCTCTTTAGGATATCAGAAGCTTTATTTCCATGATATTGAATTTGCCGAAGCGCAAAACAAGAAAGTTATATTTTATCTAAAATCAGGCAGAATTGCAGAAGCAGCGGAAACGCTCCATTCTCTTGAGGACAGGCTGACTGTAATCAACGGATTTTTTAAATGTCATCGCAGCTACATTGTATATATGCCTAACGTTGACCATTTTAACAGTACTGAGATTATAACAAAATGCCAAAGGAATATTCCTATAGCGCGAGGACTTGCCAAGGTCTTTAAGGAAGCGTATTTTACGCTGATGTTTCAAGAGTAAGCCTTTTCTTAAAAAAGTGTTAAGAGTTTTACTGTTTGATACCTTATTTTATAAATAAAATGGAGGAAATATATGCTCGTAAAATTTTTAGGTTTTATACATCATGGAACCACTCTTCTGTTTGGCGTGTACATATCTGCCGCTTTTCTCGGTATCAGAATGAGCCGCAAAAATATTTTAACTTTGTTTGGCTTTTCCTTTGCTATAGGTATGGCGGATATTCTTTCCTATATTCTGTTAGGAGCTGACACTACAGAACAGCTTTATCCTTTGATTATTCATCTTCCATTTATTCTGTTTTTAACCTTGTTTTATAAATTTAGAGGCGTTCTTTCTGCGCTTTCATTATTTACTGCCTATCTGTACATGCAGATTAGCAACTGGTGCGGGCTTGCGGCTCTTAGCCTTACACATTCCATGACGGTATATTATTGTGTACGCATTATTGTTACCCTTATTGTTTTTATGGCGCTTATATACTTTGTTTCTGATATAGCCATACTGTTGCCTAAATCAACAAAAGCTTTACTGATATTTGGAATCATGCCTTTTGTTTATTATATTTTTGATTATGCAACTACTGTTTATTCAAAGCTCCTTTATTCAGGTCTTGAAATAGTCGTTGAATTTTTAGGCTTTATACTTTGCATTTCATATACTCTGTTTTTATTTTTATATTTAAAGCAATATGAGGAAACCAGCAAAATAGAACAGCACAACCAGCTTATGAAAATGCAGCAGCAGCAATCGGAAAAGGAAATAGAGGCAATGCGGCGTTCAGAATATGCCATTTCCCTTCTCCGCCATGATATGCGACACTTTTTTTCCAATATTTCTGCCTTTATTGAAAACGGAGAAAATGAAAAGGCCAAAGCATATATTCGTGAAATCATTGACGCTTATGATAAAACAGCTATGCATAAATACTGTAAATGTGAAATAATAAACATGATTTTATCGTCGCATGAAAATAAGCTTAAGGATAATGAAATAAGCTTTCAGTATTCTATAAGACTTCCTGAGAAGCTTCCCTTTTCTGACGTTGATATTACCTGTATTTTATCCAATGGTCTTGAAAACGCCATACAGGCAGTTCTTCCCCTTGACGTAAGCAAAAAATATATAGACCTTGACCTTCATATGAATGGTGATAAGCTGTTAATTTCAATAAAAAATACATTTGCTAAAAAGCCCCTTCTCATAAACGGACTTCCCCAAACAAAGGAGGCGGGACATGGCTTTGGCACAAAGAGTATATGCTATGTTGCTGAAAAGCTTGAAGGAAGCTGCCGGTTTTCTGTTTCCGGAGAGCTTTTTGTCCTTCAGGTAATTTTGTAGACAATCGTAATTTAATTCTGTATTCCGGTCAAAATTTTGCTGCTTTTCCTTTTATCGTATAAAATTTTATCGTGTAAAACGCTGCTGTTATAACTGTAACAGCTAAAATTACGCCGTTAATAATAACGCTGTTTATTACTCCGCTCCCGCTGTCCACAAGACTAACCGGTACTGCAAGCCGCTCCAGTTTTCTTATATACGTAAAGATACCTCTAACCATAACGGTGCTTATAATAATTGCAAAAATAACGTCAAAACCAATATACATCATTTGATATGCAAATATTCTTAATTCATTGTATCCAAGAACCCTTAACAGCAATATATCCTTATTTCTTCCGCAAATTTCGGAGCTGACAGTCTTTATATAAATATATAACAGCCCTATTGCGGTACAGAAAAATACAATAACAAGCATGTGTATAATCATAAGGATTCTTCCCTGAAGCTTCTCATCATACGGTCCTCCAATGAGCCTTATAAGCTCGCTCAATTTATCTTTTTGTTTTAACGAAAATATAAACCTGCATAAATTCCCAAGAAATAATATTCCTACCATATTGATGCAATAAATTATTATCCTTCTTCCTGTCTCTAACAGCCTTTTTTCTTTCAGCCAAAAACAATACATTTCTTACTCCTCTAAGATTCCATCTCTTATATTAAGCACCTTATCTGCATATTTTTTAACGGCGCTGCTGTGACTTACAATAATAACCGTTTTCCCCTCTTCAGATAATCCTTTTAATATATCAAGAACTATTTTTTCATTATCCTCATCTAAATTTCCTGTTGGCTCATCCGCAAGTATAATTTCCGGATTATTCGCCAATGCTCTGGCAATACATACACGCTGCTGCTCACCTCCTGATATTTCATCAGGAAAACGCTCCGCATATTTTTCAATTCCAAAATATTTAAGTAATTCTACCGCCTTATTCTTATAATCCCTTCTGTTAATCCTTTTATTTATCTTCATGGGAAGAATAATATTATCCATTACAGTAAGCTTAGGGTTTAAAAAATAATGCTGGAATACAAATCCTATTTTATCTCTGCGGATAACAGCCATTTCTCTTGGAGTCATCAGATTAATTTTCTGTCCCTCCAGATACATGTTTCCTCCGGTTTTTCCCTCCATAAAGCCCATTATGCTTAAAATAGTGCTTTTTCCGGCTCCGGAGGGCCCCATGACCGCATAAAATTTTCCTTTTTCAAATCCTGCCGTAAAGCTTTTAATGGCAGGCACTTCCTTATTATGGGCATCCAGATATTTCTTTTCTATATTTTTCATTTCAAGTATATATTCCATTACTACACTCCTATCTCAGCGCCTCCATCGGCTCCAGTTTTCTTATTTTTGCAAAGCTAAAAATATAGCCAAGCATGGGAACAAGAACTCCCACAGATAATATAATTAAATTTACTTTTATGTCCATTTCAAGCTTAATGGTATTCCAGTAAATATTAAAATTATTTCTTATGTAATGATTTATAACTGCAAATATTCCGTTCCCCACGCCAAAGGTAACTCCCAATGATATACATATGCAAAGGAAGGCTTCCTTTAGCATTGTTATTGAAATCTGTCCGCTGTTATATCCTATTGCCTTTAATATGCCAAATTCCCTTTTTCTTTTTTCAAGACTTTCCCTTATATATAAATATACATTCATTGCGGCACGGATAATAAGATAAGCTCCAACCATGTTACCCAGCAGACGGATACCCTCAAAAAAAAGATATGCCCCCTCACTCCTCATTATAATATGTGTTACCATATGCATTTCATCCTGCGCTTCCCGGCATATATCCTCCAGTTCTCTCTCATTAGTATTTATATCATTATAATCCTTTACAAAAGCCGTTAATTCCACCGTCGGCTCATACCTGTAATAGTCCTCAGTCTCTTCATAATTATCGGGAAATATGTTTTTTTCTTCTGTCATTTTACGTGTTATATTTTCACTTACATATGCATCCATATGCTGTCCGCTTGTTATATTGTCAAAAACTCCCACTATCTTAAATGTATACTCAACGGTGTCCAGCTCTTCTCCCTTAAAGCCGTCATATATACCTGCAGTACATGTAATCTGCCTTCCTATATACTGCTCTCCGTCTATATAATCCATAGTCTTTGTTGGATAATCATACGAATCTTCAGTGATATATTTCGCTATAATTATCTCGTCATCCTTCAGTTCATCTATATCTGTTATCATATATTCCTTTAATACGGCGGGAATAAAGGTATCAACGCCCCATATATGATAATCCTCCCTTAAGCCAAAAACACTTATCGGGCTTGCTGTTGATTTTGAAAAATCAATTATATTGCTGTTTTCTTCAAGATATTCTTCAATTTTTTCTCCGATTTCATTATAGACAGATTGGGAAAATTTCATTACAAGCCTTCTTGCATCCAGCCTGCTGCCTATAGAATCCATCACATCATATATTTCATTCAGACAGTTGTTTATTAAAAAAATAAGCAAAAAGGAAAGAGTCATCATTATTATTGTTTTTCTGGTGTTATGCTGCTTTTTCTTTATTTTCTTCATTATTATTTTTCTCCTGCATGGGCAATTATCGGGTGGCTGCGTTAGCAGCTTAATTTCTGCGTATATATTTATAAAATTCTTATAAACATATTTATTTAGCAATTTCATAACGCAGCAGCCCTAAAGCCTTAATTAATTGTCACTGATATCTCATTTAATTTTATGTCAACACCTGAACCCGGGTCTGTAGGTCCTTCAAAATAAGTTAATGTATAGTATGTATTTTTAGAGGAAGTTTCTTCTCCAAGGTCAAAATATATATATTGATTTTTTGCAGAAACATATTTTCTTTCATTTATTACCTCAGACCAGAAAAACCATCCCTTTGTATTTCTTGCCATATATACCATACCGGGTTTCGTACATTCAGTAGTATGTATTCTTCCTTTTTGCGGGCCTTTGTCTACAGTCATATTCTCTGACTGAAATATTTTTCCCTGTTTAATCTGAACTATACCGTCTGACAGCCACAGCAGCGTTTTTCCGGACACCATGCATGACATTCCCACAGCCAGTACTACTACGCTTACCAGCAATGCTATTTTTCTTAATAAAATTTTTCCTGACTTCATTTCAAATCCTCCATTCGTTCTTTTAGTTTAATTTCTTCAATCGTTTTCATAAAAATTTTTACCCGCTTTTATTTAATATCATCATATTTCCTCCTTAGCTTAAAAATATTTATTCTTACAGTACATGAAAATATGTCGCTCCCATATATATCCTGCCGCTAGAATGAATGATTTATAATATAAACAACTTATAATAATTTTTATTTTTCCCACAAACATAGACATATATTATTAAGACCTGACGGGAGTTGTTTTTCATGTCCTGATAGAATTCATAAAAAGTAAACATATATGTAAATGAAAATCTGCCGTGACATTTAATGATGCAAAGCTTATCTCTTTATTATTTCATAATTTATCGTATAGTCTTTTGAAAACATAGATTTCGTAATATTTATATAAAACCAAAATCTTTTTATCTGATGTAGATTGCAAATTATAATACTATAATATCATTATCATCATATATTAAAACTTTAAAAATCAATTTATAATATTATGCATTGTTTTAATTATATCAGATTATTATTTTATTACAATGCTGAATTTTTCCAAATAAAATATATTTATAAGTATTTTTTTCAGCAACCCCTGCAACACAATAGGGATATAATATTCCATTGTTATTTGCTTATGGCTATGCTATAATTTCTGTATTCTTGATAATAGCTTACGGAGGTGTTTTATGAAGAAAAGTATACTATACTTGGCAGGGATAATAATTTCCATTATTTTAATACTGATTTCAATGACTATATTGGGAAATACAGTAATACTTGCGCCGGCACTTATTGTTATTAGCATATATCTGTTTATAGGATGCTTAATTAAATTGTGTAAAATGAATGAAAAATTAAAGAATACTGTTATCTGCGCCATAGATTTATTATGGTGGCTTCCTTAATATCAAGGCTTACACAGGTTATGGAATAAATTAAAAATAAATTAACGGAGGAATCAAATGATTGTTTTAATAACGGGAGCATCTCACGTGGGAAAAACAGCTCTTGCTCAAAAATTACTTGAAAAATATAAATATCCCTACTTATCTATAGACCACTTAAAAATGGGACTTATCCGCAGCGGAAATACTATGCTTACACCCGTGAGTGACTGTAAGGCGCTGACGGATTATTTATGGCCAGTAGTTCGTGAAATGATAAAAACAGCTATTGAGAACAAACAAAATATGATTGTTGAGGGATGTTATATTCCCTTTGACTGGTATAAGGATTTTGAAAAAGAGTATTTGGACTGCATAAAATTTTATTGTCTTGTTATGAGCAAAAAATATATTATGAAGCATTTTAGCGATATAAAAAAGTATGCAAGTGTTATTGAGGACAGGATGGACGACGAGTACTGTACCTTAGATTCAGTACTTAGAGATAATGCTGAAATACTGGAGCAGTGCCGTATCCACAATACCGATTATCTTCTTATTGATGATGAATATAATGTTGACATTGAACTATACTAAAAAAGGAGTTTTTGCAAAACAAAGATTTTATACAGAATATAGTAGCTTTACTGATATATTCATTACTATATTTTGCATATTCTCCGGGTTTTGCAGCAACCCCTTTTTTATGTATCTTTATTTATCCTTTACTTTATTTATTCTTTAATTTTTTCGTAAAAGCACATCTAAAATTAAACCTCAAACATAAGGTCTCCGTAAGACGGCATTGGCCACATATCCTTATCAACTATCATCTCCAGCTTATCAATAGGCGCTCTCAATGCGTCCATATCTGCCTTAATAGTATCCTTATAGAAAAATGCCTGCGCCTTTCCTGCCTCCATGGCAACTGCTGCCGCCTGGTCTGATACAAGCTTAGTCAGCGCAGCCTTTGCGTCCTTAAGAAGCGCTGTTGACTCTGTAAGCATATCCGTCTGAACAGAAGCGTCGGCTCCCGCTGCCTTTACTGCCGATACCGTATCTGCCAGCGACCTTGTATATTTAACTACGGCAGGAATTAACTGCTTTGAGGCCATGTCTATCATGGTAAGGGCCTCTATGTTAATTGACTTGGCGTATGTTTCGTATAATACTTCCTCCCTTGACTCAAGCTCTGCCTTTGTGAAAATATGGAATTTCTCAAAAAGTCTTACCGCCTTGTCTGTAGTAAGGGTTTCTGTAGCCTCAACCATAGATTTAATATTTGGAAGACCGCGTCTTTCTGCCTCTGCCACCCATTCGTCTGAATAACCGTTTCCATTAAAGATAATTCTCTGATGCTTTGTCATGTATTCCTTGATTAAATCATGGCATGCCATTTCAAAATTATCCGACTTCTCCAAAAGGTCTGCCGCCTCACAAAACGCTTCTGCCACAATAGCATTAAGGGTAGTGTTAGGGCTTGCTATGGAGTCTGCAGAGCCTACCATACGGAACTCAAATTTATTTCCTGTAAATGCAAAAGGTGACGTTCTGTTTCTGTCTGTAGCATCCTTCTTTAAATCAGGGAGAGTGCTTACTCCTGTCTGCAGAACTCCTCCCTCTAAGCAGGAGGTTGCCTCACCCTTTTCCACAAGCTGCATAACAACATCCTGAAGCTGGTCTCCAAGAAACATTGAAATAACTGCAGGAGGCGCCTCGTTTGCCCCAAGTCTGTGGTCATTTCCCACATCTGACGCCGACTGACGAAGTAAATCTGCATGTATGTCAACTGCCTTCATAATACATGCAAGCACAAGAAGGAACTGAACATTTTCATTTGGAGTGTCTCCCGGGTCAAGAAGGTTTACGCCGTTATCTGTACAAAGGGACCAGTTGTTATGCTTGCCTGAGCCGTTAACGCCTGCAAATGGCTTTTCGTGAAGAAGACACGCCATACCGTGCTCCTGTGCTACTCTCTTCATAGTCTCCATAACTATCTGATTTCTGTCCACTGCAATGTTTGCCACATCAAAGATAGGCGCAAGCTCATGCTGTGCAGGAGCAACCTCGTTGTGCTGGGTCTTAGCCGTAACCCCAAGCTTCCAGAGCTCAACGTTTAAATCCTTCATAAAAGCGCCTATTCTCTGACGTATAACGCCAAAGTAGTGGTCCTCCATCTCCTGTCCCTTTGGCGCCGGAGCTCCGAAAAGTGTTCTTCCTGCATATATTAAATCTTTTCTCTGTAAATATTTCTTTCTGTCTACAAGAAAATACTCCTGCTCCGGTCCCACTGACGCCATAACCTTTGTAGCTCCTGTATTTCCAAATAACCGTACTATTCTTAATGCCTGTTCACTAATTGCTTCCATTGAACGAAGAAGGGGTGTCTTCTTATCAAGGGCTTCACCCTTGTATGAGCAAAAGGCTGTAGGTATACAAAGTATAACTCCTGTGGCATCCTCCTTTAAAAATGCAGGTGATGTACAATCCCATGCAGTATATCCTCTCGCCTCAAATGTAGCTCTAAGTCCTCCGGAAGGGAATGAAGAAGCGTCAGGCTCGCCTTTTATTAACTCCTTGCCCGAAAACTCCATAAGCATCTTTCCGTCCTCATCAGGAAGTGTAACAAATGAATCATGCTTTTCTGCCGTAATACCTGTAAGGGGCTGGAACCAATGTGTATAATGTGTTGCCCCGTTTTCTACAGCCCAGTCCTTCATAGCCTTAGCTACTACGTCTGCTGTCTCAAGGGACATTTCTCCACCGGTCTCCATTATCTTCTTAACCTCTGTAAATACCTTTTTTGGCAGACGCTCTTTCATTTTACCTAATGTAAATACATTCTTGCCAAAAATCTCCTCAACATTTAATACTTCGCTCATGTTTTCCATTCCTTTCATTAAAACTGTTTTTTCAGCCACACTGCTATAATACCATATGGTCTGTTTACTGGCAACCGGAACATTTTTTATTTAAACAAAATAAAAGCGTTCCCAAATAAAAGGGAACGCCTTTGTTCACTGATTAGCCTTTACGTATTATACAATACCTCAACTTTTATAAAAATGCAAGCACTTTTTTATTTTGTCGCATCCTCTGCATTATCATCTACCTCTTCACGCCTTACAAGCTGCACAATAGTACGCTTTGAATCGTCATTGTTCAACGTGCATGTAGACAAGGTGATAATATTGTCCTCTGCCTTTATTTCTCCTGCCTCTGGAAAATCCTTTACGGATTTCTGTTTACATTTTGCAATATACTCCAAAAAGCTTTCGTCGTCGGCAAACTGATACTGATATGTATCGCTTCCCTCACTTTCCGTATAGTAGCATGCAAATACGTAATATTTATAATGCTTGTCGGCAATGTAAATATCCATAGTAGGATGCTCCTTTGAATATCCGTTCTTTGTAATATACCACGGGAGTGAGCCAAACATAATATTGTTGACTCTTGTTCCCATACAATGTCCGTATACAATAGGATTTTTGGCGTTTAAGCCTTCCTCAATGTGATAGTCTACATATATGCTTCCAACGCTGCTCTTAACATGGTTTGGCAGGTGATTAAGATAATAGTCATTGTCTGAATGTATGAGGATAGGATTGTCAATATAATCCCCGTCCTCCTGCCTTATATAGCCAAGAGCCGCTTTATTGTAAGATAAAAGCAGATTATAATCGTATTTAAACTTTACGCCGTTGCCTGCATTGTTCATGGATATAACCTGACCTTCTGCATTTGTCTCGCCTTCGCCCTGACCGCTGTTATCCGGCTCCTGTGTAAATAAATTTGATATCTCGCTTTTTATGTCCTGAGCCTGAACGCTTTCCAGACGGATAAGAGTAAGCTCATAGGCCGCGTATCCGAATACGCACAGCGCAATAGCCATAACAATATATCTTATTATATTTTTATTCATATTATTCAGCCTTTCCTACAGAACCAAACAACTCCATCTTCTCCTTTACTGTAGCCTTTATAGCCTCAAAGCCCGGAGCTAAAAGCTTTCTAGGGTCGAAGCCCTTTCCCTCCAAATCCTTTCCTGCTTCTATATACTTACGGGTAGCGTCTGCAAATGAGAGCTGGCATTCTGTATTAACATTTATCTTTGCCACTCCAAGGGATATTGCCTTCTTTATCATATCCTCAGGGATACCTGTACCGCCGTGAAGGACAAGAGGCATATCTCCTGTTTTTTCGCTTACCGCCGCCAAGGTTTCAAAGCTTAAGCCCTTCCAGTTTTCAGGATACTTTCCGTGAATATTGCCAATGCCTGCCGCAAGCATTGTAACTCCAAGGTCTGCTATAGCCTTGCACTCGTCCGGGTCTGCGCATTCGCCCTGTCCTATAACTCCGTCTTCCTCTCCTCCGATAGAGCCTACCTCTGCCTCAAGGGACATTCCCTTATCTGCGGCTATCTTTACAAGCTCCTTGGTCTTTTCAATATTTTCCTCAATCGGATAATGGGAGCCATCAAACATTATTGACGAAAAGCCTGCCTCAACGCACTTTAAACAGCCTTCGTAGCTGCCGTGGTCTAAGTGAAGGGCTACGGGAACTGTAATCTTAAGCTCCTCAAGCATACCGTTTACCATACCTACAACCGTCTTGTAGCCTGTCATATATTTTCCGGCGCCCTCTGACACTCCTAAGATAACAGGTGACTTTAGCTCCTCTGCCGTTAAAAGAATAGCCTTTGTCCACTCAAGATTATTAATATTAAACTGACCTACCGCATATTTTCCTGCCTTTGCTTTCTTTAGCATTTCCTCTGCTGATACCAACATAATTTATACCTCCATTTTAATTTTTTTATTTCCACTGTTTTTAGTATACCTCATTTTTATTTTAAATACAAGCATTTGATATACCTGATAACAATTCTGCGTATCATATGCTGATTTATATACAGCTCCTCCAATATGGCTTCCGCTGTTTCCGCCGCCTTATTCATCTCCTCTCTGTCTGCGCCGCCCTCACTGTAAACAGCCTTATCAAATATAAGGAACATTTCTTCTATCTCTTTTTCCGTTAAATTGTTCTTATGCCTTTTGCGCTCATTTATATATTTTATTATTACTGCCGCAAGCTCATATCTTGTATTGTCATTTGGCAGAATTAGGGAAGGCTTTATGCTGCGTGCCATTCTCACAAGCTGCTCCTCCCACATTAACGCCTCCTTTGAAGGTCTCTTTCTGACAAGCTCTTCATTTTTTCTGTCATAATGACTCTTTCTTCCAAGTATAACAGCCACTATAGCTGCCGCAATAATAACAGCCGCTATATATTTATTTTCCATAAACCCAAACGGCTTAACTCCCTCTGACTCCTGAGCCTCATAAGCTTTTGTTGTGGTTGATACAGGTTTCACTGATGTGGTTTCCACCGGAGGAGCCGTTGTACTGTCTTCTCCCTGGTTACTGCTTGTAGGGGTATTATTGTTTGTAACAGGCTCAGTGGAGGTTTCCTCCTGATACTCATATCTTATTCCTGTGTATCCCGGCGTTGCCTCCACAGGAATAAAGCCCAGTCCGTCTATATATATTTCAGTCCACGCATGGGCGCTGTCATCCTTTACCTCCACTGAAATAAGCTTATTTTTATAATATTCTATAAGCTCAACAGGCTGGGGCTTAACATAATAGCCCTCCACATACCTTGCAGGTATTCCATATATTCTGAACATTTCCGTGGCAATGGTAGCAAAATGGGAACAATATCCCATTTTGTCATCCATAAATTTTTCTATAAAATCCTGTCCGGCCTTAAGCTTGCCCGGCGAAAGGCTATAGGTATAGTTTTTGCTGAGATAATCCTGCACTGCCTGTATATATGGCTCATAGCCTATATTTTTCGGTCCGTCATTAAGATTATAGACGACGCCGTCAACGGTATACTTCCATGGCATCTCCCTTCTTAGCCTTTCTCTAATCTCATTGTCCCCGTCATATTCAGAATAATATTCATATGCAATGTTTCGATATTCATTTTCCTGCATAGAATAATTAGTACTTTCACTTCCGTAATCATTATTCAAATACTCCAACATATTAAATATTCCCTGAAGCTGATACACGTTGTAGCTTCTCTGTCCATATACATTGTTTAAAATCACCCCGTCCTTTATTACAACCACATCAGGCGCAATAAACGCGCCGTAAGGAATATAGTATGTAGAATCACTCTCACTCATATTTTCAACCGTGACATTTCCATAGCTTACCCTTCCCAGCCTTGTCATTTCAATGACTTCCATGTTCCTCCTCATTATATAATAGGGAAGATTATAAGCGCTGTGCAAGCCAAGTCCTGTTCCCTCCAACCCGTTTTCCATCTCATTATCTTTTCTGTCGCTTATAACCTCCCAGCTGCTTCCTGTATACTCGCTTCCTATATATCCTCTAAGATACAGGGGAAAGCTTAAATCACCTGAAACATTTACGGTAAGCACCGTTTCTCCCGAATATTTAACCTTATTCACTGCTCCGAGACTTCCGTTGCTTAAGCCTCCTACTGCCGTATCGTCATTGATTTTCTTCCTATTAAAGCTGAAATTCTCTATGTAGGAATTTATTTCCGCCTTCATGGAGCTTAGCATGTCCGGTCTGTGGTATCCCTTCGCTGCGTCTATTACCATAATAGCTGCAATTATAGCCATAACCGTATATGACAAAATAGCTCCTATATTTATGGTTGACTCATAAAACGCCTTTTTCAGCACTCTTTTCTCCGGCTTAACTATATTTTTGTATGTAATGCTGTAAACAAAAACGCTGCCAATATATGATACGTACATAACGGTACAAAGGCTGTCAGGAACACATCCGTATGCCAGACAAAGGGCAATAGGCGGTATTGTAAGTATTATATGAATAATAACCGTTATGCTGTTCCATGTAAATATAAAAAGCAAAACCGCATAGATTAACGCTGCAAATGCCACAAAGCTTTCAATTTCACTATTATATGATAATGACAGTCCATATCCTTCATTATAATACAGCATCGGGTTTCCAAATGCCTTAACTGCTTTTGCCCCGCCGTCTATAATATTATTTATTCCCAGCAGAAACACAACTCCCCATAAGGCGCCTGTCAGATATAATGTCTTTATTCCCCTGTTCTTTATAAACGTAGATATAAGCATCAATATAACTGCCAGTGCAGGAAAGGCTATGACCTTAATGGGCGTGCTTTTATATACCACCAAAACATCATAAAATATTAACATAGGTATTATGCTGCCAAGCAAAACAAGAAGTATGCGAAAGACATGGGTATACAGCTCAATATCCTCATTGTCCTTATTAATATACAGCTCGTCTCCATAGGAAGCTATTGGTTTTCTTTCCTCTTCAAAAGCCTCCATATTTATTCCTATAATACCTGTTTTCTGTATAAATATTTCCTGAGGATTATTTTCCTTATCCGTCCATAGCTCGTTCCAGTTAATATAGCAGTCGGACAGGTCGCCATAATCATACAATTCCTCCTTTGTTATTCTTGAGGATATGAGAATATTGCTTCCCGTAAAAGCTTCCTTCATAAAGGTCTCGCATACCGTATGAACATAACTGCTGTTATTTATATTTAAGTATAAAATATCTTCCTTATTTATGTGTAAACATTCACCTGAATTTCCGGTGAAAGCATATAAGCATACAGATTCATTATTTTTCTCCAGTTCCCCTAAAAAGCTATAAAGCCTGTCAAAAAAGCCTGACACTCCTGCTGCGGTTATCCGCCTGCCCTCCGGTATTCCGTAATCAATAAATACATTTATCCGTCTTTCTATAGGATAGCTGTATCTTTTTACCATAAGATTATCCGTTTTTGAGCTTAGCTTCCAGTGAACATCCTTTATGCTGTCTCCAAGCTGATATGCATTTATGTCAAATATCTGTGATTTATCGCTTCCTGATATACGCTCAGAATATTCATCACTTTCTTCCTTATATCCTATATTGTTTTCCACTGTCACGGTAATTCCTTCACATGGCTTTGGATAAACCATAAGCATAAGAACAGAGCCTACCTTTTTTTTGCCCCATGTAAGTCCTAAAATATCATATATTTTAACGGCCTTTAAACGCACCAAAAAAGCTCCGCTATAATTGGGACTTATCTCCACCTGACAATATCTCTCCATGTGGGGCATAAGGTTTGTAACCATTTTATATTCTTCCTTATTTCCCAGCGGATCCTCCACCTCAAAGATTATGGCTGCCCTGCTGACCGGCAGAAAAAAATGATTATGCAAAACTGCCATAACATTAATTGCCTTGCCCCTTTCTGTCTTTATTGAATCTGACGTCCAGCTTACATTAACAGAATATATGGTTATGTATTTTATTATAATGCATATAACAGGCAGAAATACCGTTACTGCAAATATTCCCTCCATAAACACACCGTCATACATAAGCATAATCCAAAAGGATACGGCAAGTATAACAAGGTATATAATACGTCTTTTTATCATGCCCTCTCCCCTTTATTTTGCCGCAATTCTTACGCTGCCCAATATATTTCCTATAACCTGCTCAACGCTTACATGCGCTGCTCTTGCTTTTCCTGAAAGAATTATTCTGTGATTGGTAACAGGATTTATAATCTCTTTTACATCATCAGGAATCACATAATTTCTTCCGCATATATACGCCATCGCCTTTGCGGCGTTTACTATGGCTATTGTTCCTCTCGGACTTACCCCTAAAAGAATATTATCATTTTTTCTTGTGGCATTTACAATGGAAACTATATATGCATATATGTCGTCATGGACATACACCTCGGCTACCTCATTTTGAATATCTATAACCTCGTTCATGGTAACTACGGAATTTACGCTGCTTATAATGTCATCGTTTCCCTCCTTTGACTTAAGCATTCTCACCTCGCTTAAGCTGTCAGGATATCCCATGGAAAGCCTCATCATAAATCTGTCAAGCTGTGATTCCGGAAGCATAGACGTACCTATTGAGCCTATGGGATTTTGCGTTGCCATAACTATAAAGGGCTTTTTAAGCTCATATGTATTTCCATCTACAGTTACCTTTTTTTCCTCCATAGCCTCAAGCAGCGCCGACTGTGTTTTTGACGAGGTTCTGTTTATTTCATCTGCAAGAAAGAAGTTGCTCATAATCACTCCCTCCTTGTATTCAAAGCCTCCCGTTTCCTTATTATATATAGAAAAGCCTGTCACATCTGACGGCATAACATCCGGCGTAAACTGCATTCTGCTGTATTTAAGGCTCATTGCCTTTGAAAAGGTCATTGCTAAAGTAGTTTTTCCAACCCCCGGTATATCCTCTAACAGCACATGGCCTTCTGCTATAATGGCGGCAAGAACATTTTTTATTATGGCTTCCTTTCCTATTATAACCTTATTTATTTCATTCATAATGCCTTTACATTTCTCTGTACCTGTCATTTCTACTCCTCCACATGTAATATATTTTACAAAAAATCATATACTAATATAATATCATTAATTATTAGACTTTTCTACTATTTATTGTTATACTTATTAAGAGGGCGTACTTATGCCTACAGCAAATTTGCATATTTTACCAATGTACAAAAATATTTTTTATTTATCAGAAAGGAATAATATATGAATACAGATAACAAAATTTATGTTAATGCAGACGACCTTGTTTTTCATACGGCAGGCAGCAGGGAGACTTCCATTGTAAATAAATTCAGAAGCAAAATTTTATTTGACGGCTTTAAAAAAAGAGCTTTCATATCTGTTATTTTAGGCGTTATTATAGCTGTTGGAGAATATATAGGAAGAAAAAACCAGCATATTGAAAACACCATTAAGGGGGCCTTTATTTTTATTTTTGCCGCCATTGTAATATTTAATCTTCTTTCCTACGGATACGTTGTCTTAAAGCGTAAAATGGATTTATACACTGACAATATGGAGATTTTATACTGCACTGTATCAGAAAAATATAATCAGCATACGCTTTCTAAGGAAGCCTCAAAGCGCGCGCAAAATTATATTCTTTTGGAGACAGACACCCATTATTGCACTACTGCGTTTACTGTGAAGGATATTAAGGAGTTTAACAGGCTTTCCATAGGCGATACGGTGCTGCTTTTAAAAAATTCACCCTTTGGAGACGCTCATTATGAGGTTTTTACGGATATTGATTAAAAAAGCGCCTAGAAACTCTTTTTGCAGCGGCGCTTTTTTAAAAAGAGAATGCTGTCCTTATGTCTGGAATTTTTATAGAAAATTGCCTTTAAAAATTTCTTCGATATAAGGATACAGCATTCTTTTTTATTTATTATTACCTTTTTTGTTGTTATTATCTTTTTAGTTAATTGCTTAGGATTCAAAACATAATAACAGTTTAGGCTTTTTTAACATTTTCCGTCTCCGCAGCCCTCTACAAATGAAATATTGCACTCATAGAAGTTTCGGAAGTTCAGGTTATCCTGGAGCATTCTAAGGGCTTCGCCGAATCTCTGGAAATGAACTACCTCTCTTGCCCTTAAGAATTTTATTGGCTCAACTATGTCAGGGTCCTTTACCATTCTGAGAATATTGTCGTAGGTTGTTCTTGCCTTCTGCTCTGCCGCCATATCCTCGAACAAATCCGTTATAGGGTCTCCCTTTGACTGGAATTCACATGCATTAAACGGTATTCCCCCTGCTGCCTGAGGCCATATTCCAAGGGTATGGTCTACGTAATATTTATCGAAGCCTGACGCCTTTATTTCCTCAGGCTTTAAATTACAGGTAAGCTGATGCACTATTGCGCCTATCATTTCAAGGTGCGCCAGCTCCTCTGTTCCTATATCGTTTAATACGCCTGCTATTCTTGGGTCCGTAAACGCAAATTTCTGCGAGAGATAACGCATACTGGCAGCCATTTCTCCATCCGGTCCTCCGTATTGTTATAGCCTATAATTTTGTATTCTGTGGTTTTACATTACTTTAAAAATGCTCCTAATGCCCAGTTCTTAAGATGTTAATCTCAAAATAATATTCTCTGTAGTATCTATATATTATCATTTTATGACTGTTATATCAATATCGTGTAGTTTAAATATTATGTCAGAATGTGCTTTAAATATTATGTCAAAAATTAATAAAGCTTTCTCCAGTTTTATTTTTAAATCGCTTATTGACATTTTGAAGCTTGTAGAGTATTATGACCTTGGCTAGAAAAGCGATAATAGTTCACTGGCTAAAAACAAAAACACCCAGAGCGGCTACTCTGGGTGTTTTCTTGCTCTTTATGGTGAGCTATTCCATTTAGGCTGGGGCTGTTTACTTGTTCTCTCTGTCCAGCCATTTGCATAATATCACAAATTTATCATATATTCTACAAAATTTTCACTTTGTAAAGTATCTTTAAAATATCTTTTGTAATATATTCTTATACTTATTCTATCCACGCCATAAGCTTATCTACAGGGTTTCCAAATACTCCGGCATAGCTGTCACCTCCTGCTGTGGTATCGTCGCTCACCACAGCATAATATGCCTCCCCGCTCTGTAAAGAAGATACCTTGTATTTAATCGTGTACTTATCGCACTTTATCTCTATGGCGTCTATCGGCGTCTTGTCGTCTCCGGCATAGCCGTTATAGTAATCACTCTTATTGTAGCCTGTTACCCAGCCAAGCCACTTGCCTGCCGTAGTGTGTACTCTGTATTTAACAGGCGTACCGTCTGACAGCTTTATCATTACGCCTGTTGCTGACTTGTTTTCAAGCCCGGCATAGTCCTCTGTGTTTTTTACCTCTGGGAGCCAGCCGTTGGCGGCGGTTTTTATGGCGTAGATTATATCAGGCTTTACAGTAACCTGTGTTGATGCTGTTGTTGTGTCCGGGCTTATGGCTGTATTGCTTTCTGTTTTTGGGTAGCCGTTTAATCCGGCCTCTTTGATTTTTGCAGGGAAATCTACATAGCAGTAGTTTTGGTCTACTACTGTTCCGTTAATCTTGTTGCTTCTGATTTTGTTTGTGCTTCCTCCGAACTGCCATATCTGCAATTCGGAGCCGCTGTTTATTGCCGGAGCTTCAGCGGAGTAGCCTGCCAGCCAGTGTGACCACCTTGTAAGCTGTGTGTCGTCGGCATAATACTGTATGTTGTCGGCTGAGCCGTATATGCCTGCCCAGTATCCTGCTTTTTCCAGTGCTTCAAGTATGTATTTTATAATATCTGTGAGAAGTTCCCTGCCTATATTAAGCATGTCGGCCTCTACGTCGTAGAATACGGGGTATTCAAATCTTTTGCCTTTTAACAGGCTTATAAGGTAATCGGTTTCCTTTTTTGCTTCGTCCATGTTCATGGCGTGGCCGAAGAAGTATGCTCCTTTGTCAAGTCCGCATTCTGCGCACTTTTTGTAGCTGTTTTCGAACTGGATGTCCTTGTATAGTCCTGAGTCGCCGCCGCCGATTTTGAGTATGGCAAATTCTACTCCTTCGTTTGCCTTTGCTGCGGCAAAGTTGAAATCTCCCTGCCATTTGCTTGTGTCAATTCCGAATTTTTTCATAGTTTTATTCCTGCCTTTCATTTTCTTTTATATTTGCTTTGTCGTCTATACGGGTTTTTTCTTCTATCTGGCTTTTTATGTTCCATACTAGTTTTTTCATAAATAACGGCATTGGCACTCCTATATCATTTATATTCTCAAGTATGGATATAATTTCATTGCATATGAGCCATATTGCTACTACGCATGCTATTGCGAAGGTGAATGGTATTTTGAAGCCTATCTCGGAGCAGGCGTATAGTATGAGCCTGTCCATCATTGCTCCTACTGCTATTAACAGCCACATGCAGACTTTTTTTATTATTCCCCTTATGCTTGTGTAACTGCTTATCTGCTGCTTTCTGTACCTGACTGCCGCCAGTCCTGTTATGTAGTCTGTTATATTGCATAACACCAGTAGTATTATGGGTATTGCCAATGCTCCCAGTAAGCTGCTTAATGCGCTGAATATGGTTATGAATACTGCTTTTATTTTTTCCATGGCTTTTTCCTCCTATACCTGTTTTTCGCATACGCCTGTCTTAAGATTAATCATAAAGCTTAGCGCTGCAAGCTCCTCTATGTCCATGTTGCTGCGCTCTATGTCTGTTTCATCTATCATTTCCACGTTTATGGTATTTTCTGCTTCCAGCAGTTCTCCTATCTGCCTGTTGGTAGACTTTATTCTTTCCTTTTCGTCCTCTGTAAGCGCTTCCATGTTTTCTGTGCTTATGCCTGCTATCTGTGTCATTATTTCTTTGCGGACTACATCATAGACATCATAGGCGGCTTCTAAGCTCTTTTTGTTTTTTATTATCTTAAGGTTGATGTCTACCGGAAGATTTTCCATTGACGGATTGTTTTGCTTTAGCTGCCTTCTGTTTTTAAACAGTTCTTCAATATCATTTAATGCTTTGACTATTTCTTTGTTTTTCATGGTTTAAGCCTCCTTCTGTTGAAGTTCCTTTTGGAACTGGTCCTGTGCTGCATAGACTGCCTCCTGAAAGGCTGCTATGTCGTTTCTTACTGTTTCCTTGTTTTTTGCTGCCAGTTCTGTGTTGCAGGTGTTTGCGCTGATGTTTACGCTGCCGTCCTCGCTGATGACGGCGTACATTGTTGCTGCGGTTTCTGCGCCTATGGTGCTGTTTCCGCTTAGGTTTGTTGTTTTTGATATGTTTAACATTTTTCTCTCCTTTCCGAGCAACAAAAAACCGAATACATAGATTTTGTTCTATGTATCCGGCTCTTTGGCTCTGTTTTTAGTTTGGATATATTATACATTATCTTCTGGGATAATGCAAATTGTATCTCTTTGCTGTTATATCATGTGTGGTTCGGACATTTATTAAATTCTGTTACATACAATATAATTTTAAGCATGATTAGCTACTGTTACCCTTAATGGTCTGCTGCACCAAAATGAATTAGATACATAGCCATATAGTTTTCCACTAAGTATATAAAATGTAACTTCAGTCGCAACATGCTGCCATGCTGAATTGTCACTGCGTTGTATCACTGCTGAAAAAACATTTCCGTAATTTGGTACATTTGCTATGTGTACATAAGAACCTGTGGTTGGCGGTGATGTTATACTCAGATAACTAAACTGCATTCCTCCTAAATTGCTGTTTACTGTAGCAAGATTAACTCCTCCGCTTGTTTTGACAGTTCCTCCTTGTATTGTTCCTCCGGTATAAATGTTCTTATTATTGTGAGCTCTTATCCATGTGGTATCTGACATATACCAGCCACCGCCGTAGGTTTCATTGTACCAGCCAGTACTGCCGACAGTGCGTACCCATGAGTTGCATATAAAGGAGGCGGTTGATAATGCGTAAGAGGTGTTGTTGTAGCCTCCTACGGATAGACGGTGAGAGAATATTCCCCACCCAGGTGCTATATCTGTTGCGTAATCTGTTGAATACCTTGTCATGGCTATTGCTGCTTCGCTGTCATTTAGCTGCATATTAATATATCCGGCGCTAACATGTGTGGTTGTTCTTTCTGCAGATAAATCCATACCGTATGCACCAATGTTATTGTAGTATCCGTTTTTGTCTTTATATGTGATATATGCCGATTTTTCATTCACATTGCTCATGTTAATTGTTCCGGCGGTAACTGTTCCAAGATTTGCCGTTATTGCGCTCAGGGTTGATACGCTTAATTTATCTGCTGTTACTGCATTGGCAGCAAGCTTGGCTGTTGTAACGGCATTGGTCGCTATATTATCTGCTGTTACTGCATTAGCTGATAATTTATCTGTCGTTACTGCATTGGCGGCAAGCTTGGCTGTTGTAACGGCATTTGCTGACAGCTTATCTGCTGTTACCGCATTGGTCGCTATATTATTGGCTGTAATAGTGCTTGCTGCTATTTCGTTTGCGGTAATGCTTTTTGCGACTAGCCTGTCGGCTGTGACTGTTCGTTTGGTGAGGACTTCTCCGTTTATGGTGTCTACGTTTTGGGCCTGCAGGGCTCCTGTTATGTTGTTTAGTGCGTATATTACTGAGTTTTCGCTTCCACGCATAATGAGACGTTCTACGGATAAATCTCCTGCCGTTATGCTGTTGGCGTTTATGTTTACGCTGTCAAGGTAGCCTGTTACATGGCCGTTTACAATGGTTGCTTCGGTAATAAGTCCTACGTCTGCCAGTACTGTTCCTATAGTTGCTTTTTCTACATTTGCAAGGTTTAGCTGTGCGTAGTTTGCTTCCAGATAGTCTACTGTGGCAAATTCTGCGGAGAGGCTGCCTATTACGGCGTTTTTGATGTCGGCTTCTATGGTTGTTAGTTCGGTTGATTTGAGGTATTTAATGTCTGCCTCATCAACTGAAAGCTTATGAACTAACGCCTCGTTTACTAAAACAAACTCTGCAGCATATCGTTCCAATACTATGGATGTAGGTCCCTTAAAGTCTATACCTGCCTCTGTTTCGGATTCTCCGTGACTTGTTATGGTGTTTTGTACGCCTCCGTCATATTTATGTTCTATACATGCGCATATTATATTGTATATTCCGTATGAATAGCTGTCCCACTGGTCTATGCATGGATTTCCGCTTTTAACGTTTATTTCTGCCGGCCTGTATGTATATCCCTGTATCTGTTTCCATACGTTTTCCATTATAGCTTCTGTCATAAAAGGATTTGATATTGTAATCCCTGTTCCGCTTCCTTTAATATATGATACCTCAGGGGAAACATCGCACCGAAGCTTATTTACAATAAAATCTGATTTTTTAAGCTCCGGAAGTTCTGTCCTGTCTGAAAATATATCTGTTTCCTGATGCTCATACCATTTTAAGGATATGCTCCCATCTCTTTCCTCTACGGCATTTTTGCCGTAAAGAGCTGCTATATAGCCTATTATTTCCCGGCATATATAACCTTCCGGCTTTTTTTCAAAAGGTATTGGAGTAAGATTTTCAACATTTATTTGTATTCCTGTTATGACAGATATTTCTTTAAGCATGGCTACAGTATCAGAAGGATATGTCAGTTTTGAAAAGTAGGCGGTATATGCCTCTACGCTTAAAGGTCCTGCCCCTTCTATAGTCGTAATACCGCCTCTTTCCATTAAAGATGTAATAGTGTATTTTCCCATGGGTATATCCTGATATGTTTCATCATCCAGCTTCACGCTTTCATATACATATATTTTCTGTCCTTCTGTCAGCTTTGAAGCAGCTATTGCCATTATCTCAATTCTTTTTGATGATGTATCCCCGATAGTAATTTGTCCGTCAGATGACGACATGGCAGATATTTTAATACTCTTTATTTCCCTATATTCAGTTGTTTCATTTTCCGGTATAAAAAAAGCAGCAAAGCTTCTGCCGCTGCTTCCTAAAACCTCCTGGCATTGTTTTGTTGTATTATACATATTTGCCTCCGTCTATTGCTCTACTATATCCGTAGATACTTCCTTAAAATAATATATGCCGTCATCCAGCCTGCCCATGGCTTCATACTTTAATGTGCCTCTGTATGCCGTTATGGCGTAGGGATTTCCGTCTATATTAATTTCTATGGGAAAGAAACCTGTTGATAATGCTGTCTTTATAATATTTTTTTCTGCTGCCGTTATGTACTGCCATTTTATATTGAGGGTTTCTTTTTCAGCTATTACATCTCCTACCATTTTTCCGGTAGATGACCTTCCGGTGTTGGATGACCATAATATTTCATCTCCCACAGATATAGTGGAAGGTGCCGGGAGAGGTATTCTTTTTCCGCCTTGTCTGCTTATCAGTATTTCTTCCATAATAACGTATTCCTCCTATATCTGTATTTCACATACGCCTGTCTGCTGTGTATGCTCGTTTATCCGGTCTACTATAATATCCTTAAGCTTCTTTCCGTCTATGACTATATCTAAATCAAGCTCTCTTATAAGCTGTAAAAGCTCCTTCAATACAGTAAGCATTTCTTTTGTGTATCCGCTTCCGGTACTGCCCTGTGACACTACCTCCTGTATCATCTGCTTTATTTCATTTTCATTGGCGCTATACTTACTTGTCATTGCCAATGGTGGAGGAGCCGCCATACCGCTTCTTAAATTTACTGCTGCAAGTCCTCCAAGTATTCCTCTTGATGTGGCATTTTCTATACCTGTAAGTATTTGTTCATTGTTGGCTACGGCCGTATTTCCGTTTGAAAATTTGCCTACAAGCTCATTGTGGTTTGCAAAAAATAAGCCATCCTCCGGGAAGCCTCCTGTTGCATAGGCTTTTATTTCTCCTGCCATTTGTTTTACGGCAAGCCCTGCGTTAAATCCTGCCGCTATGGTGTCTTTTACCTTGGCATTAAGCTTAACTTCAATGCCTATATTTATGCCTTTAAGAGCTGATTCAATTCCACCTCGTAATCTTTCTGCCTGAGATAATGCATTTGATGTTCCTAAATTTATGGCTACCGTTTTAATCCCTTCTAAGGTTTTGTTTACTATGGGCACAGTTCTCTGCACAATGTTTATTGCCGGCGTAGTATTCATAGCTAAGTTTTGTTTTTTATCCAACTTGCTTATTGATGTATTCATATTTGCAATACCCAAAGTCGTGGACTTTTCGGCTTGCGATGTATTCGTAGTCAGACTTTGATTTTTGTTAAGTCTTCCTAATGAATTATTCATATTTGCAACGCCCCAAGCTGTGGACTTCTCAGCTTGTGACGTATTCATAGTCAAGCTTTGATTTTTTTCAAGCCTTCCCAGTGAATTATTCATATTTGAGACACTACCTGCAACCAACTCAGTTGTTTTCTTACTCGAACTTCCAATATCTTGTACAACATCATCTAAACCTTCTGCTTGTGTAATTCCACTACTTACAAGCTTATTGCTTTCATTAATATTTCCATTCAATATGTCAACTTCTGCATATAATCCGGAAATATACTTTTCTTGATTTTTGTATTCTGTTGTCACCTTACGTAAACTTTGATACAACTTTACAGCCGCTTTTGCGTCAGATTGATTTGTCTTCCCAAAAAATTCTTTATACTCCAAAGAATTTTTGCCTGCATAAATTGTATCCAATACTTCATTCAGAGAATATCCGGCATCCTCCATGTTCTGTATCTGGTCAATAATATTTTGGTATTTGGCATTTTTCCCAATTTCCTTTTCCACATTGGCAATTTCACTTTCCAAAGAAATTAAAGCCTTTTCACCCTCGACTATTGCATCCTGATAAGCCAGTGTTTTTAAATGTTTCTTTTGCGATAATATTAATTCATCTAACGCCGCTTTGGCGCCTACCCATGCATTAGTTTCAGGATTAATATACCCTTCTACATTTATACCGAAAGTTTCCAATTCTTGCCTGTATTTGCTGAGTTTCCTTAAATCTTCATCAGACAAACCGGCACTTTGTGATAATGCATAATATGCATCGGCTACTAATTGTATTTTTTCTGCCGTTTTATCAATATTATCAAAACCAATTTGCAAATTTATCTTCTTTAGATTTATATTTTCGACTTCATTGTTGATATTTTCTGCAAGCGCCGATACTTTACTTGGTATACCTGTTACAAGCTCTGTCATCATTTCATCGAATGCACTTCCAAGCTCCTTCAATCCGTCTGAAACTCCAAACTTAAATACATAATCAAAAAAGGTATCTTCTCCCAGTATATCTGACACTTCATCATCAAGCATTTTTGCCAGCTCAGAGCCTATTTTATCGCCAACCTTAAATGCAAAAACTAATTGTAACATAACCTTTAAAGCTGACTTTAAGCTAAAGCCTTCTGCCGGAATTGAGGCACCAAGCGCTGTATTTATCTTTCCTACAAGAGCCTTTCCTACCCCTGTAAATTTCCATAACGCCATGGCCGTTATAAGCGCAGTTTCAAACGGCGCTTCTGAAAATGAGCCAAACCAAAAATCTATTGCGCCATCAAGCGCCTCACCTATAACGTCTCCAATACTTTTAAGCACATCAAGCCACTTTATTCCCCGTAAGAAGGCTCCTACATTTGCACCAAGCTTTTCCCAGTTTACTGACGCTATAGCCTCAGCTATAAAGTCGTTTATCTGTATTACCAAATCAGATACATCTCCGCCTACAGAAAAGAAATCTCCAATCTTCCAGTCCTCTATAAGCTTTCTCAACGGCTCCAGCGCATCTGCTATGGAATTAGCCATAGAGCTTACTTCCCCTGCTGCCTCTCCCATATTTCCTATGTCAGTATCTGTAGGAGCACCAGTGCCTGATGATGCATTATTGCTTTCATCACCTATTTTTGTTATTTTGTCAAAGCCTGCCAGCTCTTTTTTTGCTTTTTGAAGGGATGTGGTTATATTATCAACATTTCCTGCTGCATTCTGCGCTCCTGCCGCTACATTTGCAAAGCCCTGTGTTACTGATGTTGTTCCGGTTATGCTTTCCGTAAACAGCTTAAAGCCCTCTGCTACTGCCGACAGCTTTTCAAGCATTGAATTTAAGCCTCGCAGTATAGGCGTAAACAGGTTAATAAAGCCCTGTCCCATCGTTGCCTTAAGGCTTTCAATCCTTAAGGACAGTACTCTTGTCTGATTTGCCCAGGTATCCTGTGTTTTAACAAAATCTCCTGTGGCGTCAGACAATGCATTTGTAACATATTGGAAGCGCAGCATTACCTTTTCCTGCTCTGTCATCTTTGCGGTGGTTTTGCCGAAGCCGTTATTTAATGCGTACTGGTCAAGCGCTGTCTGTGTCATAACTACACCTAAGTCCTTTAAGGTTTCAGTTTCCCCTGTCCATATGCTTTTGAGCTTTGTAAATGCTTCGTCAGACTCCATATTAAAAAAGGAGGCTACATCTCCCGCCAGTCCTGTTACTGCCTCTGCCATGTCATAGCTTGCTTTTTCCGTAAATCCAAATGCATTGTTCATGGCTCCTATTGTTCCCATGTATTTTTTTGCTACAGTTTCAGATAAGCCAAAATTATACATGGCATCCTTTGCAAATGTATCTACTGCGCTGCTCATTGTCTTAAACGAGGTATCTACCACGTTTTGTACTTCTGTAAGATTTGAGCCTAATTCTACGCTTGAGCTGATAAACTCCTTTAGCTTATATATGGCGGCTCCAAAGCCAAAGCCTGCCAGCAGCTTCTTTCCCATGTTCTTTCCTGTATTTGCAAATGAAGACGTAAGCTGCCTGTCTGCCTTATTTGTAAACTGCGTAAGCTCCTTATAAAGGCTGTCTGTATCTATGCCTAATTCAAAGGACAACTGCGCCACTACCGACCTGTCTCTGCTTTCTCCTGCCAATATGTCCACCTCCTCTCTCTGCCTTATATATTTTTATTGCTTACTAAAGGCTTTCTTAAATTCCTGCTGAAGCATCAGCCAGTAATCCATATAAGCCTTTTTATCTTTTTTACATTTTTTCATTCTTCCCAGCTTCCACTGGTCATATATACGCTTCTGCTCCTTATTGAACTTCTTTATTACCTTTATGTCCTTTTCAGCCCTTATTGCAACAACCTGTCCTAATGGTGTGTCAGCCATAAGCCCTGATAATAAGGAGCAAAATTCAGACCATGACATATCATCATCCTGCCGTATACGTATACCGTATTGCTTTAGGAAGCTGCTTTCCACCAGCTCCCAGTCGTCAAATAAATCATAATAGCTTTCACTAGGACTAGGGCGTTGTTTTATCCTCTGTAGGGTCCTCTCCCTGCGCCAATGCTACCACGCTGTGATATACCTCCATATACTCAGGAAACGGCAAGTCCAGCTTTTCCAGCTTTTCTGCATTATCATTTCCCAGAAGAAGTGCAAGTGCTTTTTCTACGATTACCTTTTCCTCTGTTTTTTTCTTTGCTGCCTCCTTATACATAGCCTGTATACTTAAAATAGCGCTTTTTCTGTTATTTACTTCGCAGATAATATCCTCTGTTATCTTGATTGTTGGTCTGCTGTTCGTGATTTTTGCTGAAATATCATATACTTTACTCATTTTTCTTATCCTCCAAAAATTTAATAATAAGGAGGGAGGCTTAATGCCCTCCTCCCTTTATCTCAGTGTAATATTGTTTTATTATGGTGTCACTGCTGCCTTGTAAGGCACATATACAGGCCTTCCGTCTGAAAGCGCTTCCCATTCCAACGCTTCTATGGCGGTAGAGTCTCCTGCCAGTGATGTTGTATTAATTACACACGGCATAATAAGGCAGTCTCCGTTAGGAAATGTAATCTTCATAGCTGAATTTACATCCTGTCCCATCTTATACGCCAGACTTGCCACATAATCATTGCCGGCGTCACCGTAATTTCTCTTTCCTCCCATGGAAATAGATAAGCTTTTGGCTGTCATTAAACGTCTGCCCCAGCCGTGCATGTCCATTGGATTCCATTCCTCTACCTTGCCGTCTATGGATATGCTTAAGCCCTCCGCATCCTTGACGGTCGTATATTCTGCTGTCTCCATTTCTGTATCTGCCGGTCTGCCTGTTATGCAGACTCCGAACTCAATTTCATTTGTAGGGTTTACTCCCTGTCTTACATTACTCATTTATATCTTCCTTTCCTTTTTCAATATAAAAAAGACACTCTATCACATATTCAAATACTCCTTTTTCGTCTGTATCTACTGATACAGGCTCCTCCTGAAGCATTTGTATAAAAATGATATTATGTCCGTTTACGTTCGCCCCTCTTGTATTATGCAATACATTATATAGCTGTATTGCTGCCTTTTCGGTTTCTGTTGGATTTTTATTCCAGTGGACTAAAAGAGATATGGCTTTTGTTTTATATGACCTGTTTTTATCGCCCCCTGCTGACGTCGTAGGCTGTCTGCCTGTCCTTAGGTTATATATACCTATGCTTTTATCCTTCTTATCAGGCAGCTTTCCGCAAAAACAGTGCTCATCTTCTGCTATACAAAGCGAAGCTATATAGTCCCTGATATCTCTAAGCAATATCATAAGCCCGTCTCCCTTCTATAGTTTTTCTTAAAGCTTTCTATCACATTGTTTTCTTTACTGCCTCCCTTCGCCCAGTCCTCAAGCCATTTACCTTTTGCATGGGGATTTCCTTCGTGTTTCACGCCTTTATCGTCGATATAGACTCCCCTGTTAAAATTATATTCAGGGTGATAATACAGCCTTCGTGCATATGGTCCCTCAAAAACAAGCTCTGTTTTTCCTCTTTCCAACTCTTCATAATTTTCAGAAAATTTCTCTCCTTCCAGCGCCCCCTGGTCTCTTGGCACAACCTGAGCCTGTACTATTTCTTTATGAAGCTCTTCCGTTGTTTTTGCCAGCGCTGTCTTTGCTGCCTTTTCCAGATTTTTAATATTGCCCTTATATATTTTTACACGGCTTCTTACTGCTCTCATCTATATCACATCCAATCTTGTGAAGTTTACTGTTCCGTCAGGATTACGTGCCTTTGTACCCTCATATATGTATCTTTCCGCTCCATATACCTTTATGGCTCCTCCGCTTATTATCGGTATATCCGGAGCTATATCTCCCGGTATTAATGCACAGCCTGACAACTGTATAAGCTTTTTTTCTGCCGTAAGTACGGTTTTGCCCTTATCCTGATAATTGGCTTTTCCTGTCCATTTAATGGCTTCAAGAGGCTCTCCGTACTTATTTACGCCCTCCTGCTCAATACATACTTCTATATCTGTCCTGCATACCCATGCAGGTATCAGGCAGGGAAATTTCATAAGCTGACACCGCCTTTCATCTTAAAAGCCTGCAGCAAAGTCCTGTCTGACAAAGCTTTTCATATGTGTCCATGCGTATGGCAACACCGTTTTGGAGCTTTAAGTTCCATGTGCTTCCAAAGGTCATGGACACACCGTTTATGGAGTACTGCTGTAATACGCTTTGGAGCATATCGGCATTTTCCGTTTCAAAATCTGCCATTTCACAGCATACCTCTTTTATTATATCCTGCTGAAATTCTGTCAGGGCTGAAATACCTCTGCCTGTAATTCTGTTATAGGTAAGGGTATCTATGTGCCGGCTTGCTGCTTTAAGGGATTTTTCCATATTATTGTCTGATAATACGACGCCTTTATATTCATTTGTGTAATATTCTGCATCAGCATAAGGCTTATATGCCATAGGCTACTCCTCCTTTGCTGATTTTGCGCCCTTCTTATCCTTTTCCGTTGCTGCTTTAAGCTCCTCCAGTTCCTTTACAACCTTGATATACTCTGAATATGGTACCGTGCTGTTTAAGGCATGTTCAGTTACATTTCCATTTTCGTCTATTACATCATATCCGTTTGCTAAATATGATGTTTTTTCTGCCTCGCTTATCTTATAAACCTTGTTTCCCTTTTTTACTTTTAACATATTGTCCCTCCTATGCTTCCGTATGTATAATGCAGCCTTCTTTCATAAGCTCGTCTATGGCAAAGGTGCCGTTATACTTTCTGTTCTGATAAAGATAATTGTCTGCTGTTCTTGAGTCTGTACCCGGAGTAAATATCTTAATATATGAATATTTATTCCTTGATACCTGGGCCTCAGGGTCAATGAGTATATAATTAATCTGCTTTGCTGACGTATCTGGCACACAGCCGTCGGTAAAATCATATAATGTTTTAAGGCGTGCCGACGGCACCTCATGAATTGTTCCTATGTCGTCTACAGAACGCACTCTCCTGTCTATATTTGCTCCGCCTGTAGCCTGCAGCGTCCTCTGTATGCCCTCCGCATTTTTAAGAAGTTTCTTATAAGCCGGCGTACAATAAAGTGCAACCCTGTCAAGGGGAACGCCTGCCTCTGCCATAGCCTCCAGATTGTCATCAAAATCTGCCAGTACGTTGGCTTCGGTAATAGCTGCCGTCTTTACCTTTGCGCCTACCCTTACTGCCTCTGAATATATCTTTGAGTATGTATAGCAGTCTGCCTCAGGTATTGCCTGTGTGTTTTCAAAACGCTTCTGAATATTTACCACAGTTACTACAAGATTTGTCTCATCCACATCTACCGGGTCTATGACAAATTCTATGTCTCTGTCGTGGTCTAGGGTCTTTACCTCATATTCGTTTGCATATGAGCCTGTGTTAAAGCCCAAGGAGCCTCTTGTGTGGTCCTTATAGCCGCTTACGGACAGCTTGGGTATTTTAAGCTGCTTACCGTTAATTATCTGTAAATCTGTGTTTGAATTATACAGCGCAAAGCTTGTAAGTGACTGGCCATATAATTCTCTTAATACTCTCTCAAATCTGTCTGCATATTCTATTACTGCCATTTTATTTACCTCTCTTTTCTATTATTTTTTTATTCCAAAAAGTTCCCTTAATAAATCATCCGTTTCGTTTTCTTTACTGCCACTTACGGTTCCTCCTATCTGAAAGCCGCTTTTTTGCTTTTTTTCTTCGTTAGAAGCTGCATTCCCCTTTAACGCCGGAATGTCTTCTAAAACCTTTTCTATGGCTTTCTTTACGTTTTCCTCTGCTATCTCTCCTTTCTCATTTGTAACACTGCCCATATCTGCCATTTTAATGATATAAGGAATAGACTTGGCATCTATGCCCAGCGCCATTGCCTGCAGTGTTGCCTGATTGTTAATCCTTTCAGCCATTAACAGTCTGTTTGCAGCATCAAGCTGGTTTTTTAATGCCACAGGGTTAGGCGTATTTTTTGCTTTCTGCTCCTTAAAGCTTGCAATAGCCTGTTTCATTTCCTCACCTGATAAGCCCTGCTCCTTAAAATAGCTTTTCAACACCGTTTCCTCTGCTACCGTCTGCTTTCCGTTGATTATACCTGCAAGCTTGTCATAATCAATCTGTGCTGCGGAAGCTGCCGTGTTTGGATTTTGCCCTCCTCCGGCACCGTTCTGCTGTGAGGTTTCTCCTCCGGTGCTGTTTCCTTCTGAAAATAACTGTAGTTTCATTGGGATAATGTTTTCATGTTTCATTTTTGTTGCTCCTTTCTGTTTGTTTCAGTTTTCAGGGTATCTCCCTGTATCAGTTTTATGTGTGTCTCACAAAACAGTTTTTTCTCAGGTGTCTCCTCGTAGTTTTGTGTCTTCGGACTTTAAAATAGCACCCTGACTTATTTATTCAGCGTGCTTATATTTCTTGCGATGTCGCAATTTTATTTATTAAAAAAGCACCTCACAAACTGTGGATGCTTTTTCTTCTCAATCATACTATTCAGATTATGTTACTTCAAACTACTATCAAATATACATTAATTATTCTGTAATTCCTTTATTCAAATCTATCATTATAGCTTCTACTTCCGGAATAGTTTTTATTGTTCCCAATACACTTTCATAAGATGTCTTCCCAACAAAAAAGCCATATATAGTAACATTGTCATTTTCTAGCAGGTTATAATCAATAACTCTTTCATTATATACAACCAACAAATTTTGAACAACATCATCATTAACGCTTATTCTTATACCTTTATAACCATTCTCATTTACCGTAACTATTTGAGTTACCGTTCCAGTAAATTTTACACGACTATTAATATATTGTTCAGGTGTTCTTGCCAACATTTCGTATGTTATTTTATCCGTGTAGGCGCTTTTGTCTTCTATCATCATGCTCGGACGTTCAGTCGGTTTATCTGTCAAATCTGAATTAACTCTATCAAGCCAATCCCCATTATAATATTCTTGCCCTACTTCATCAATATTTGCTTTCTTCTTTATCCAACCATACTTATCATCTAAGCCTATAAATAGTACAATTAACATTATAGCAATGGGAGCAGTTATTAATATATACTTGGGATTAAATTTTCCCCTTTGTTTTTCTTGCTGATTGTATTTAATATAAAATCCACAATTAGGACAGCTTTTTGCCTTATTGCTTACATCTCTCCCACATTCAGGACATTTAATTAATGACATGTTTCTTTCCTCCGTAAAATCAATTAATTATCTATAATAACAACATCTATATTTAGCTCCATACGATTTACACTACTCTCAAACTCTGTCCATCGTCTTGCAGTATAGGTCTTGTAATCTTTTTCATCCATTACTCGCTACCTGACCTAAGCCTCATTTTTCTCATTTCTTTGTTGCTCCACTTCCTTTATCATAGTCTCAAAAATTGCATTTTGTTTTTGTAAAAATTTTTCTCTCTCAGCCTCTGTATATTTTTTCGGATGAAGAAACCTTTGTTTCTTATCTTCTGACATATTAGCTTTTTCACTCTCACTAAAATGAACATAAGCCAACTCTGTCCGCAATAAAAAACACTCATGAGAATTTAATTCTTTCCCTCTTTTTACCTGTTCATCCTTTGGCAATAAAAGCCATTCTCTTGCTGTTAACATACTTATACCTCCTCAAGCAAAATAAAATATTTTCCATTCTGTTGTGTTTTGTTTAATACTTTAAAGTTTGAATTTCTCTCATACAAAACCTCAAATTCTTTTTTATTATATCCTACAATACTCCTTCCTTTTTTTGAGTTATGTATATATATTTGTATTTCGCCATCAGGATTATATAATTCTTCTGAATACGTTGTACTTACATATTCTGAAAATGTAATTTTCTCTCCGACTTTTAATTTTTTCGCAAAATCTTCTACCGCTGATTTATCTCCAAAATATAATGACCTTGATAAATCACCCTTGTAATATGGCATTTTTTTCAACGCACCATCAAGATTGTTTACCATTTCCTGTTGGAGTTCACTTAATACCCCATTATTTCTAAGTACATCATTTATTACGTACGACTCAAAGCTTACGTACTGATTAATGGCATATTGCTCACTTTTTGATAAATCTATTGTATCACACACAACAGATTTTTCAAGCTTTTCATTTTTCAGTCTGCTTTTCCATATTCCAGCTCTTGCCATATACATTCTCTTGTTACTCTCATCAAGGGAATACTCTGCCATTCTCTCATAGCTGTCTGCCTGCCTCTTATAGTATTGCTGCTCTTTCTTCTCCTTATCCTCCTGCAGAATTTCATCCAGTTCCTTTTTTGTGTATCTGTCATCAGATGGTGTACTTATTCCCTCAAAATAAGTTGTATGAACATCCTGGCATCTTGGATGATAAAGCCCTGCGGCTATTGCTTTCGACATTAAGGGATATGGTCCATCTTCCCTTGAGCCTCCGCTCCATACATCATCTATCAGTATCTTTCCTGCAAATGGCAGACACTTTGGACATGGCGCCAGCCTTTTATTCATTATTACCGTATGTACTCCCCATGCTTTTCTCATCTCCCCTTCTCCGGTAAGATATGCCCTTTTTTGAGCTGTCCTGATAGCCATATCTGCATATTCTGAAAGTGTATGTCTTGAGCCGTTGGAATATTCTATACAGTTAATACCGGCTCTTAAAAAGTCCTTTGTTGCCATATCTACCGCCTGCTTGTATGTGGCACCGCTTGCAGCGTATATCTGGGCATTGTATATTATCTTTCTGTATTGGTCGTTGGTCATACGTAGTATGGCTGTTTCGCCTTTTTTCATGTCATTTACTGTAGCGTTTATAAGTGCGTTTATCTTTCTGTCGTTTAATTTAAAGAAGGCTCCCTCTATGGCTATTTTTTTGCCAGGCTTTCGCAGCTTCGCACCATTTTTTATGGCTTTTAGGATATATTCCTCCTGATGTGAATTTCCTGCCTGTCTCTGCATTGATATAAGCACGTCTATCTGTTTATTTATATCCTCAAATATGGTGCCGTATTTTTTTGCATTTTTCTTTTTATATTCCTCCAATGCCTGAAGCTGTACTACCTGCCACTGGCTCCATGTGAGTTTTTCCTTTGTTTCCTCCGCTCGGTGGTGGTCAAGATTTGCTATCATTGAAGCTATAAGCTCCTTCTCTATGCTTTTAATTGCTTTAATAATGTCATATGTATCATTTAACTCCGCCATATGTTTTCCCTCTTGCTTATATCTCTGCTGCGCCTATCTTAAAATCTTCCGCCGTTGTATTTATATAAGGCTCTTCAATCGTTGCTATGCCCTGCTCCTCTTTTATTCGTGCCACCTCCTCTGCTTTCCATTCATCTTCCTTTGACGCTCCATACAGTTCATCTACTGCTGCCTCTATGCTCATAATACCGCCGCTTTTTGCCTTGCTTACGGTTTCTACCTGACTTTCAAATGACGGATTTGCGTATTCCCCAAATGAAACATCTACGTTAATATCACCTATGGGCTGATTTGTCAGAATATCATATGCCTTAAGCATGGTATTAACTAACACAGGGAGTGTTTTCTGTAATGCCACCACTACCTTATTACGTGTGTATAACGTTGTTTTTTCCTTTTCCCTCTGCGCCTCTGCATTATCCAGCTTCTTTACGTCAATGCCTAAGGTGCTTGGACTTATGACTCCCTGCAGGCACTGGTCAAGCGCTGTTATATATGTACTGAGGTAGCTTTCATGTGGTATTGCCGGCTGCTCCCGCTGTATCTTATTTTCTCCCTTTTCTGACCTGTCGTCTCCAATGGCTATAAATGAATTATCAAAATCATTAGGTTTTATCGGCTCTCCTGTGTCCGGATTTCTTGGTATAAGCATATCCGGTATATATTCCTTTGTCCTTCCCTTTCTCAGGGCCTCCATCCACTGTGACCATGCTTCATCAAGAGAGTCAAAGCTGTCGGTTTTACCTGAAAATATTGACTTACCCCTGCCCTTGTATCTTAAGGACTTGAAAAATATAAGTGGAACAGCCATGATAACAGAATTATCAAACGTAATTTCAGGCGCTGTGCTTTTGTATGCCGGTATTGTTTTAAGTGATACCTTATTGTCATCATCATAAAGCTCTGTTCTGATGTAGCCGTAACCATATACCTCTTGGAGATGATACCTCTTTCCCCGGTGGCTTACATATTCCTTAAATATTATTTCCCTTATCTGTCCCTTGACGTATTTATACTCTACATTTTCCCCCGGGATAAAATCCACTATGGGATATTTATTTATGTTCTCGTCTATTGACACCCTGAAGGCTCCGTCTCCTGATACGAATACATCTCTTACCGCTTCGGATATGATTTCCTCAATGTCCATTGTCTTACACATTTCATTCCAGTCATTCTGCCGCTCAGGCTCAACTGTTATATCATTCATGTCTGATATTATAATGTCTGTTAATGTATTGAGCATTATACCCGGAAGCCCCGTATGCCTTTTTACTATTCCCATGCTTGGAGTTGCCGCCCAAAAATTCAGTCTTATGCTGTCTGACTGTGTTTGTATCTGCTTAAATAACTGTTCTATTGCTGCCTTATCTCCCCAACTCCATACCCTGTTTATATAGCAGTCTGTTTCATAGTCTGTCAGATTATTTAGGGTTATATTATTGCTTTGATTGTTTTCTATCTGCAGAAAACTTCTGATTTTACTTCTCATTTTGTCTACCAGCCACATTTCTTTATCCTTTCCTCATTATTTTATCCCTGTATGGTATCCAGCCGTATTGTCCTGACTGTATAAAGTGGTCGTGTCCGTCCTCTGGCGTGTTGTCCTTGTCCTCCTGCCAACTGTACAGTTCCAGTTCTTCTATGTATTCCGTACAATTTTCCAAAATAAAAAAGCATGGCTCCTTACCATACTCATCATCATAGGACATCCAGCCAAGCTGTAATATTATTCTGTCTATATTTGATATGCTTTTGTAGGCATCATTAAATACATATATGCATTCAGGATGCTTTCTTTTGTATTTGGCAAATTCTGTCTGCGTTGCCTGGTCTGCGGAGTCAACAAAGGTATGCCTTGCTAAGCCCCATTCCTCTTTATTTCTGTTTAAAAAATCTACATAGTTTACTACGGTGTCAGAAGGGGCCATTGGTATATCAAGTGATTTGTTGCTGTACTTTTTTGTGTCAAGCAGTATGTATCTGCCTTTATTTGTTATTCCCGAAAAGGTCATTGCTATTGTATCAGGTGACTTTTGGGAGTATGAGGTATCAAGCCCTGCAGTGAAATACTCAAACCATTCCTGCTGCTGCCTGTTCTTTTTATCCCTGATATACTGCTTTGCCTGTTGTCTTGTTATAAGATGACGCCTGCGGTCAAATATTCCGAATATAAGCCCTGTTGCCCTGCCTCTTAATCCCAGCACCTTATTCTTATAAAGCTTTGTTCCTTTCGGTACCGTAAGTATTATCTGTTCTATTTTGGCTTTGGGAAGTCCTGCATTATGCCCAAAAGAAAAAAACCAATGTACCCATCCGGATTTTGGTCTTTCATTAAGCATGCGGTTTATTTCCTGTGGCGCATCATTTTCATATTCAAGCAATGGGCGGCAATGGTTTATGTATTCTGAGTATATGGGCAGGTTTGGGTCGTCAGGATTAAGCGTCATCATAGTGTAGTCGGCCCTCATTACTGCTTCTCTGACAAATTCTATATCTGCCGTGTTAGCCTCATCTATGTACAGGCAGCCATATTGTCCGCCAAGAGCTTTTTTCCACTTTTCCTTGTTTCCATAGCCCATTACATATATTATTTTATCTCCGCTTGATGTATGGAATAATATATGGGGTATCTTTTCATCTTTTGTTCCGTTGCCGTTATACTCAGTAAGTATCCCGAAGTCATCTATGATGCCCAGGTCTTTGTTTATAAAGTTTTTTTCTGCCGTTCCTGTGTCGGCTGCTGCCACTATGTGGTACTTCTTGGGGCTTTCTGCCACTCTTAGCATGAATTTGAATATGCCCACCGTGGTTTTGCCAGCCGCAGTAGTTAAGTTCCCTCAAGTACCTCCATTGGCGCAGCATGTTCTATAAATGCTTTGTATTTGTCTGACAATATTAAATTTTCGGTACTCAAGGGGTATCACCACCTTTGTCAGTGTCTTTACCGGCTCTAAGTTGTTCTATTATGTTATCCAGCTTTGTTTTTTCCGTCTGCAGCTCTCCTGATATTTCTATGTTTTGTTTGTCTTTCCATATTTCAGGTTTTCTGTTTTTTAGCCAATATATTATTGCTGTAACATCCGGTGGCATTTCTTTTTCAATTTCTTTTGTAACCTTTAACTCTGTTTTACCTGTTTTAGAATTGGCAACAAGCTGCTTTGTAGTTTCTGTATATTTGTAGCCTAATGCACGCTTTAATAGTGCATTTTCTACTTGAATATCAACAACTTTCTTTCCTCTTTTTAGGGACTCGGAAATCTTGGGATAATTATTCTTCCAAACATAAAGCGTTGCTGGATTTATCCCTATATTTTGTGATATTTGTTCATCTGTCAAACCATCCCTTGCCCATGCTTCTATTTTCAACAAGCCTTCAGGCTCAAGCCATTGTTCATATTTACCTTTTGCCATCAGGCTCACCTTCTTTCTTTACACAAAAAGACACCCTGTTACAGGTGCCTCTAATGTATTAATTTTTTCCTTTTATCCCACGATAGTATTTTATCACATATGAAACGAACATATCGAACAAGTTTAAAAAAAGGATATTATACTCTTTTCAAATATAATATCCTTTCATTTATTAGTCTATATTATCCTCTGTTTTTTCCTGTTCCTTTTCTTCTTTTTCCTCTTCGGTGTTACTTTCTGTGAAAATTGTCCTAATATTAATACCCATTGCAATTCTCCTTTCTTCCTTTTGTACAATGCATATGCTACTATATTTTTTTTAAAATGTCAATGTTTTTTTCTTTACAAAACAGTACCTTTCTTAATTAAACTTCTTGAAACTTCCTTTGCCTTATTTTTCTGTTTACATGTTTCTTCTCTCCACATATGAAATAACTCTACCACATTTGTAAACAACCTATCATCCTCTTGTCTATTATTGTTACAAATATCATAATATAACAATTTCACAATATTTAAATAACTATTATGTAATGATTGATACACTACGCTTTCATCTGCTGTTTTATGGGTAAAATGTAATGCAAAATACTCCAAATTATTAAGTAACTGCTGTAACAGTATATTAAATTTATATTCAATTCTGTTGTCTACTGTCACCTTTTGCAATTCTTCTCCGTTTTCATCAACTATTTTTTCTTGCTTTATATAATCTTTTCCAAAATCCGTAACTATTCCCAAAAAAGTCAGTGCTCCTCTATATTCTTTTCCTTCGTTCATATGTTCAAGCTTAAATAGTTGGTCTTCTGTCAATAACTCACTTATCTCTTTGTAATTAAAATCCTGCATATCTTCAATTTTTATTGTATTCAATATATCTTCAATTCCTATTTGGCTATAAAATATACTCACTAAAGACCACTTATCTATTATATTATCTTTATAAAATCCCGACAAATCAATAGCTCTTTGGATTCTATCCTTTCCCATTTCAAATAATTCCTTTTCACGTATTTGGCTTTCCCTTTCCATTAATGCTTTATTTTGTTTTTTTGCTAAAAAATATTGCCTTAATGCAACAACTACCCCAATACACATTACTACAGAAGAAATACTTGAAATGACATAATATACATTTCCCATTTTGCTATCCTCCATATATTAAATTTTTGTATAGTTACATTATGACATATTTCAACATTTATTTCAATCCCATAATTTATTTGAATATTCTGTTATATCTCATTCTTACACTATCTTCTGTATTATTTCCTCCTATTTTATCTGCTATAACTTTCCACTGAAGGAAGCAGGCTGCTCTCAGCCATACTATTTGTCTGTCTATACTGTTATCCAAGCTTCGTATGTATCTTATTATTTTAGTTTTTTCCCCAACTATTTTACTTTCTAAATCCTTTATTTCATTTTCTATTTCCAGTTCCTTTATTGCCTTGTTTGCTGTCTTGTCAGGGCACATCATCCCTCCTGTTGGCATGCCTGTAAGCTGCTGCCCCTGTATAAGAGACTTGCTTCTTTCTGCTGCCAGTGCTTTTTGCCACATTTCAGCTTCCCTGTTTAAGTGATAAAGCTGTCCGGCTTCTTTTTTTGTCATTGTAAACTTCCCCCTCTTTATATGAGTATATTTTATGTTCATTTTTTATTTGCTTTTAATGCCTGATACAACGGCCTCTTAAAGCTCTTATATGCCCTTATTGTAGGTCTCTCCGCCTCAGGTATTGGTATTACTCCTCCCGTCTCCTTGTTTATTAATGCTTTTATTTCTCTTTTATCATTCATATACATTCTCTCTCCTTAACTGCTTTTATAAAATTTAAAATACCGGGTGCAAATGCCTTTGAAATTTTAAGTTTATAGCAGAACATATTTTCTGAATTGCCCAAAATTCTACCTTATGTCTAAGTCCTCATATTTTTTAAGCTTTTGATATAAGTCAGCCATTGCCCACAGATTACGATAAAACAATGCAATTAAGCCTTCTATTCTGCCCGTTCCATATTGCAGACAGTCTATTATAAACTCGTCAAAGTCATCATCACAGGTAAATTCGTTTGGAATGTCTGCATATTTGTCCAACAGCTTTATTGCTAATTCCCTTGCATCTATATCTGTGTCATAATCCCTGTATCTTGCTTCTCCGTTTTTTGTATAGCATGAATTGTGGGCTAGTTCAAATATATTCATTTCTTTTACATTGTTATTTGTTGTTTGTCTGTTCATTTTTACCTCCATAAAACTTCTTTAAAAATTCATCTTCTGTCTGCCAGCCAAGCGGATTTGCTATTTCCCAGCTTTCCCAGTCTCCGTCACAGCCTGTATCTTCATCAAATACATATCTTAAAAAAGCATGTGGATTTTCCTCAGCCTCATCCGGTATTAAGGCACTCAGGCTGTAGTAAGCCGGTACTCCCTTAAAAGCATATGTCTGTGGACTTTCTTCTGTTGCCAGCCTCATAATGTCACTGGTGTTATCTTCAAGAACAGGTCCATGTGCTATGACTTCCTCTTTAGTCAAATTACATTCTTTTCTGTCGCACCATTCACACATCTATTTCACCTTCCTTTACAATTTCCCTTGCACATGACCTGAACATCATCAATAACATTTCCGATACCGGTCTTTCCCTGTCTTTCCTCTTTGCTTTCTTTGCTGATTTTAAATCGTACCATTCTCCCCGATAATGTATTGCATTTGGTACAAATACGCCGACATGATAAGGAA
Source organism: uncultured Lachnospiraceae bacterium (assembly GCA_910584685.1). Classification (GTDB taxonomy): domain Bacteria; phylum Bacillota; class Clostridia; order Lachnospirales; family Lachnospiraceae; genus CAG-303. Next base: position 28,939 of record CAJUAO010000005.1, on the reverse strand, counting down.
TTTCATTCTTGACTTTTTCGTAAACATCTTCCGGCATTACATAATAATTGAAATCGCCTATAAAGTTATGACCGTTCTTTGAATAAAAATCCTCTACTGATGATTTAACCTCATAGCAATAGAAATCTCCTTTTTCAATACCGGAAACAGTGTTATTAACAGGCTTAAACCTCATATAATCTACCCGAACTGTATTTTGTGTAGCATAGTCAAATGTGACTTCTTTTGCCCAATATATTCTAGAGTCATTATGTGGATTTATGTATTTTTCCGTTGCCAATGACAACATTTGCGTAATTTCTGGTCTTTTACTCATTTCTGCCTCCCATCTTCTTATATATATAAGCCGCATATCCTGCCGCAACTGTCTCTATGAATTCTGTTATCTTTTCCAGCACTTCGGGCGTTGTTCTTATACACAGCCTGTCTGCTATTTCCTGCTTTACTCCCATGTCTAAGGACATGTTCCTGTCTGCCATATACCATCTTTTTACCGAAAGTATGCTGACGGCAGGAGCTTCCGCTTTTTCTCCTTTATTCTCCTCTTTCCCTACATATTGTGTGTATGTGGTCTGTTGGGGTGCATGTTCTGCCTTGGCTGATTGTTTTGTCTTTGTGATGTCTGCCTCTATTATTTCTGCCTCTGCACTTTCCGTGGCTGCATTTTCCGTATCTGTGTTTTCTGCGCCTGTTGTTTCTATGGCTGTATTTTCTGTCTGCTCTGTTTCAGGCTCCGGCCGGTAGAAGTTTTCCCACACAGTGTCATGGTCTGTGTATGCTGCCTTATATATGCCTACTGTTGTTTCTATGAACTGCTGCCATGTGTAGTTTTTGTTTTCTTCACCCATTTTCTTTAGTATCAGGCCTTCTCCATAGCCGTACATGAACAGCATGTATATTGCTTTCCTGAAGGTCCTGCTGCCGGATGGGTTTATTCTGTCTGCTATGCTTTCATAGTCTGACATTTGGTATATTTCGGTTAGCAACTCTTTTTCACTGCGGAAGAATTCTATTATTACTTTTTCAAGGTCACTGTATGTGGCAGGCATTTCACTTAATATTTCCGCTGTGACTACCTCTGTTGTGTTGTTGGCTGTTTCATTGTGTTCTTCCTCTTTACATGATGTTGTGCCGGTTTCTGTGCTGTTGTCCTTCGGCTTGTCTTTTAACTGTGTGTTGGCTTCCTTGTTGTTATTTTTAGTTTCTTCTGCTTCTCTGTTAAACCTTTTTAGTTCTCTTATGGACGCTATTGTTGTTCCTGCCACTATGAGTTTACGGTCCTCTTCTGTCATTTTTGTCATTTCGTATAGCAGGCTTGTTCCGTAGTTTTTATATTCCGGCTTTAACTTGTCGCTGTAACCCCCTACTGAGAAGTGCTTATTTATTGTTATAAGTCTCGAGGTTGCCGATTCGTCTATGCTGTATTCTTTTTGTGCAAATTCGCTTATGCTTGTGTAGCCTTCCTGTCTGTATGCTTCTGAGTCTTTTATCTGTCTTAAACGGAAGCCTATCGCTATGAAGTCGTTTGCTATGTTTTCCAGCCTGAATTTTATTTCCTCCTTAGCTAACAGGTATTCATCTATTGTTATCTGATGAAATACTGCTGTGTTTTGTACTGTTGTATTCTGTACTGCAGCTATCTGATTTTTTAATTCTTCCGGTGTCGATGCTTCGTTTATATTTATTGCTGCCATTTATTTCCCTCCCTGTTTCTGCTCTGCTTTTTGCAGTTTTTTGCATTGTTTTATGTTCTATATTGCTTCTTTTATTCCGCCTGCTTCTGCTTTGGCATGTTGTGACGTTTTGAATATGGCTGCTTTACGGCTCCAGTCTTTGCTTAAGGGGCTTCCTGATGCCTTTTTCAGCTTTTCTTCATACTCTGACAGCCATTTGTCGTTTTGTTCTTTGTCTGCTTTTTTGTCATGTGCTGAGTACCATTGCAGGATTTTGTTTCCTTTTATGTCCGCCTCTGCGGTTACATATGGCGTGTCGGGCTCGTCTTTGTGTCTTAGGAGGAGTATTACCGTTTCTTTATCGTTGTGCTTTTTTAAGTAGTTGTCTCCCCCTACGCAGTGGTGCTGTATTCTTCCTTCAAGTATTATTTCTTCTGCCGACATTGCAGGCCTTATGAAGAGCTGCTCTTTTTCATAATAGTATTTTTTCATGTATTCGTTGAAGTTTTGTTTTATCAGGCTGTATTTCTCTTCTTTTTGCTTTATGTAGGCTTCTGATTTTTTTCCGTCTGTTTCCCTTACCATTACTGCGTGTGCTTCGTTTATTCTTCTTGGATACAGGTGTATGGGGTTGTTGAGGTCGTTGTGGAGTGCCTGCCTCATGGTTAAATAGTCTAAATATGTTGTTATTGTGTGACGTGTCTGTTCATAGGCGTATCCGCAGGAGGCTTCCATGCTGCAGCCGGAGTATTTTTCGAGCCTGTTTATGAATTTCCGCATTGTCATGTGTTCCAGTGCTGTGTCCAGTGCGTTTCCTCTGAGGAGGCCTATATGTGTCTGCAGCTTTTTCCGCTCGTCTTCCCTGAGGCTTATTCCTTTTTCCTTTTCAAGCCTTAAAACTTCAAGGTATTCCCATTCGCCTTTTTCTCTTATAAGGGCTTTCATGTCGCTTTTTCTTATGCCTAATCTTTCGCATATGCTGCTGCCTTCGTTTATTTTCAGCCACTGGTAGCCTTTTACTATTCTGTCTGCAAGCCTGTCCATTTTCAGCTTGATTATTATTTCCAGCTCGGGGTATTTTTTGTAGGCTTCGGCATAGTATGTTGGCTTGAATTTTTTTACCCTTTCTGAGTACTGTATTATCTGGGAGTATTTTAAATATGTATCCTCTATGCTGCTGTCCGGCCACAGATACCCTTCTTCGTCTTTGTTGCTGCAGTATCCCCAGTTGTTTTTGTATGACCATTCGTTCAGCCAGCCTTTTTCTTTTTCATTCCAGTATTTCATGTTCCAGTCTTTCTGCTGTATATTTGCGCCTATGAAATATCTTCCGCATTCTGTTATTATATATTTTTCAGGGACACCTACTTTTAGCTGTCTTTCTATGGTGTACTGGCGTATTACTGCTGTGTCTGCCTTATGGGGCTGTATGAGATATGCTGTTTTTGTCATGCTGTATACTCCGTTCAGGCATCTGCCTTTATGTTGATAATAACCTTCTGCTTTGCACAGGCTGCAGACTGCTTTTTCTCCTTTTCGGGGAATTTCTGCCCTGCTTTCAAAGGAGGCTTCGTAGGATTCTCCTTTTATGCATTTTTTTACATATGTTTTTCCGCATTTTGAGCAGGTGAATTCTGCCCTGTTTCCTTTTCGCTGATAGTATATGCAGCCGGCGCCATGGAGAGTTTTGGCCCACTCTATGAATTTTTCGGGTGTGGGCTGTACTGTGGCGTTTCTTTCCGTGCATGCTTTTTCTTTTGCCCTTTCTGCAATTATCTGCCGGTCTGCCGATATTCTGTCTTCATATGATGCAACGGCTGAATACCAGTCTCCTTGTGTGTATATTTTTTTATTGAATTTATGCAGTGTGTTTTTGATGACTTTAGTGCTCTCCGGTGATATAAATATTTCATCTTCCCTTATGGATACGTTATGTCTGCTGCTTTCCCATATGTAGTCATAGCTTTTTGTCCGGATTTTTTGTTCTGTCCATCTGCCGTCAGGGAAATGGTTTGCATATTCTTTGTTGTTCAGGACTATCCTTACTATGTACCGGGACAGGCTTTTCTTTTTGTTTTCAAATATGTCTATTATGAGATAGTCGGCTTTTTTTATTTTTATGGCTTTGGATACTGCCGTTGCTTTGTATCCGTCTGCTGCTTTTTCTGCTTTAAGGGGCGGTATTTTTTCTATTTCTTTTTTCTGCATAGCGCCTACCTCCCTGAATAGTATTCCCTTATTATCTTTTTTGCCCTTCCCATGCCGGGTATGCCTAAGGTGCAGTGCTGGTTTACCCCTGCTGCCTTAAGTATATCTTTGTCCATAGGCTTTGCGTTTTTGAAGGACCATTTGAGCAGCTCTGCTATACATGCCTTAAGATTTTTGCTGCTGTTTCTTACGGCCGCTGCCAGCTTGTCGTCCTTTGCTATGGAGCCCTTGATGTATTCCACCCAGTCTGCCATTATTTCCTCTGTCTTAAGCTCTGCTGCCTCTATGTCCAGCTTTCCCATGGCTGCGCTCTGTATGTCGCATAAGCATGGGATTTTTCCTTCTGCATACATCTGTGCAGTCTCTTTGTCTATTCCGTTTTCTGCTGCCAGTGTGTACAGGTTTTCTGTGTCTCCTTCGTTTTTCAGGCCTTGTGCTGTTGCGTTTATTTCCTCGTATGTGTTAAAGTTTCCGAATTTTTCAAACATTGTTGTTCTCCTTTCTTCCATATGTGGTCTTTCTACTGTATCCATGCCTCCTGCGGCATGTTTTCTAACATCATGTCAAATCTTCTTATTGCATTGCCCTGCAAATATTTATACTTAAATCCCTCTGTTTCCTCATTTGCCTTTTCGTATAATTCCTCAATCTGCCTTATCATTTTGAGGTAGCTTGTATTTTCGCTTCTCAGAATGTCCATAGCTGACTTTATGCAGTCATATCGGTAGGTAAGACCGATATATGCCTGATATATCCCTAAACAATACTGAATTGCTTCAATCATTTGGTCTTTTGTAAGTGTTTTGATTTTCTTTACAGCCTCCTTATTTGCTAGCATGCTTTCAAAACTGCCTAAGCCGTAATAATCTTGTTCATATGTATCATACCCAAACATTTCACCGCCCTTATTGACTGCCACGAAAAATAAATCAAAATAACCGGGTATATATTCATTGTCTAAGTCATATTGCATTTGTTCACACTCTGCAGATAATTCTGAAAACATCATCTTAAACTCGTAAGCGTTATCTTCGTCTCCGTCAAGAGCGTTAAGAAGCGTTTCGTCATCACAGTCAATATAATACTTAACATCTTCACACGCTTCTTGTATGTCCCACAATGAATTTTTTATGTCATCAAGATTTAACCCTTTTGCTATTGGTTTTTTATACCTGAGATTTTTTGCTTTTTCTCTTTTTGTCTCTTCTGCATTTATTCTTTCTGCTGCTTTTTGTTCCAAACTCAATGTCATTCTCTCATCTTCTCCTTTCCCAAAGTGTCAAGCTTTACTTCCCTGTATCTGTACCAGCTCATTCCGGTGTATCTGTTTACTCCTTTTTTGATGCTGTTTTTGTCTATAAAATATCCCGGCGCTGGCTTTGGTCCTTCTTCTATGAGTTTCCTTACTGTCCACCTGCGGTATTCCTTTTTTTCGGGAACAGGTCTTTTCAGGTTTCTTGAGGTGGAATATCTTATGAAGTCTTTTCTTTCTGCCTCCGGAAACAGGCTTAGCTGTTCATATTCTTCCTGCCCCGGCTTTTTTGTCAGGTACTGGGCCAGCGCTTCATATCCTCCGCTTTCATACAGGGGCGTATAGTTTACATGGCCTGCTTTTCCTATGCTTTCTGAGGTGATTTCTTTCCAGTATTGGGATATGAGCTTATCTGTCTGTATCTCTCCCCTTAATCTGTTTACAAGCATATGTATGTGGATTCCTCCTGCTTTGCTTACCTCCATCCTGTATATGAATTTAAGCATTTCTTCTGCTTTTTTGTATGCTTTGCTCGTTTTTATGCGGAGCTGCCTCCAGTGGGCTTTTACCGTTTCTGCCGGAAGCCTTGTGCCTTTTGGATATTTCAGGCATATCCACAGGTCGTCTTCGTCAAAGTTTAGAAGTATGGTCCTCCTGACAAGGGTTTCTTTATTCCATTGGTTTTGTTTTTCTATCTGTTCAGGAGTGGGCTTTTTTCTTCTGCCTCTTTTTTCTCCCGGCGCTCCGTAGTTTCCCTTGAAGTGGTATTCGTATTCCACTGCCTTTCCTAAGTCATACTTTAACCTTGTATACATTTTTCTCCTGCCCTTATGTTTAAATGTCTAACTTTAATATACTTAATATTGTTACAAATGAGCCTTTTACGGCTCATTTTTCTTGACTTTCAGGACTTTTAAGGTTAAAATAAATATGTAAAATATTTCTCATAATATTTATTTTTTAGGACTTAAGGATGCTGCCTTAAGTCCTTTTCCTTAATGAGCGGTAAACGGCTCATTTGTCCATGTATTGAAGCAGCATCTGTACTTCCATGTTTTTCTTTTGCCGGTATCTGTATAGGGATTCCTTCCGTCTGAACATGTCTTTTGTCTCTCTTTCCCATTCTTCCAAAAAGCTTTGGTTGACTTCCTGCGCAATGGTTTTTGACGGCTTTCCTGAATATGCTGACATTCTGCTTTGCAGTTCTGAAAGCTCCCTGTCTGACTCTGCCCATGTTTCCGAATTTGGCGCAGTTGAATGCTTGAATTTGAGCAGTATGGCTTTCTTGAAGTCTTTTTTGTACCGTTCCTCATTATTTCTCTCTTTGTTTTCACAGCTCATTTCTGTAATTCCTCCCAGTGCTTTTTTATTGCTTTTGCTATTGATGACGCAGCATTCCTGACGTTAACGTCTGATACTGCTGACAGCTTTTCCATGTTGTGGAATACATCATCTGCCGGATGTGCTGCTTCGGTGCTTATTCCGTGGTTTGGTATGGCTATAAACCAGCCGTTTATATGCTTTCCGTAGATTATAAGAAAGTTTAGTCCATTTGCATCCACGCTGATTTCCCCGGTGTCTGATACCCTGTATGTATTGTTTATTGTGTATTCCATTAGTCTGTCCCTCCTTTTTTCTGTTACTTTAGCAGTACTCTCTTTTTGTCTGATTTTTTGTTTATTATGGTTATGCTGTTCATGTCCTCGTCTGCCAGCATCCAGTTGTCCGGCCTGAGTTTGTAGTCTGCCAGTATTTTTTTATGTCTGAGTGTGAGTTTTTTCGGCTGTTTCATTTTTTTCCTCCTTATCCGGGCATGCTCCTAATATTGCCATGCAGTCTGTTTTTGATATGGTGCTGCTGTAGCCTTCCTGGCTTTTTATAAAGTCTTTAAGTGCTTTTGCCCTGCCCTGCATTTCCATAAGCTTTCCATATTCCTTAACTGTTATTTTCATTGTCTGCCTCCTGTTCTGCCGTGCTGAAATATAAATCATCTGATACCTTGTATGGCTGTCCGAATTTATGGTAATGCTTTGTCCGGAAGAAATACATGTCTTTTGGATGTTCGTTTACCTCCAGTGCGTATGTGACGGCCTGCTCTGCGGAGCTTGTCCAGCCGTATTCCCCGAAGCCTTTCCACTCTGTTACGGAGTACTGGCTGTCCTGGTATATGACTTCTTTTACTGTGTCCGGATAGTCTTCGGATGACAGCCTGTTCAGAATGGTAAGGGCTGTCATTATCTGTGTTTCTATTGACTGGTTTCCGGCTTCGCAGTAGACTGTGGTGCATATGAGGTTGAAGTCTTCGGGGGTTATGGAGATGTCTGACCATGCGCAGGGGATTTTTTGTCCGCTGGCGCCTGTGGCGCTTTTACCGGGTGTTTTTGTTGATGACATGTCAGGCGTGCTGTTTCCTGCTGCCCGGTGTATTTCTTGCGACGTCGCAAGTGACGGGCTTTGTGTGTGTTCCGGTGCGTATGCCGGCGTGTATGCATATGTGTTTTTATTTGTTATGTTTTTCTGCTTTGCTGCTGTGTTTTCTTTGGCGTATGTGCTGTTTGTCCTGCCGTTATCGTTTACTTTTAGTGTGACTGCTGCTGCCAGTATTATGGCAAAGCCTGTGAGTATCAGGTATGCCATGCGTGATGACATGGCAAAGCTTGTTATTTTGTTCATTTTTTATCCTCCTGCCACCAATGCACTGCTCCGGTGCTGTCTATTATGTAATGGAACCATTTGCCTGTCATGTATCTTATGCACAGGTTTCCTTCCTGGTCTGTCCAGTAGTCTGTCATTCTGCCGTATGGCCATTTCTCAACGGCTTTCATGTGGGCTTCTGTGCATTTGGTGACGGTTTCGGCGGGTGTTGTTCTGACATATTCTTTCTCAAGCATTTTTACTCTCCTTTTTCCTTGACTTTCATGTTTTTTTCGCATACAATAATATTGTGTTTATTTATATTTGCTCCTTATGAAGTTGCCGCTTCTGAGGAGCTTTTTCATACCCTGCCATACTCATGGCATCATTATGTAGCTTTGTGCTTATTTCCCTCTTTAATTCCGGTGACAAATCATCCCATGGTATATCCACACCTCTCACATTTGCCACAATACTTACTGATAATGCTGCCATTTCTATAATCACCTCCTTTTCTATGCTATGTGAAACCGTTTGTACACTATGCATTTCCTCTATATCCGTTTTGACCTCTCATATTTGTTTGTATGTACGTTTTTGTGCTTACACTTCTTTTTCCGACGATGGCTCTTTTTTGACTTCACACCTTTAAAATGCATATTATTGTTAGCTACGGATTTTGTTGCCATTCTATACTCCTTTTTGCAAGTTCTTTTTTCTTGCATTTTTCTCTCGATTATGTTAATATTTTCTTACTTATATTGAGAAAGGAGACTCTTTCAATGCAATATTTATTTACTAAAGAAAATGTAACCCTTTTTCTATCTATTGCCAGTTCTATTGGTGCTCTTACATCATGGTTTTTTACCATTTATATAAATAAAAAACGCTTAATCATAAAGCCAATAAAATCTGGATACCATTGCATGTTTTATATTCAATTAAGTCTTGAAAACCGTTCAAGACTTCCTATTACAATTACAAATGTATCTTTGCAATTAGACAAAAAGCTTTACAAATCATTTGATAATTATTTCTGTGTTAATGAATATACTCACAGATGTGGACATGATATACTTGATAAAAAATTTGACTACAATTTTCGACCCCCGATTACTACTCCTGCCCTTTCAGCATTTGCAGGATTCATTGTTTTTGAACTTCCAAAAGAAGTTTTTGAAAGTTCTCCCACTCCAAGGTATCTTCTAATTGAGTCCACCCGTGGGAAGAAACAACGAATTTTACTTCCGAATAACCTTCCATATAATTCGTAATGATTTCATATCCCTCTCTAAAACATGGTGACTTTTTTATCTGCATACTTTGATATATTTTTTCAAGGTCATCAGCTAACCTTTTTTCTAACCGCTTCAATTTCTTATTAAAAATACAGAACTGAATTACTACATTCATTAAAAGAACTATTAACGCAGTAATTTTTATTACCATTGCTCACCCTCCTTTCCTTCTTTCTATTTTTTACTAATAATTAATTTTGTGCAGCTCTAGCAGACACCAACTCTGCTAGAGCTTTTGTCATCTCCGCTATTTCATTTGGCATAGCTTTTTTGATATTTTCCTTTATATGATTGCTTAATGCTTTTATCAGACTATCAACTGCTTCCATTACTCTCACCCTCCTTTCTTATGCTTTCTTACCTTTTCCAACTCCTGCCTCGCAGCCAATAATTTTGCACCACTATAAATTAAAATGAGGCTGTTTTCATCTAACTGAACTAATATCTGTACTGTTTTTCTTAACCTGTCTATTTCGTTTTCTTTTGGTCTTGTCATGCAAATTTCTCCTTTCTTTGTTGTTTATGTAAACATTATAATTGTTATTGTAAACTATGTCAAGACTTTTTTGTTGCTTTTGTAAACTTATTATGTTGACAATTATTATTTGCAATGGTATTATGAATTTGAACTTTTAAATAAAAAGGAAGGTGATGTAATGAACGAAAGAGTCAAAGAATTAAGAAAAGCCTTAGGTTTATCAGGCGAAAAATTTGGTGAAAGACTTGGAGTTGGAAAAACAGCAATAAGCCGCATAGAAAACGGCAGCAATGGTATTACAGATCAAATGTTCAAATCCATATGCCGGGAATTTAATGTAAATGAAGATTGGCTAAGGAATGACATAGGTCCTATGTTTAAAACCCCAGATGATGAGTTTGCAGAATGTGTAGCTGATATGCTTACTGAGGATAATCCGCTATACGATGCTATTAAAAAAATCATGGTTACATATAGAAAACTAGATAGTACATCTAAAGATGTCATAGATAAGCTTATCAATGATGCTTTTAATTCTCAAAAGAAAAAAGAGGACTAATATCCTCTTTTTTCTATGTACGTTTTCAGTATAATTGTAATTGACCTTAAAAACCTTTCATCATTAATCTGATTTGTAGTATCAATTATAAATTGTCGATATTCTTGTACATTATTATCTTTTCTCTCTACATTTTCATTATCCTTCATATGTACACCTCCCAATGCGAAGTTTTTAGAATATATGTTCGGCTATTATTATAGAACATTTGTTCTGAATGTGCAAGTACTATTTTTTTATTACTTGAAACCTTGAATATAATATTGTATATTTATATTATCAAATATATATTCTATCACTATCATCTATATGTCTATATCTTATGTGTTAAAGCTTATCTGTTATTCGAAAATCAGAAAGCTTATTTATTGATTTTACTTAAGTTTATTTATATTTACAAGTTATAAAAATGCTATTTGAAAATGATAAACATTTTCAATATAACTAATGATAAAGTGTGGATAAATATTTTATTTACACCATATTAAATAATTATACTATTTATTTTATTCCTAACCTTGGTGTTATGGAATTAATATAAAAAACAAAATACATATAAAGAAAGGAATATCAATATGGAAAATACTGTCAAATATCAATGTAATAATTGTGGAGCTGCAATAGAATATGGCGCTAATTTTTGCCCTAATTGTGGTGTTAATTTAAATTGGGGAAATCAAACAACTACTCAAGACGTTCCTAACTATATGTCCTCAGTTTCTACACCGAAGTCATCTAAAAGCACTACCCAAAAAAATACTAAAAAACACTCACCACTAGGACTTGCTGCTGCAGTTATATGTGGAGTTGCTATAGTTTTGCCTTTACCAGTAATTATCTCATTTCTCCTCTGCTTATGTGCAATGATATTGGCAATAGTAGACTTGGCAACTCCTAATGAAACTAAACATAAAGCTGATGATATATGTGCAATAATTATTGGAGTAATTTATTGCTTCATCTTATACAGATAATATAACATTTGTTCCTATCGGCTTACTTAACAGTATACTTAAGGCGGCGGGACTGAAATAGTCCTCCTCTCCTTAAATTAAAAGGAGGTATCATTTATGTTATTTGTATATCCCGCTATACTGGAAAAAATGAATGACGAACAGGTCAAAGCCGTTTTAGCTTTTATCAACTCTTTAGATGAGTTAGAAAAGTCGCTCCAGCCTGTCTCGCATAATTCTGAAAAATGATGCAGGTACATCACCGTACCTGTATTTTTTCCAGATTTTTAAACACACATAAAAATATTTGTTTTTCTTATTGACAAATATTTTTATGTGTGTTATTATGATAATGTCAGGAGGGTACATGAATGAAAAGCTATTCATCACGGGAAGTTATCAAAATGCTGAAAGCGGATGGCTGGTATGAAGTGAATGTGGAGGGAAGCCACCACCAATACAAACATCCAACCAAAAAGGGACGTACAACAGTAAAGCATCCTGACAAAGACATCCCTATTAAAACGCTAAAACGCATTGAAGAACAGTCGGGGCTAAAATTCAGATAGCCCCGGCTCCCTCCCGGCACATTCAATCAAGGAGGTCATTTCCATGAAACAAGTAGAACGTTATTTCTATCCTGCTGTTTTCACTTACGAACCCGGTCAGGAAATCGCTGTGGATTTCCCTGATCTGAAATGCGCCACCAGCGGCGTAAATGATGATGATGCGCTCTTATCTGCAAGGGAACTTCTCGGCTGTGTCCTTTATGGACTGGAAGAGGATGGGGAAGAAATTCCTGCCCCTACTCCTTTGACAGATGTAGACACGCAGCCCAATGAACGTGCTGTACTGGTAGATGTATATATGCCGTCTATCCGTCAGGCACATGTTAACCGTTCTGTCAACCGCACTGTAACATTACCTGCATGGCTTAATGCCGCCGCATTAGAACGCAATATTAACTTTTCGCAGGTATTACAAGATGCTCTCAAATCTCAACTTCACTTAGGATAAGAGGGGATTTCCTCTCTTATCTGTTTTTTATGGTAAAATCCCCCTTTTTCACAAAATTGTTCCTATCGGCTTACTTAACAGTATACTTAAGGAGGCAGAACTGAGATAATCCTCCTCTCCTTAAATTAAAAGAAGGTATCATTTATGTTATTTGTATATCCCGCTATCTTTCATAAGGAAGATGACGCATATTGGGTTGAATTCCCTGACTTGGAGGGATGTCATACTTACGGCAGCTCCATAAATGAAACAATGGAGGCGGCACAGGAAGCTTTAGCTGCTTATCTTCTCACCCTTTTGGAACAGGAAAAACCGATTGCGACTCCTTCCGATATTTCTTCCATTCACGTGGATGAGGGCTTTTCCTCCCTTGTATCCTACGACATTAATCATTACAAGGACACAAAGGCTGTGAAAATATAAATTTAAAATTGACTTTATCATAATATATGATATAATGAAAATGTAATTACTACTGCTTAGTCGGTAGCACTACAATTACAGATAAACTGCTTTATTGCAGAAAGTACCAAAGATAAGCGCCTTATTACAGGTGAACTTCATTAGAGCCATACCTTTTGTGTATGGCTCTTTTATTATATCAAAATAATATTCAAATTACTTGAAACCATTAATATAATATTGTATTATTTATATTATCTAATATATACAAGCTATCGCTATTGTCTATATATCTACATATGATTGTGTTAAAGCTTATCTGATATTCTGCAGTCAGAAAGCATATTACTTATTGTTATGAAACATACGTAAATATATTATTGTAAGGTAAAATACTTGAAGATAACTGATTAGCTTCAATACTACTAATGATTAAGAATGTAGATATATATTGTTATGCTGCATTACAAAATAACCATAATATTAATTTCATTGCTCAATATTAAGTAATGAAATTAATAAAAAATATATAGGAAAGAAGGATATTTTAAATGTATACAATTAATAATAATGAGGAACACATTAATAATATAAAACAAATGATTGATGGCAAAATTCCTCAAAAATTCCAAAAAAACAACCATTCAACTAAGTATAAATCTAGTGTACATAAATATAATGATATTTGCTCAGAAGTTAATTTATTGAATTCAAATGAGCTTGAATATATGATTGTATTTTATACAACTCAGTTTAATTCAACAAATAGAAAAACTGCTGTAAAATCATCTTTTACTATTATGGTTTCATTTCTCACTACTATTGTTGCTTTATATATTGCAATTTTACCAAATATTGACATAAATTCTATGTTATCATTTTTTAACGATATTATGCATTATATTATAGTGTGTTTCGCATTTATTATAGTTGGTATAGTATTTTTCACCTCAACTTCTGACAAAAAAATGAAAAAATATGAATATATATTGTTAATTTTGCAAAACGAACAACTAAATCGTTCAAAGCCAAATGTTAAGCATCAGCAGCAAAAAAGAAACCAACATAACCGAAATAAAAATTGTAAAAATAAATAAAATTCCAAAGGAGAGTGTTTATTATGGATTTTAAAGCACAATTACAAGAAATCAAAAATAGAAACATACACAATAAAAATTATACACTCACAATAAAAATTTATACTTCAATTAATAATGATTATACTTCATACAATCACCTGAGTGAACTATTTCATAAAATAAATGACACGCATTATAACTCTTTAGTTATAGATATATACCCTTCAGCGTTTATTGCTGCTAATCAGTTTGCTGCATTAGGCTGTATTATAGAATCTTTTATCAAGCCAGAAAAGAAAATAAGCCTAGGTCCTCATATTTCTCCAATACATCTAAATCTTATTAAACGTAATGGCTTTGGTAAATTATTTTCACTAGATTCTATTCCTGATATAAACAACACTGTTATACAATATAAAAATTTTGATGTTAAACATATTAATGAATATGATGCTTATTTAACTCTCGAACTATTTAATAGAAGTGATTTACCTCAAATGTCTGTATTAGTCACTGATAATATACGTGGTTATCTTCTTGAAATATTTCAAAATGTAATAGACCATACCACTAGTACAAAAGTTTATACATGCGGACAATTTTTTCCAAAAAACTCTCTTTTATATTTTTCTATAGTAGACACAGGCGAAACAATACAGTATAATGTATATAGGTATCACCAAAAACATTCCTTATCTTTACCTGCCAATACCTTAAAATGGGCTTTGGAAAAAGGTAACACAACTTTAGATGATAATATTCCCAGAGGTATTGGACTTTACTTAATCAAGGAATTTGTTAACCTGAATCAAGGCTATTTCTATATTGTATCCGGAAATGAAACATATGAAATAAATCCCAAATACGGTGAAAGATATAAATGTATGGAACATACATTCCCGGGCACAATAGTAACGATTGCTATTAATTTGGATGACAAAGCATCATATTATATGGCAGATGAAAATATACTTTTTTAGGAGGTAATATATTATGGATAAATATATTGATATAGCAGACAAAATCGGAACACCTAATGCCATTACTCAGGAACTTGGTGAAATTATATATAAAGAGATTTATGAGGCTTTAATTAATAAGAATACTCTTTGTTTAGATTTTTCAAATGTTGAAAGCATGATATCTCCATTTCTCAATGCTGCCATTGGTAAACTATATAAGGATTTTACAGGCGAACAAATTTCAAAATACCTTAAAATGCAAAACTTTCCTTCGACCAAAAATTCAACTTTAAATGTTGTAATCAGCAATGCTAAAAAATATTATAAAAATCAAACTGATTATGAAAAAGTTGTAAAGGAAGTGCTTAATGATGAGTAACAAACTACATATTGATAACTATAATATGAACGATACAGCTGATTTATTACTGGATACGAATATTTTAATTCAACTGTTTTATCCTATAATGCAAAATGATTATATGAAAAAATATGAATCACTCTGGAATATTATAGTACATAATAAAAAAAATGTACTACTTCCAGCCATTCAGATATCGGAATTCATAAATTGCTGTATCCGTTTTCAATTTGGATTATATAAGAAGGAATGTGGTAATGATAATTTAGACTTTAAAAAGAATTATCGTAATACTGACGATTATCGTGAAAAAATGAACGCAATTTTAGATATTATAACAAATGATATTATACCCTTTTTTACTATTGTTAATGATGAATTCAAGTCAATGAATTTTGATACACTTTTTATTTACGGATTTTCATATGATTTTAATGATGCCATACTTGTACAAATTGCTGAACACTATAAAGCAAATATTGTAACTCATGATGTAGATTTTGCTAATTACCAATCCTCCATCACGTTAATATCTGCCAATAGTAAACTTCTTAAGTTCTCATAAATATTATCAATAAATTTTTTATTGACGTTATAACCAGTTTATATTATCCTATAAAAAGAAAGAGCCTCTGCTGCCTAAAACAGAGACTCTCTCCTTACCCTTAAAAGGAAAGTGCTTATAGTATAAGCTCCAAACCTCTTATATTATATCATCTTTTCATCATTTTTTCAATCAGTAAATGTTTTTTCAAGCTTTTTTACAAGCCTTTCAATATAATAAATCAGGAGATGATATTATGAACAACGAATTAAAAACCGCCGCCTGCTACATCAGAGTCTCAACCGACAAGCAGGAGGAGCTCTCCCCTGCCTCCCAGCTTAAGGAAATTAGAAAATGGGCAAAGGACAATGGATACATACTGACAGATGACTATATTTTCATGGAAAACGAAGGTATCTCCGGCAGAAAAGCCGATAAGCGGCCGGAGTTCCAACGCATGATTGCCACTGCAAAGGTAAGTCCAAGACCCTTCGATACAATAATCGTCTGGAAATTCAGCCGTTTTGCCCGTAATCAGGAGGAAAGTACATTTTATAAGAGTCTCCTTAGAAAAAAGCTTGGAATAAATGTTGTGTCAATAAGCGAGCCTGTTATTGAGGGAATGTTTGGCAGGCTTATAGAAATGATTATAGAATGGTTTGACGAATATTACTCTGTAAACCTGTCAGGAGAGGTTATGCGGGGGATGAGTGAAAAGGCCATGAGAGGCGGCTATCAGTCTGATACTGCCTATGGCTATAGAATGAATAAGGATACCGGCATACCGGAGATTATTCCTGAAGAAGCGGAAATTGTCAGGCTTATCTTTGATATGGGCTGCGATATTTCCAATTCATACTATGACATTTGCCAGCGCTTAAATCAGATGGGAGCAAAGACAAAGCGGGGAAACCCGTGGGAGCTTCGCACCGTAAAATATGTTCTCTCAAATCCCTTTTATACCGGAAAAATACGCTGGAACAGGCAGCACCACGAAAGCCATACAATAAAGGATAAATCACAATGGATAATAGCCGACGGCAGACATGCGCCTGTTATATCCAAAGAAAAATGGGACATGGCCCAGGAGGCTATGGCAGAACGCGC
Source organism: uncultured Lachnospiraceae bacterium (assembly GCA_910584685.1). GTDB lineage: Bacteria > Bacillota > Clostridia > Lachnospirales > Lachnospiraceae > CAG-303. The sequence continues at coordinate 12,412 of CAJUAO010000005.1, read as the reverse complement.
TTTAAAAGGCAGACCTAAAATGCGTCCAATGAGCACAAAGCACTGGCTTAGCGGTCTTATAAAATGCGACGCCTGCGGCTCCTCACTTTTTCTTGGAGCTACAGGAAAAAACGGAATGAAATCCCTGCAGTGCGGCGGCTATCAAAAGGGAAAATGCAGCGTATCCCACAGTATAACGGAACAAAAGATAGCTGACGCTCTTGTCTCTGCCCTTTTGGAAATTATTAAAAGCTCGGAGCCTATAAAATATACAAGCATAAAGTCTAAAGCTGATGATGACGGCTATTCCTTGTATAAAAATGCTCTTGCAAGGCTTGCCCAAAAGGAAAAACGCATAAAGCAGGCATACAGGGACGGCGTTGATACTATTGAAGAATACAGGGAGAATAAAGGTATATTACAGGCGGAACGTGAAAAAATTGAGAGGGATTATTCATCCTTGACAGCTAAAAAGGAAAACGCCAAGGCTGATAAGGAAATTACCGACTACCCAAAGGAAATACAGAATGTAATAGATATAATCCGGTCTGATGCCGATAATAAGGTTAAGGGTGAGGCTGTAAGAAGCATAATCGATTATGCAGTATACAATAAGGCTGAAAACAGGCTGGATGTTTATTTGATAAAGTATGAATAATTTTTCCTAGGATAAAGTATTCAGAACAGAGACTCAGACAAAAACTTATATTCCCCTGATATAGAAAAGGACTCCCGCAGGAGTCCCTCTCGGTCACAGACCTCTCAGGTGTCTGTTATCACGCAAATCAAAACTATAGTTTACTGCAATCCGGTCCTCCATACTGGCTTATTATTATCATGGCAGCCTTAGGGTCTGTCTTGTGAATACTTACCGGAAACTGCAATCTTTTTTCATATTCCCACATGTCTAATTCCTCCCCTCTACAAAGCTTGCCTGCCAAGGCCAAGGTCCCATATTCCATTTCCATACGTCAGCAGGTGCAACATCATATGCCCGTATCGGGCCATAATTTTCTGTATACTCTCTTATTGCCATATTCCTTTTTTCCTGCATTTTTGTATAGAACATTAATGCTTCCCTTGAATTTGGATGAGTATCCAGAAATAATCTTGTATCGTCCATAGCAAAGCTGGTCTTGTTTATTATATCTAAAAGTTCGTTTCTTGCTCTACATCTTGGCATCATGACCTACAGCCTCCTCTCATAAGCGCTCCCTCTGCAAAAGGCTTACTTAAGCTTGGAAAAATAGTTCCGCATTTATAGCCCTTTGTTAAATCAAACAACTCCTCCCATTGCTGCCAAGGAACATATGCCATCGCTACCGGCAGTCTGTCTATGGGCATCTGGTTGAACATTCTATCATCATGCATATTAACTTTCCTTTCATATGATACTACACTATATAATATGCATAAAAAAATATAAAGGTGAGTCTGCTTTTAAATAACAGCTCACCCTTATATTTACTCTGTAAACTTATCTACATTGTTTTTATTTTCTTTACCGATTTCATTCTCATTTTCATCCTCATCCTCCTTCTTCCTTTTAGGAATAATGAGAAGGAGAAGAATTGCTCCGCATATAACGCATATAATTATAAGTCTGGTAACATCTACGCCGTCGCCTGTTTGTACATTTCCTGTAACATAGGTGTTTGGTTTATCTTTAATGTCTGCCGCAGGCCCATCCGGCTTCTCCTTGTTTCCGCCATTATCAGGTGAGCCTCCTGTATTGTCATTATCCTTGTTATTGTCATTATCTTTGTCATCATTTCCATTATCGGTGTTATTGTCATTTATAGCTGTCATCCACCTTGCAGAGAGAACCATATTGCCTGTAGCATAATGAAGCTTTTCAACCTTCTCTCCTCTTTCATTGTACCAGCCAATAAATGTATATCCGGTTTTTGCGGCGTCATTTAACATAATATCATCTTCTATGGTATACTTGTCAACATTTGTATGCTTTCCGCCGTTTGGAATATAAGATATGTTATAGGTTACAGGCTTAAATACTGCCGTAATCTCCACATCGCTGTCAGGCATTACAAAATAATATAATCCGTCGGCTACCTTGTTAATAGAAATATCTACGGACACGCTTCTCATTGAATATCTCTCAAGAGGTGAAACCCTAAGCCTTTCATCCGGTAATTCAGGCGTATATACAAGCGCTGAAAGCTTATAGCCTGTATTTTCCGATACTCTTACAAATACCCATTCATTCTTTACAGCCTCTGTTTTTGTAAGCTCCACCTGTCCGTTTACTATACCGTCATCAACATAGGCGCGGTATACCGAAGAAATATCATCTCCCTCCTCCCAATCTGCATATAACATCAGATTGCCAAAGCGGTTTTCTATTTTTTCAATATCTACCATCTTTACGTCTGAAATATCATCCGTCGTTTCGTCATTTGGAATAATAAGTCTCCAGCCCTTGAATATCCGGCCTTCCTTTATAGGAGGGGCAAGATTGACGGTATCAAACACCGTATAGATAGAAGGATTATCATTCCTTGCGCCGTTTAAATTAAGATACGTGATAACATACTCTATAGCCTCAAAGTCGCCCCTGACCTCTGTTACTGCCGCCGGCATAATAAATTCTATTGAAACTGTAGTGTTTGTTATATCATAAGGAATATTATGGCTAAGCTCAAGTCCGCTTTCTTCCTTCCATTTATACTCTATACCCTTAAGCCTTATACCGGGATTTACGGTTGCAGTAAGGGTTACCGTCTCTCCCTCCGCCGCTCTTGTTACCTCATCTCCTTCTACATACGCCTTTATTATGCCTATGCCTGAGTCAATATTTATGTCATATACCTTTACTTCCTCCCACTGGGCTATAAGCGTAAGGTTGCCCGTTCTTGAGCCTGCCGGTATTGACGTAATAAGCTCATCCTTTCCAAACTCCTTAAAGCCTAAGAATTTCCAATATCTGTCCCTGTCGGTTTTCACAGGTCTGGTAAAATTAATATCCCCGCTGTCTATACTGTATACGTCAGGATTTGGCATTCCGTCTATCTGTGTCAGGCTTCCGTTAATATTGTCATAATAAGCAATGTTATACTGCTCTACGTCAAAATGAATATATATGTATATATCCTTATTTCTGCCTGCCATGCTGAACGAAAACTGATTTTTGTTGTCGTCAGAGGTAATATCATTTGCAATAAGATTAATGTTATTGCCATTTACATCCTTAACTTCCTTGCCTGCTATCCTGTAACCTGCCTTAGGAACAAGCGTTACCGTAACATACTCTGAATTTAAAAGAGTCGTAGAATAGTAATAGCCGTTTTCATTTGGACTGCTGCTAAGAAGATTTCTTCTCTCTCCTCCTGAAAAATCCATTCTAAAGGTATCATCTGTGTTTTCTCCAAGATAAGCCTTTATATCCCTGTGAGTAAGCGTGTCATCCCCGTATGTAGCTGTAATATACACATAAAATCCGCTTCTTTCAAAGGCCGCCTTGATATATGTATCCTTAGATACGGTTATTTCCGATATGCGGTTATCGCCCTTATTATATATAATATCATTATATTCCCAGCCCTTAAACTCAAACAAATCTGAGGACTCTCCCATATCAATATCCCTTTCACTGTCAGGGAGATTAGCATCACTCATAAAATCAAATTTGCTGCCATACGGGAGCTTAACTCTTATCTCATCCTTACCTGTAGAGTTAAATTTACCTATGCCTCCTTCAATCTTATAGATAACGTCACAGCTCCACTTTGCATATACAGTCTTTGTATCGCCAACTACATCTGAAACAACAGATGTTACAGGTACTGCTAAATTTGGGTCTGCATACCAGCCCTCAAACGTACGTCCGCTCCACGACACATTTACATCTGTTCCATTGTTTGTAAGCAGCTCATATTCCGTACCGCATTCAACAGACGTACTGTTTTTATTTACTATACTTCCGTTACTTTCATCCTTCTTATCTATGTCAAGAAGTCCGTAATTATATACTATCTTATAGGTACCTATACTGTAGGTGATATCCATAACCATGTCACCCTTTACCTCTCCCGTATAAAGATACCAGTCATCTCCTCTTTGTATTGGCTTTTCAAAGTTCACGCTTACGCCGTTCTGTGTATATGTACCTGTAATACCCGTACAGTATGAAGGAATTCCTGACAGCTTTACAAGAACATACTTTGTCTGCTTTATGGCTGCTCCGTTACTGTATGGAACGTATGTATAGGTGTCATAGCTGCCCTGGGCGTCTATCTGCTCCTTGTTTAACACGGCAAATTCATATGACGGAACAAATTTACCGTCTGTTCCCACATTATCCTTTATGGTAAGTCCGTATGAATTATATCTTGTAGCCGGAAGATAAAAATACAATGTATCATCACTATATTTACTGTCATGCTTAAAGCCGGTAAATTTATATTTACTCTCACTGCCATAGCCTGACGTCATCTTTACATATGTATTTAAGTAATACATTCCCTTTCCTGTAAAATCGTTTTCTACCTTTGGCTGGCTGTTTTCAAAAAACCTCGTTACAACATATTTGTACTCTTCATTTTCCGTCTCCCATATATTGTCAAGGTCAAAATCTCTGTTTAATATTGCCTCTCCTCCCGTTTTTGCCGTATCTGCATCATCATTATAATGTGCTGCAAAAGCGTACAGCTTATCTTTGTATTCATTAAAGGCATTGCTGTACGGCGAGGTATTGTTTTGCCTCTGTAAATAAACAGAGCCGCCCATAATAGTTACAAGACCGTCCTCCGCAATGTTTTCGCTTTCTGCTCCGTTTACAAAGCATGAGCCCTTGCTGTTTCCTGTCATTATAACAGATACCGTTCCGTCGTCTATACGAACTGATGATGTGTTTGACTGTGCTGAGGCATTAATTGTTTTATCATATAATGTAGGAAATGTAACAAGCCTTGTCTCTGAGCTTTTACAGCCTCCGTTTCCTATACCTGCTCCATAGCCGTTTCCTTCAATGTTTACAACGCCGCTTTTTATATTTACCCTTGCGGCTCCAAACTCCAGTGAAGGAACACTATACGGTGATAAATCTACTAAAAATGTACCCTTGTCATAATAATAAAAGTGTAATTTATCCTCATACTTTTTGTTTGCTTCAATATTCTTGTATGCCTCTTCGCTTATTCCTATTTCCTCAAGCTTTTTCATAATAGGGTTGCCGCCTCTTCCTCCTATGGCGGCTCCATAGCTTCCCTGTCCCGTCGTCAGCGTAAGGCTGTCTCTGTATTCGCTGCCGGAAGCGCTCTCTATTAAAAGCTCCATATACTGTGAGTAGTATATAAATTTTCCCAGTGAGCCTTCACCCTGCCCCTGAGGATAATAAGTTTCCGTAACAAAATTATAATTCTCTGCCTCAATAAGGGGCGACTGTGCTCCCGCCACGCCTCTTATTGACGAATCCCCCATAAGATACAGATGTATTCTTACTTTATTTCTGTTAAGCAGAGTCTCGTCAAAAATATTTACTCCTGAAACAGGCTCATTTGTCGTATCCTTATCGGCAAACTTAAAGGTGATTCCCGATACGTCCGACGACAGATTTATGTTTACATCCTTTAATGTAAGATATACGTCATAGTAACCGTCAGTGCCTGACGTTCCTCCCTGAATGGTTATGTCTATGCCGGAATTAAGATTCTTTCCTTCTCCGTCCAAAAGATAATAGTTATTATCTCCCGATAAGATGGCTGTCCAGCGGTTTCCGCTGTGGGCTAAGACCAGCTCCTTGGAATTTTGTATGGACGAGCCGTCTCCATAGGTAAACGCCGTCGCATAGCCCTTTGGCATAAAAAGCAAAAGCCCTGTTACCACCAGAGTACAGCATAATACTGCCGCTAAAATGCAGGCTGCGCTTTTGTTCCTTTTAAAAAGCTTCTTAAAATAACTTATCTTTTCCTTCACCTTTAATTCCTCCATAAATTCTTTCCTCACATTCCATTGTGAATCTATAGTTAATTTTATGTAATAAGCAATGCACGCACTAATCAAATGTATTTATTTGGTTATTATTTAATAATAGCACAATAAGCTGTTTTTTTCTATACCTTTTTTAATTTATATACTAACTTATTTTTAATTTATATACTGACTTATCACTTTTTATTCCCCCTCAATAATATAATGCCGCCCTTTCTGATTCTTACAAAAAAGCACATATATATGAAGCATATCGTCCCTATAACGATATTTCCCCATAATATATGTGCTTTATAGCCTCTATTTGAAGCTGTATATTAAATTACAAATGGGACAGGACAATTTTCTATCCTTAATCCTCCGCTCCCTGAAGCGCGTCAAAGCCCTCCTCTCCCGTTCTTACCTTTACAACATTTTCAACGTCATATACAAATATTTTGCCGTCTCCAATGTTTCCTGTGTAAAGGGCTTTTCTCGCAGCCTTAATAACTTCATCTACAGGCACCTTGCTGACAACTACCTCAAGCTTAACCTTCGGCAAAAGCTTTGCCTCTACCTCTACGCCGCGGTAAAACTTAGACGCGCCCTTCTGAACGCCGCAGCCCATAACATGCGTAACCGTAATACCCATAACGCCAATCCTGTTAAGCGCCTCCTTAAGTATTTCAAATCTTTCCATTTTGCAGATAATTTCTACCTTAGTAAGCTTTACATCTGATACGGTAGGGGCTACCTCCTTTGGTATTCCTACCACAGGAACAGCCTCCTCCACTGTGAGAGGCGCGCCCTCCTTCACTTCGGCAGGTCTGTCCTCCCTTGTTGTCATAACGTCAGGAACAAACGGTGCAAAATCTGCGTACGCTGATGCAAGACCATGCTCTGTAGAGTCAAGTCCAAGTATTTCCTCTTCTCTCGTAACCCTGAGACCTACCGTTTTCTTTATTACAAGAAATACCACAATCATGGTAATCACTGCCCACGCTGCTACAGTTACAAATCCAAGAAGCTGCTTTCCTAATAAATCAAAGCCTCCGCCGTAGAATAAGCCGTTTCCCACAACCTCCTCCACATATGCGCCTGTGGCCTCGTCAAGAACCATAGCCCCCGGAGCGCTCTTGGTTGCAAATAAGCCTACCGCTATTGTTCCCCAGATACCGTTCATCATATGTACTGCTACCGCGCCTACAGGGTCGTCAATGTGAAGCTTATAATCAAGGAGCCATACGCCGAATACTACAAGCAATCCTGCCACTGAGCCTATAATAATTGCTCCAAAGGCGTCAGTACAGTCACAGCCTGCAGTGATTGCCACAAGACCTGCCAGCGATGCGTTAAGACACATTGAAACATCCGGCTTGCCATACTTAATCCATGTGAATATCATACATACCACCGTGGCAACGGCAGGAGCGATTGTTGTTGTAACAAAGATTGACGCAAGCTGCTCTACTGAGGTTGCAGCAGCTCCGTTAAAGCCGTACCAGCCAAACCAGAGAATAAATACGCCAAGGGCGCCTATTGTAAGATTGTGTCCCGGAAAGGCGTTTACCTTTGTCACCTTTCCCTTTTCATCCCTTGTAAACTTGCCGATACGAGGTCCAAGTATCTTTGCTCCGACGATGGCTGCAATGCCTCCTACCATATGGATAGCACATGAGCCTGCAAAATCATGGAAGCCAAGCTGCGCAAGCCAGCCGCCGCCCCAAATCCAGTGAGCCTCTATAGGGTAAATAAGGGCTGAAATAACTGCCGAATAAATACAGTAAGACAAAAACTTTGTTCTCTCTGCCATAGCTCCCGAAACAATAGTAGCCGTAGTGGCGCAGAATACTAAGTTAAACACAAAGGAAGAAAAATCAAAGCTTTCATATGATGTGAAAATATCAAAGCCCGGCTTTCCGATAAAACCTATCAAATCCTCGCCTAACAGTAATCCAAAGCCTATAAGTATGAACATTACCGTACCTATACAAAAATCCATAAGGTTTTTCATAATAATATTACCTGTATTCTTTGCTCTGGTAAAGCCTGCCTCCACCATTGCAAAGCCTGCCTGCATCCAGAATACAAGCGCGGCTCCTATAAGGAACCAGATTCCGTAAATGTTTTCGTGCAATAATTTAAAAATTTCTTCCATATCCTTTACCTCCTTAAAAAGTGTTGTCTATAGCCGGCTAATGCAAGTTAAGCTCCGCCGGATTTATTGCCTGTTCGCAGGTATTTCTATAGACAAAAAAAACGTCTATAGCCGTTTCCGGCTATAGACGTCTTCGTCTTTCTCCTACAGTCATTTATTATAAATCCATTTTATTTTTTGTCAACCCCTTTTTTGTATTTTTCACTTTATTTTACCATACCGCATACTGCGCTCAGATTATCATTTCCCTCTTTAACCTTATGCAGTATAATCTTTAACATTGTTTCAAGCCACTTATTAGGAGTTTTTGATTTATTCAATGATTTTATCATCTGTTTTTCACTAATATATTCCCAAAACCCATCACTGCACAGCAAAAATGCATCGTCATGCATTATCTTAAAAGGCTCAAAGCTCTGATTTATTTTCAGATTTTCCCTAAGCCCCAAAACCTTTGTAAGCTTATTTCTGTCCTCATGAAAGCGCATTTTCTCTCTGCTTATTTCTCCCATATCAACGCTTAACTGGGTCATTGAATGGTCCTTCGACTGGATAAATATTTTGCCATTCCTAAAATAATACATCCGGCTGTCGCCTACATTAAAATAATTAAAATACCCGTCCCTGACAAATGCCGCAACAACCGTAGACGCCATATCTCCATATGATGAATCTGCCGCCTTTTCTCTCCATATATATCTGTTGACTTCATCTATAATATCATGCATTGTGTTGCTGCTAATGTCTGAAATTTCCGTGCGGCCTAACAGATATTCAACCACTTTAGATGAAGCGACTTCACCAAAGCTATGTCCTCCAAGTCCGTCTGCCAGCACAAATGTATTGTCCGAGATGCCTACCGCGTCCTCATTGCTGCTGCGTCCGCCCTTATCACTATACTTACAAACAAATATTTCCATTATGTTCTCCATTATATCCACACTCTTTAATGTACCATTTTACGATTGATTTAACAGTATTATATCTTGATTTTCACAATAAATTTCTCTTTTTCACTTCCAAGATAAAATACATCGCCGGGACAAATTTCTACGTCTATTTCACTGTCAATCCTTAGTCCGTTATTAATAAAAGTTCCGTAGGTAGAATTCATGTCGCGTATCATCACTTTCCCCTTATTATACGAAATTAAACAATGATGTCCTGATACTCCTTCAGTGTCAATGGGAAATACTACGTCACATTTATTTGAATCCCTTCCAAAAAGCATATTATTTTTAACAGGAAGCTCCTTTCCCTTGTATACTCCCTCAATTCCTGCTATTATACTTTTACTGTCGGAAACGGCAACTGTTTTACCATATCCTCCTTCTGAAGCAGTCATGTCAGAATTGCTGCTTTTTACAGTATTCTTCACTGTTGAAGGTCTTCTTTTTGCTAAAAGACAAAGCATTGTGATTATCAGGCTGATATCAATACCTAAAATTAATATAATTACAATTATCCCTTTGACATTAATATTCCCTGCAAGGGTATATCCAACATCATCATAATCAATTAATTTCAAAAGCTCGTCAATGCAGACTGCATAATTAGCCTGTTCCTGACCGTCTGAAAGAGAAAATGTATTTATGCCTACTACCTCGCCATTTTCATTTACGAGAGGTCCCCCTGAATTACCGTGAGTTATATCAATATCAATAAGATATGTGTCAACCTCCTTTACTGTAGAGCTCCTTGAAATTATGCCGCTGGTAGTGGTTATATCGCTGGTATCATATTTGACATAATCCAGTCCCATATCTGATGTATACGGATACCCCAGCGCATAATGCACTTTGCTTATATCTGCATCCTTTGCCCTGCACAGCTTAAGCGCGCTCCTCTCGGTTGTTGGCTCAGGCAGCTTAAGAACAGCCAAATCTTTTTCAATATCATATGCATATATCTGCGCCGACATATATCTGTTGGCTGCTGCGGAAAAGATTACAGAAATATTCTGCGCCTTATTTGAATCGTTAAAAACAACATGGCAATTAGTAACTATGTACTCCACCGGCTCTCCGGATTTTCCTATGGCAAATCCTGAACCGCTGCCCTTTTCTGTACTTATCATCACCACTCCGTCCTTTGCCTCAGTAAAATTATCAGGAAATTTCTCCCAGGGATATGCAAAAATAATCATTGCTCCCGTGTATATTACCAAAACTACCAGCAGAATAATTGCAGCTTTCTTTCTGTTATTCATAATCTTTTCTCCTCACATTACAGCTTTTTTTAATTTTCCCACTTGTCTTTTTCAAGCTTATGGCAGACTCAGTATACCATCCCAGTCTTTTTGTCCGCCTTCCCTTAACATGCAGTACATAACTGCTTTCTGTCCCGATGCTCCTCCTCCGAATGTTCCCCATTGTTCCAAATAATAATGGTCGCAATCGCCATATCCGCTCTCTCCGTTAGTGAAGTTTCCTATACTAATCTCCACCTCATTATAAGAGCTCCACACACCTGTTGTAAAATCCATCTCTGCATTACTATCCGTTGTACTGGCGCAATATCCATATCCGTTAAGCTGTCCGTTGCTCCATGTGCCGCCTAGCTGTACATGCGAATATTCTGACCCAAAATGAGCCTCTATTTTACTTTCTTCAATAGGCGCACTATATGTAAATGTACCGATGCCCTCCGGTTTCCCATCTTTCCATTCTCCGCTGTATAATCCATACTTATCGCCTCTTCCCATTAGCAGGTCGTTGACATATGCGGTATACGGCTGATTTGTCACTGTCTCCGCGGTTACAACCGGAGGTGTAGTCTCCGGCGGCAAAGTTGTCGGCTGTGGCGTCTCCGGCGGCAGCGTTGTTGGCTGTGGCGTTTCGGCAGATTCTCCGATGGTATCTTCTCCTGACTGTCCATCACTTTCTAATATATCATCACCTTTCTCATTTGATGTTTCCTTAAACTCATTTTCTTTTACGACACTTTCCCCAACTGCCGGCACATTACCGGCGTCCTTTATTCTTTTGTTTCCCGATTTAGAAATAACAATAATAAGAATAAGCATTCCCAAAGTAATGACTGCTACTGAAGCTCCTGCAATTATTTTTCCTTTAAGACTTCCAAAAAAATTCAAGAATAAATTATTTTTTTTATTTATATTTTTTTCTGTTTCCTCTTTACTTAACGCTATTGTCTCACTCACTGCCGCTGTTTCCAAAGAAACCGTTTTTGTAATCTCATCTGTAATTTTATCGCTGTTTATATACAAAGGCTCAGGGACTATATCTAACATACCAAGCTTTTCTTTTATCTCAAAAATGCTTTGATACCTGTCTGCTATTTTTACTTCCATACATTTTCGGACAATCTCCCATAAATCAGGAGAAACTCCATAATCCTGCGCCTTCCCTATATCCGGAAAATCAATTCTCTCCGTTACCTCATCAGGAAGCTTTCCTGTAAGAAGATAGTAAAGGGTTGCTCCAAACGCATATATATCCGTCCACGGTCCCTGCTTTCCCCTTCTCTGATACTGTTCAAGGGGAGCAAAGCCCTGTTTCAGTATAACCGAAAGGCTTTTTGACTGTTCTGCAATCACCTGCCTTGCCGCCCCAAAGTCTATAAGCTTAACCGTGCCATCCTTTAAAACAAATATATTATCCGGTGAAATATCCCTGTGAAGTACATTCATGCTATGGGCAATAAGAAGCGCATCCGATATTACATTGGCGATAAACACAACTTTTTCCTGTGACAGCCGTCCTCCGCTCATCTGCAAATAATGCTTAAGGTCAATACCGTCAAGATATTCCATTGCAAAATATACCGTGCCGTTTTCATAAAAAAATTCATATACGCTCACTATACTTGGATTACCATTGAAACGTGATACTGTCTTTGCTTCTTCAAAAAATTTGTCAGCTCCTGCTTTAAAATTTTCTTCGTATTGCCTGCTGCTTACATGTACCTCGGAAGTCCCGCGCTCTCTGTAAATAATTCCGCCGGGATAATATTCCTTAACGGCAACTATCCTTAAGTCCTTTATATCATACGCCTTATATGTAATCCCAAAGCCGCCCTTGCCCAAAACCCCGCCTATGCTATACCGTTCCTTTAAGATAGTGCCTACAGGCAAAACCCCTGCATCAACTCTGCCGGTGGTTTTTTTATAACCGCAATAACAGCATGGCTCTGACTTAATTGGTTTAAAGCAATTTGAGCACAGCTTCTCCTTGTTAATATTAAGCATATTTTTCTCCCTATTCTTTACAAATCATCGTAACAATGCCTATTATACCCCCCCCCCAATTATTATTTGTCAATAAAATCCTTGCTTTTTCTTTATTCATAACTGTTAAACCCTGAGCTATAATGCTCTGTGGAGAA
>CAJUAO010000004.1 GCA_910584685.1 uncultured Lachnospiraceae bacterium | reverse complement strand
TAGAATTTCTTCCTCTTTTCGAAGCTTTAAAAAAATATATAACTCCCTTCCCAAGACGCCCTGCCGCCCCAAGCTCCCTTTATTCTTAAGCCCCGGCCTGCATGTGAGGAAAACTTATTTCAAGTGTACAAATTAATATTTTACCTCAAGTTTCCTTCATCATATACACAAATAAAAAATCTTATGTAAAAAAATCATTTAAAAATCTTTTTTAATATTCCCCTTGACATTATACTAAAATGGTGCTATCTTAATGTTAGCACTCCAATAGAACGAGTGCTAACAAAAGAAACGAAAGCTTGAAAAGGCGCAAAACATTTAACAGGTGTATTTGAAAAAGGAAGGTAATGAATGGAAAAAGAAGTGCTTGATGAGCGAAAAATGAAAATACTTCAGGCAATCATAAAAAATTACCTGGAAACAGGCGAGCCGGTAGGCTCTCGTACAATTTCAAAATATACAGACCTAAACTTAAGCTCAGCCACCATAAGAAACGAGATGGCGGACTTGGAGGAGCTTGGTTATATAGTCCAGCCCCATACGTCGGCGGGCCGTATACCATCAGATAAGGGCTACAGGTTATATGTGGACAATATGATGCTTGAGCGTGAGGCAAGGCTTTTAAGTCAGGAGGAAAAGCTTGCAGACAGGGAAAAGGAGCTTGGGGAAATGCAGGAGCTCTTAAATGAAAGGGTAGATAAGATAGAAACACTTCTGCAGCACATGGCAAAAGCGCTGGCAAGCAACACGAATTACGCCACAATGATTACAGGGCCAAACATTCACAAGAATAAGCTTAAGTTTATACAGCTCTCAGAGGTTGAGGACGGTAAGGTACTATGCGTAATGGTTCTTGAGGGAAACATTATAAAAAATAAGATTATAAAAATAGATGAGGAGCTGGATAAGGAAACCATACTTAAGCTAAATATACTGTTTAACAGCACCCTTAACGGTCTTACCCTTGAGGAGATAAACCTTAACACCATCTCAAAAATGAATATGCAGGCAGGAGACCAGCTAAATCTTGCAAGAAACGTTCTTGACGCAGTGGCGGAGGCCATGAGTACGGAGGATGATTTGCAGATATATACAAGCGGGGCAACAAACATATTTAAGTATCCTGAGCTTAGTGACAGTCAGAGAGCAAGCGAGCTAATAAGTACCCTTGAGGAAAAGCATCTCCTTACAAATCTTATTTCAGACGAGGAAGGTCAGGATGGAAAGGGTATACAGATTTATATAGGAGACGAGACGCCTGTTCAGACCATGAAGGACTGCAGCGTAGTGACAGCTACCTATGAGCTTGAGGACGGGCTTAAGGGAACTATCGGTATTATAGGTCCAAAGCGAATGGATTACGAGAAGGTAGTGGAGACTATTAAAAATGTTAAAAATCAGCTAAGTAATGTCTACAAAAAGGATGACAATACGGTTGATTAATATAAAAGCTAATATTGGCATAAAGGCTGATATTAACAATAAGACAGAGGAAAGGTGGTAACATGGCAGATAAGGATAAAGAAAAAATTGAAAATGAAGCTGCTAAGGCAGAAAATATAGAAGGAGGCGACAGCAGGGAAGCAGCTGATACCGACGAAAAAGCAGTAGTAGAGGAGGCGGCAGACGAAGAGGCTTTAAAGGAGGCCACAGAGGATAACGCTTCCACAGAGGATGAAGCCCTATCAGAGGAGGAAGGTGAAAAAAAACCTAAGAAGGACAAAAAAGACCTTATGATAGAGGAGCTTACTGACAAATATAAGAGAACCTTTGCAGAGTTCGATAACTTTAGAAAAAGGTCTGAAAAGGAAAAGGCGGCTATGTTTGAAATAGGAGCAAAGGCAATAGTTGAAAAAATGCTTCCTATAGTAGACAGCTTTGAAAGGGGTTTAGCCACCGTACCTGAGGAGGAAAAGGGCTCGCCATTTGCGGAGGGTATGGATAAGGTATATAAACAGCTAATGACAGCTTTAGAGGAAGCTGGAGTAAAGCCAATAGAAGCCTTAAACACAGAGTTCAATCCTGATTTCCACAATGCCGTAATGCATGTGGAGGATGAAAATGCAGGAGAAAATATAATTATAGAAGAATTTCAAAAGGGCTATACTTACAGAGACAGCGTTGTAAGGCATAGCATGGTAAAGGTAGCAAACTGATAAAGCATAGGCTTTAATCCCGTGCTTTACATGTTTTAAAATAATTGCAGCATATATTACTGCATAAATAAAGCGTTAAGAACACATATTAACATAATTATTCAGTTATAGGAGGAAAAAGAAATGGGTAAGATTATAGGTATTGATTTAGGAACAACAAATTCATGCGTATCCGTAATGGAAGGCGGAAAGCCGACGGTTATTGCAAACACAGAGGGCGTAAGAACTACCCCTTCAGTTGTGGCGTTCACAAAAACAGGCGACAGACTTGTGGGAGACCCTGCAAAGCGTCAGGCAGTTACAAACGCAGATAAGACTATTTCATCAATTAAGAGACATATGGGCTCTGATTACAAGGTAACTATTGACGATAAAAAGTATTCTCCTCAGCAGATTTCAGCCATGATATTACAGAAGCTGAAGGCAGATGCTGAAGGCTATCTTGGAGAAAAGGTTACAGAGGCAGTTATTACCGTTCCTGCATATTTCAACGACGCCCAGAGACAGGCAACAAAGGATGCAGGTAAGATAGCGGGACTTGATGTAAAGAGAATTATCAACGAGCCTACGGCAGCAGCTTTGGCATATGGTCTTGATAATGAAAACGAGCAGATGGTTATGGTATATGACTTAGGCGGCGGTACTTTCGATGTTTCTGTTATTGAAATAGGCGACGGAGTTATTCAGGTGCTTGCTACATCAGGTGATAACAGACTTGGCGGTGATGACTTTGACCAGAGAATTACAGATTACATGATAGATGAGTTTAAGAAGACAGAGGGCATTGATTTATCGACAGATAAGATGGCTCTCCAGAGGTTAAAGGAAGCGGCGGAGAAGGCAAAGAAGGAGCTTTCAAGCGCTACAACCACAAACATTAACCTTCCGTTCATCACGGCAAATCAGGATGGACCAAAGCACTTTGACATGAATCTTACAAGAGCTAAGTTTGACGAGCTTACAAGCGACCTTGTGGAAAGAACTGCTCTTCCTGTTCAAAATGCCTTAAAGGACGCAGGACTTAATGCAAGCGAGCTTTCAAAGGTGCTTCTTGTAGGCGGCTCTACGCGTATTCCTGCCGTACAGGATAAGGTTAAGCAGCTTACGGGACATGAGCCTTCAAAGAGCTTAAATCCTGACGAGTGCGTGGCAATCGGAGCTTCTATACAGGGCGGTAAATTAGCGGGAGATGCAGGCGCAGGTGAAATACTTCTTCTTGACGTTACTCCTCTTTCACTTTCTATTGAGACTATGGGCGGTATTGCCACAAAGCTTATTGAGAGAAATACTACAATTCCTGCAAAGAAGAGCGAGGTATTCTCTACAGCGGCAGACAACCAGAGCGCCGTAGATATAAGAGTAGTACAGGGAGAGAGAGAGTTTGCAAAGGATAATAAGCTTTTGGGAGAATTCAGGCTTGACGGAATAGCTCCTGCTCCAAGAGGAATACCTAAGATTGAGGTTACATTTGATATTGATGCAAACGGTATTGTAAACGTATCTGCAAAGGATTTGGGAACAGGTAAGGAGCAGCATATTACCATTACCTCAGGCTCAAATATGTCTGATGAGGATATAGATAAGGCAGTTAAGGAAGCGGCCGAGTTTGAGGCAGCAGATAAGAAACGTAAGGAAGGTATTGAGGCAAGAAATGAGGCAGAGTCAATGGTATTCCAGACAGAAAAGGCCCTTGGCGAGGTAGGAGATAAGATTGACGCAACAGAGAAGGCAACGGTTGAAGCAGATATCCAGACCCTTAAGGATTTACTTGCAAAGAGCACACCTGAGACAATGACGGAGACAGACGCACAGGAAATCAAGTCTGCTAAGGAAAAGCTTATGACGGATGCCCAAAGCGTATTTACAAAAATGTATGAGCAGGCCCAGGCAGCAGGACAGAATATGGGAGCAGGCCCACAGCCTGATATGAATACAGGCAGTCAGGCTGCAGATGATGATGTGGTAGATGGAGATTACAAGGAAGTATAATAAGATTTAGGAAATGTCGCATTAAGAAAAGCTTTTTTCTTAGTGCGGCAGCCTATTGTGAATGAGGAAGTTGGTAAATATGGCAGATAAGAGAGATTATTACGAGGTATTAGGCGTAGACAAGGGCGCAGATGATGCCGCGATAAAAAAAGCATACAGAGCGTTGGCAAAAAAGTATCATCCCGATATGAATCCGGGCGATAAGGAGGCGGAGGCTAAGTTTAAGGAAGCAAGTGAAGCCTACGCTGTACTTAGCGACGCTGAAAAGAGAAAGCAGTATGACCAGTTTGGTCATGCAGCCTTTGAAGGAGGCGCAGGAGGAGGCTTTGACTTTAATTTCAGCGACATGGGCGACATATTTGGCGATATATTCGGCGATTTTTTCGGAGGCGGAAGAAGCAGAAGAGCATCAAACGGACCTATGCAGGGACAAAATATCAGAACGCGTATAGTCATTGATTTTGAGGAAGCAGTATTTGGCTGTGAAAAGGAAATAGACGTATCAATAAAGGATGAGTGTACCAGTTGTCACGGCACTGGGGCCAAGGCGGGAACATCTCCTGTCACATGTACCAAGTGCGGAGGAAAGGGACAGGTGATGTATACACAGCAGTCACTTTTCGGAGCAATGCGCAGTGTGCAGACATGTCCTGACTGTAACGGAACAGGAAAAATGATAAAGGATAAGTGTCCTGACTGTCATGGAACAGGATACATAAGCAGCCGCAAAAAGATACAGGTATCCGTTCCGGCGGGAATAGACGACGGACAGAGCATCCGCATAAGAGGAAAGGGCGAGCCGGGAGTAAACGGCGGTCCAAGAGGAGATTTGTTAGTAGAGGTATCTGTAAGAAGGCATCCTATATTCCAAAGAGACGGCTACAATCTATATTCTACCGCGCCTATATCCTTTGCGCAGGCAGCCCTTGGCGGAGACGTAAGAATATCTACCATTGACGGAGACGTTCTTTTCAATATAAAGGCAGGCACCCAGACAGATACAAAGATAAGGCTGAGAGGAAAGGGTGTTCCTTCCCTTAGAAATAAATCAATGCGCGGCGACCAATATGTAACGCTTGTTGTACAGGTGCCTGAAAAGCTAAATGCAGCCCAGAGGGAAGCGCTATTAGCCTTTGACGCCGCCATGGGAGGCACCACGGAAAAGGAGCCGGAGACAGACGAAGGAGCAGATACAAAGGAAGAAAAAAAAGAGGAAAAGGGAAAAAAGAAAAAATCACTTAAGGATATTTTCTCATAGTTCTCATAGAGCAGGCTTTAAGCTTAATTTAGAAAATTATTAAAACGGGGCAGCAGCCCCGTTTTAGTTTAATATATAGGAAAGTACTTCATGCCAGCAACAAGTTTGGCTAAGTCTGTTTTTTAGACTTTCCGAACTTGCAAGTCTCGGCTTTAGACGAGACTTTTTTATAGAAAATTATTAAGAAGCTCCTCTGGCGTAAGAAGAGGAATGTCAAATTCTTCAAAGTCTTTTTTATTGCGCGTGACAATATAATCACAATGAATGGATTTTGCACAGGTTGCAACAAGACAGTCTTCAAAATCCTTAGCCTTTTGTTGGAAAGCAATGAGAACATCATTATTGGTAACACTGCATATCTTAACAATCTCCAACAGCTTCCCTATCGCTTTATATGCAAGCTCAGTGCTGTGTGTATATTTTTTAACCAGATAGTAGATGTCGGTAACAGAAGATGCGGACACAAAACCATCAATTTTATGTTCCTCGCAAAGCTTAAGAGCATTGTAGGAAGCTTCAACAAAAGGTTCCCTTTCTAATAGAACGTCAATAATGATATTTGTATCACACATTATTTTCATACTTTGACAATCGCTCCTCTCGTAAAGAATTTAGGTTAATGTCAGAAGGTACGGTCTTTAGTATTCCACGGAGGGAATCTACAGCGGAAATTTGAGGATTTACTACTTTAGCAATGGTTTTTCCGTTGCGGGTTATGAAAATATCCTCTTTGGCAATCATATCAAGGTATTTACCAAAGTTTGTCTTAAATTCGGTTGCAGTAACAATCATAAGTATGCCTCCTTTACTAATAGGTTATTTATATTATATGCTATTTATAGCTGTATATCAAGTAAATCGAACAAAATAAAGAAAAATACAATAAAAATCGTGTGATGGAGGATATCTGATAAATCACCGGTATAAGCTTGAAAACCCACATTAAAAATGATAATATAATCTGCAAAAAAGGTCTGAGGTGACAAATATGGCAGAGGAAAAAACAAATGTCATGCGTATACTTGATAAAGCAAAGATAAAATACAAGCATTACTCATATGACGGCGACAGTACAACCACAGGAACACAGGTAGCAGAGATGCTAAACCAAAATCCGGGACAGGTATTCAAGACGCTTGTAACCATAGGAAAAAGCAAAAGCTACTATGTATTTGTAGTACCTGTAGAGAAGGAGCTTAACCTAAAGCTTGCCGCAATAAGCGTTGGAGAAAAATCCATAGAGATGATAAAGTCAAAGGATTTACTTTCCGTAACAGGATATATACACGGAGGCTGCTCTCCCATAGGAATGAAGAAGAGGTATAAGATTACCATAGATACTCAGGCAGAGGAATTTGACACAATTATATTCAGCGCAGGGAAAATAGGAAGCCAGGTACAGATAAGCTTAGAGGATTTAAGAAAAGTGGTTGATTTTCAGATAGCCCTCATAGCAGAGTAAAAATAAAGAGAAAAAAGTACAGCTTAAATTCTATTGATTTATTCCGCTTTATAGTATAAAATAAAATCAGTGAAAAGGCGTTTGCAGTAAGCTTACGAAAGATATTGCAAACGCCTGTTAATAATAAGATGTTAATAAAAAGAAAGGAAACAAAAAATAATGGCAACTGACAAGGAATTTTTTGGACAAACTAAGGACGGAAGGACTGCAAGCATCTACACTATTAAAAACAGCAGGGGAATGATGGCTGAATTTACGGATTTCGGGGCTATACTTGTTTCCTTGTATGTACCTGACAAGGATGGGAATGTGGAGGATGTTGTTTTAGGCTTTGATAATCTTGAGGATTATTTTGTAAACGAGCCGAATTTCGGCTCAACCATAGGCCGCCATGCAAACCGCATAGGAGGAGCAAAATTTACCCTTAACGGTACAGAGTATGAGCTTGATAAAAATGACGGAAATAATAATCTTCACGGAGGCTATAACGGCTACCATAAGAGACTGTGGGAGGCCAATGTTTATGATGATGAGAACGGACAAAATATTGAATTTACATATGAGAGCGCTCACATGGACCAGGGCTTTCCGGGAAATCTTAAAATATCCGTTAAATATACGGTGACAGAGGATAATGAGCTGAAGATTACATACAGCGCCGTACCTGACAAGGATACGGTAATAAATCTTACAAATCACAGCTACTTTAATCTTGCAGGACAGGGAAGCGGAACTATTTTAGACCAGATTGCATGGATTGATGCAGACGAGATGACCTTTGCGGATGAGGAGTCTATACCAAACGGCGAGATTAGAAAGGTTGCAGGCACTCCTATGGACTTTACTGCCCCTAAGAAGGTTGGACTTGATATAGAAAAGGATTATGACCAGCTTAACTGGGGTAAGGGCTTTGACCATAACTGGGTATTAAAGACAAGGAAGGGTGAGCTTTCTCTTGTTGCATCCCTTTTTGATGAGAAATCAGGCAGATTTATGGAGGTATTTACGGATTTGCCGGGTATTCAGTTTTACACGGGAAATTTCTTAGACGGAACACTTACAGGCAAGGAGGGCGCAAAATATATTCAGAGAAGCGGACTTTGCTTTGAGACCCAGTATTTCCCTAATGCAATAAACGTACCGTCCTTTGAACAGCCTGTAACAAAGGCAGGAGAGACATACCATACGTCTACAGTATATAAATTTTCCGTAAAAAATTAATTTTCTGTAAAAAAATAAAAGGTATGGTTATGTTATGATGGACAAAAATTTTTATGCTATGCTTTCACGAATGAGATACATCAACAGATGGGGGCTTATGAGAAACACCATTACGGAAAATATTGCGGAGCATAGTCTTGATGTGGCAATAATAGCCCACGGACTGGCTATTATTGGCAACACATATTTTGGGAAAAATATAGACAGTGAAAGAGTGGCGGTGCTTGCCATGTTTCACGATACTACGGAGATTATTACAGGTGATTTGCCTACGCCCATAAAATATTTCGCTCCTGAAATAAAGAACGCTTATAAGGATGTGGAGGCCTTTGCAGGAACACAGCTATTGTCAACGCTTCCAAAGGAACTGTCAGGAAGCTACAGGGATATTATTCTGCCGAACCCTGATGAAAAAGAGCTTTGGAGATACGTAAAGGCGGCAGATAAGCTTTCCGCCCTTATAAAGTGTCAGGAGGAGATAGCAATGGGCAATATGGATTTTGCAAAGGCAAAAAAATCTACCGAGGAGGCTGTGAGGGACATGAAGATGAAAGAGGCAGATTATTTTCTTGATAATTTTATTCCCGCCTACAGCCTTACACTTGACGAAAGCGTACAGCTTACAACCTGAATTAACGGAGAACATACATGGGAAAACCATTATATATTGCAGAAAAGCCAAGTGTGGCGGCAGAGTTTGCAAAGGCGTTAAAATTAAATACAAGCAGAAAAGACGGGTATGTGGAAGCGGAAAACGGAATTGTGACATGGTGTGTGGGACACCTTGTCACAATGAGCTATCCGGAGGTTTATGACGAGAGATTAAAGCGTTGGTCATTAAACACACTTCCATTCATACCCGAAAAATTTTTGTATGAGGTTATTCCTGCGGTGAAAAAGCAGTTTGAGACAGTAAAGGGACTTTTAAACAGAAAGGACGTAGACTGCATTTATGTATGCACTGATTCCGGAAGAGAGGGAGAGTACATATACCGTCTTGTAGAGCAGCAGGCAGGAGTAAAGGGAAAACAGAGAAAACGCGTGTGGATAGATTCGCAGACTGAGGAGGAAATCCTCAGAGGAGTAAAGGAAGCAAAGGATTTGTCTGAGTATGATAATCTTTCGGAGGCCGCTTACCTTAGGGCAAAGGAGGATTATCTTATGGGAATAAACTTTTCCAGAGTGCTTACCTTAAAATACGGAAGAAGCATATCAGGTTATCTTGGGAAGGACAGGGTAGTCATATCGGTAGGACGTGTTATGACATGTGTTCTCGGTATGATAGTCAGACGGGAAAGAGAGATAAGAGAGTTTGTAAAGACGCCGTTTTACAGAGTTCTTGCAGGCTTTGACATAGACGGCTTTGTTTTTGACGGAGAGTGGAGAGTGAGAGAGGAAAGCATGTATTTCAATTCTCCTGCGCTCTATAAGGAAAACGGCTTTAAGGAGGAAAAGACTGCAAAGGAGCTTATAGCCTGTATAGATAAAGCCGTTATGGAGAATGGGCAGGGCATGCTTACAGGAAAGAAAGATGTTAATATAGAAGAAAAAAATACAGGGGATAAAGAAAAGGCATTAATTGTTTCAAATGAAAATATAGATATAAAAAGCATAGAAAAACATATGGCGGTAGATTCTATTGAGAAGAAAAAGGAATCTAAAAATCCTCCGTTACTTTTCAATCTGGCTGAGCTGCAGAACGAATGTTCCAGATTATTTAAGATTAGTCCTGACGAAACTCTTAAGGTTGTTCAGGAGCTTTACGAGAAGAAACTGGTGACTTATCCAAGAACGGATGCAAGAGTGCTTTCTACGGCAGTGTCAAAGGAAATACATAAAAATATAGAAGGACTTAGAAATTATCCTGTATTTAAAGGCTATGCGGAGGAAATACTTAATGGAACAGGCTATAAAACAATAGCTAAAACAAAATATGTAAACGATAAACAGATAACGGACCATTATGCCATAATCCCTACAGGTCAGGGCTTTTCGGCAATAAATTCTTTAAGCAGCCTGTCAAGGAGCATATACGAGGTAATATGCCGGAGATTTCTAAGCATTTTCTATCCGGCGGCAGTATATCAGAAAATAAACCTTGTTCTGGGAATTGATACGGTAAAAGCACATGGGGAAAAGGATGACAAGGAAAAAAAACATGAAAGCTTTTTCGCATCCTTTAAGGTGCTTATAGAGGAAGGCTATTTAAAGGTTGTAAAAGGCTGTGAAAAAAAGGAGCCAAAGGATGGGACAGACAGTAAGGAAGGCGAAGATACAGATATTAAGCCGGACGTAAATACCATAGAGAGGTTGAAAAAAATAAAAAAAGGTGCTAAAATCACATTCGATAAGTGTGTAATAAAGGAGGGAGAAACCTCCCCGCCTAAGAGATATAATTCCGGCTCACTTATTTTGGCAATGGAGAATGCCGGTCAGCTTATTGAGGATGAGGATTTGAGAGCGCAGATAAAGGGAAGCGGTATAGGCACCAGCGCCACAAGGGCAGAGATTCTTAAAAAGCTTGTAAATAACGGGTATCTTGCCCTTAACAATAAGACACAGATTATAACTCCTACACAGACAGGAGAGATGATATATGATGTTGTTGATTTGTCAATAAGGCCTCTTTTAAATCCTGAGCTTACGGCAAGTTGGGAAAAGGGATTAACTTATGTGGCGGAGGGAACAATCACAGGGGAAGAATATATGACTAAGCTTGATGATTTTGTGACAAGAAGGGTGAACGCCGTAAGAAACCTTAATAATCAGCTTACCCTTAGAGAATATTTTGACAGGACGGCAGTAAATTATAAAAAAGTAACGGCGCAGCCGAAAACTCAGGCGCAGCCATAAAAGCAGCAGGACTGCCGTTATATTTTTGATAAGAATATTATTATTAGGAAGGAAAATTTATGTGCGGAATAGTTGGATATGCAGGTCCCGGGGATTGTACAGACGTTCTCATGGACGCTTTGTCAAAGCTTGAATACAGAGGCTACGACTCGGCAGGAATAGCCGTGTTTGAAGATAATGCCATAACTGTAGAAAAGGCAAAGGGAAGGCTTAAAAATCTGGAGGAAAAGATGGAAGCCGGACACAGGCCAAAGGGACATGTGGGGATTGGCCATACAAGATGGGCAACACACGGAGAGCCGTCAGATATAAATTCCCATCCTCACGGAAATAAAAGGGTGTCTGTTGTACACAACGGAATAATTGAAAATTATATAAAGATAAAGCGCTTTCTTGCGGATAAGGGCTATGAGTTTTCAAGTGAAACAGATACGGAAACGGTTGCAAAGCTTTTGGATTATTATTATAACGGAAATCCCGGGGAAACAATAGCGAAAATTTTGAGAAAAATAGAAGGCTCATACGCCTTAGGCATAATTTTTTCAGATTTTCCAGATACAATATTTGCAGCAAGAAAGGACAGTCCCCTTATTATAGGAGTGGGAGAGGGAGAGAACTTTATAGCGTCAGATGTTCCTGCCATATTAAAGTATACAAGAGATTATTACCTTTTGGAGCATAACGAGATAGCTGTTATAACAAGGGACAGTGTTTCCATAACAGATTTAGACGGGGAGCCGGTATCAAAGGAATTGCAGCATGCAGGCTGGGACGAGGAGGCGGCAGAAAAGAATGGCTATGAGCATTTTATGCTTAAGGAAATCCACGAACAGCCGGAGGTATTAAAGAGAACAGTACTCCCACGTATTATGGATGGTATGCCTTTTCTTGACGAGTGCGGAATAACCTCGGATATGCTTAAGAGCTTCAGGAAAATATATATTGTTGCATGCGGAACAGCCATGCATGCAGGGCTTGTGGGAAAATACGTCATTGAAAAGCTTGCGAGAACAGAGGTTATAGTAGATATAGCGTCAGAGTTCCGCTACAGGGAGCCTGTTATAGGAGACAGGGACCTGGTTATGCTTATTTCCCAGTCCGGCGAAACTGCCGATACAAAGGCGGTATTAAGGCTTGCAAAGGAAAAGAGGGCAGTTACCATATCGGTTGTAAATGTCAAGGGCTCGTCTATTGCAAGAGAAAGTGATTTTGTTATATACACCCATGCGGGCCCTGAGATTTCAGTGGCAAGCACAAAGGCGTATACCGTACAGCTTTCAATTATGTATTTATTTGCATTTCAGCTTGCCCTGGCAAATGGAGCAATAACAGAAAAGGAATGCAGGGAACTGATCGAGGAATTATTATCCGTGCCGGAAAAAATAGAAAAATCCTTTGACGTGGCAGAAACCTGCCAGTATATCGGCTCGAAGCTAATAAATGCAGACAGCCTGCTGTATATAGGAAGGGGACTTGATTATGCCCTTAGCATGGAGGGCTCCCTTAAGCTTAAGGAAATTTCATATATTCATTCGGAATCCTATGGGGCAGGCGAGCTTAAGCATGGAACAATATCCCTTGTAACTGACGGGATGCCTGTTATTGCCGTTGCAACCCAGGAGGATTTGCTTGACAAAACTATAAGCAATATAAAAGAGGTAAAGGCAAGAGGCGCAAAGGTTATCCTTATATGTAAGGAAACTACCCGGGTGGCAGACGACATAGCGGATTATCAGGTGAAGATACCTGCCGTAAAGGATGCGCTTATGCCTATGGTGGCAGCAGTTCCTATGCAGATGATAGCATATTATACGGCTGTGCTGAGAGGCTGTGACGTTGATAAGCCAAGAAATCTGGCAAAATCAGTTACGGTTGAGTAATTAAGCAAAAATGAAAAGGGGAATCATAATGGTAGAAATAGCAGATTTATTTACAGATATAAAGGAGCATACTATTGCGTATAAAATTTTTGACGGATTAATTTATCCGTGGCAGGTACTTTCAAAAATCGGAGATTTTATAAAAGCTCTTGGGGAAGAGCTTGACAGTGATAAGTATGAAAAAAGAGAAGGAAATATATGGGTTGCAAAATCTGCAAGAGTTGCGCCTACAGCATTTATAGGTGAAAACGTTATTATAGATGAGGAGGCGGAGGTAAGGCATTGCGCATTTATAAGAGGAAACGCCATAGTAGGAAAAGCTTCTGTTGTTGGAAATTCTACAGAGCTTAAAAACGTAATTCTTTTTAATAGCGTTCAGGTGCCTCACTATAATTATGTAGGAGATTCAGTTTTAGGCTTTAAGTCACATATGGGAGCAGGCTCAATTACCTCAAACGTAAAATCAGACAAAACCCCTGTGGTTATAAAATGCGGAGATGAAGCAATAGAAACAGGCCTTAAGAAAATGGGCGCCGTTTTGGGAGACGGGGTAGAGGTAGGCTGCAACAGCGTCCTTAACCCGGGAACGGTGGTAGGAGCCCATACGAATATTTATCCTCTGTCTATGGTAAGAGGATATATTAAGGAAAATTCCATATATAAAAACAAAAATGAGATAGTTGGAAAAATATAAAATTCTCATTGTAGTTGTATTATTATGTTATGCTAAAAGTATATGCGTGGGAAATGAGGATTTAAATGGAAGAGCTTCAAAAGGAAAAAATAAAAAATATATATAGAAAAGCAATGCTTGCCATTATACCGTTTCTTATATTTGCAGCACAGGAATGGTTTTATAAATATAGTAATCAAAGCAGCGCAAAGGAGCCGGAGATATTATCACATATTATGGGCTACGCCGTAATGTGCGGGCTGTTTTTTCTGTTTATGGGAATATTTAAAACCTCCTTCAGGGCAGCCATTGCCCTTTGCGTCTTTGTAACCGTTATTATGGTAGTAAATCAATTTAAGATAGTTTATTCGTCAAATCCTGTTTTTATAAGGGATATAGGATTTTTGTCAACACCTGATACATTTACCGATATATTAAAGGAAAATATAGGCGGAATAATACAGGGAATGATAAAAAATGTTTTGAAAATGACAGGTATTTTTGCCGCAGTGTGCGTGCTGGCTTACAAGAGCCAATATACCCTGGAAAAGCCTAAGTATAGAATTATTGCCGCAGCGGTGCCTGCAGTTTTTTTTCTTATAGTGTTTCTGCCAATAAAGCCTGTAAATAATTTTTTTATAAGGCTCATGTATGAGATTGACGAAAAGAAAAACAACAATACAGTATCAAACACAAAGTATTATTTTCAGCACAGCGTATTTGGAGGAATGGTGGGAGAATACCTTACCACCATATTGAAGGAGCCGGAGGGCTATGATAAGAATACTGTGGAAAAAATGTATAATACTGAACAAAAAAAGGAGAATGGAAGCTTTGGAAAGCCGAATATAATAATGGTATTTTCAGAATCCTTGTTTGATGTGACGGTGGTAGACGAGGTAGAATTTAATGTAGACGTGGCTTCAAATTTCCATGAGCTTTCAAAGGAGGGAATGCTTATCAATATGATATCGCCTTCCTTCGGAGGAATATCCTGCAATCCTGAATTTGAGATGCTTACGGGGGGAAGCATAAGATACTTTCCGGAAAACTATATTCCATATATGAATTTGTACAACAGCGATAAATACTATGGAGCCATGTCATATATAGGGGAGCTTAATAAAAACGGATATACTACCCATATAAGCTCCTGCTGGGGTCAAAACCTGTTTAATGCAATGAATGTCTACAAGTATTTTGACGTACGGGAGACTGAATATATTACAAGTGTAGAAAGGAAATATAAAAAGGGCGGGAGAATATCAGACGACTTTGTGGCTGACACGATTATAGATGCATTTGAAGAAAAGGATGATAGTCCATTGTTTTATATGGCGCTGACTGCCCAGAACCATATGCCTTTTACGGAGACAAAATATAACGCCTACGATATAGATGTTGTCTCAACTAAGCTTAATGGGGAGGAAACGGGTATGTTAAAGTCATATGCCCAGGGAGTATATGACGCGGATAAGCAGCTTAGGAAGCTGTACGACTATATTAACACCCTTGAAGAGCCTACTATGCTTATATTTTATGGGGACCATCTTCCGTTTCTTAAAAGCGATTCAGGCGAGGATTTGTATGAAAAGCTTTCATATTTTAACACGGATAACGAGCTTACAAATACCTACCGTATGTATAATACCCAGTGTCTTATATTGGACAATTTTGGCGCAGAGTATGACGATATCTCTTATATGGGATATGACCTTATTATGTCATATGTAACAAACAATATGGATATAGAGCTTAGTCCTTACTATAGATGGCTTTACACCACCATAGATACGCTGCCGGCAGCTAACAGGCATGTAGCGGTGGATTTGGAAGGAAATATATTTTCCGTTTACGATTTGCCAGAGGCCATGGACAAAATGTACAAAAAAAGGCAGCTTGCAAACTGGAATATATTTGTGGATATAGATTAAAGGCTGTATATAAAGGCTTAAATTATAAAGCACAGATTAAAGAAGAGGTATAGCATGAAAGAAAAAAAAGAAAAGAAGAAAAAGGGAAAAGCAAAAACAATAATTCAGAGGACGCTTGTTTTTTTGGGAGTTACCATCGTACTTATTTTAGGCGGATTAATTGCAGTAATAAAGATATGTATAGACGGACCGTCATGGGTGGCGGGAGATTTGCTTGTGCTTTCGCTTAGGGAGACAAGCGCTGCGGGATTTGTGGCAGATATTTTCTGTACAGATGAGGAAATAAAGGAAATAGAGGAGCGGAATAAGGTAGAGCAGGCAGATGTAATAACGGATACGTCTATTATACAGATAAGCCAGAATAACGGAAGTACCGGCAATGAAAACGGAGAGAGTCCTGATATAAAAACAGAAGAAGAGTTTACAGATGGAATAAGGATAGAGGATGTAACCGGAAATACCTTTAAAGGTAAAATGATGATAATAAAAGACCCGTCAAGAGTGTATGTAGGCTCTCTTGAAAAATACGGAAACGATGTGAAGGGGAAAACATTGATAGAATTTGCCGGGGAGCAAAAAGCAATAGCAGGAACAAACGCAGGAGGCTTTAATGACCCGGGAGGAAACGGTCTGGGAGGAATACCTGACGGTATAGTAATATCCGGAGGAGAACTGAAATGGGGCTCTCTTGAAAGAACATATGAGGTTATAGGCTTTAATAATGATAATATATTGGTAGTAGGAGAAATGACAGGAAAGCAGGCTGTAGATATGGGCATAAGAGATGCCGTTTCATTTGGTCCTATATTAATTGTAAATGGCTCTCCTGTAGCAGTAAGCGGAACAGGAGGAGGTCTTAATCCAAGAACTGCCATAGGACAGAGGGCAGACGGAGCAGTTCTTATCCTTGTGATAGACGGCAGGCAGGCCTCAAGCATAGGCGCTTCAATGAACGATATAACTAATGTAATGCTTCAGTATAATGCAGTAAATGCAGCAAATCTTGATGGAGGAAGCTCGTCTCTTTTATATTATAACGGCGATATATTAAATGTCAGCTCCTCCCTTGTAGGAATGAGAGGACTGCCCACAGTAATATTAGTAAAATAGGAAGATGAATATGAAAAAAATAATAGATAAAATAAAAGGCTTAAAGCTGTTTACAAAACTAATGATAGTCTATGTTTTTATTGTGATTGCAGCGATAGCTGTTCTGTGTATAAAGGAGTGGAATGCATTGGAAGGCTATCAGTCAGATTATGACCGGGCAAAGAAAGAAAGCAGTCCGGAATTATTTATGGAGACTTATCTTGAAGAATTTACCGCGGAAAAGTATAAGGAGCTTTTGCTTAAGGCAAATCAGACAGAATATAAGTTTTATACCGTGGAAGCTATTGCGGACAGGATGACGGCTTTTTTTGACAAAGAAAATATAAGGTTTGAAAAAAATCAGGAGCAGTATAAGGATAACTCTCCCGTATACAATATTTTTTCAGGAGAGGATAAGCTTATGACATTATATCTTGGAGTAAGCAAAAGAGATGAATTTGGCTTTAATATCTGGAAGGAAGGCAAAATTGAGATAAATACGGACATGCTTAAGTTTGAAGGGACAGAATTTGTAATAGACGCCACCATGACCGCAAAAATAAACGGAATACAGGTTACGGAGGAATACATAAAGGAGCCCTTTGATAAAAAGCTGGAGGAGGCTCTTGACGGCGCTTTGGAGGAGCAGCCTGTGTATAGAAGATACAAGGTAAATGAGCTTTTGGATAAGGGTGATTTAAAGGTATATGATAAGAATGGCAATGAGGTTGCTTACACGCAGGCAGATTCATATATAGATTATACGCTTTTGGGTGATGAAGGCAAAGCTGCAATAGAGGCAAGAGTTGATGAGATAATGATGAAATATATAAATTATCTTAACAGGCTTTCTGATATGAACAGCATGCTGAATGTAACCGTATATGGAAGTAACGCCTACAACAGCATAAAGGATACGTCAAGGGCTATTGTGTGGGTGTACAGGCCTGAAAGCATTAAGGTGAACAGTAAGCAGATAGATAATATAAGAAAGGTATCAGATGATATAATAGTATGTCATGTTAATTATAATATCTTTAAGACCTATGCAAACGGATATATATCCGAAGGTCTTTCCGACGAAACAATAAGCATGTACTTAGTGTTAAAAAAATCTGACGAGATATGGAGGCTGGATAATTTACATTTATAGTATCAATGATTAAAGCATTTAAGCACAAATTATGTATTAATTTAAAAATACATGGGAGGATATGTGCGGATAAGAGGTAAATATGTATAAAAGTATTGTTTTGATTCCTGCACTTAATCCGCCTGCGGGGTTTGTGGAGTATGTGGGAGAGCTTATAGAAAACGGATTTGAGCATATACTTGTAATTGACGACGGAAGCGATAAGGAGCATAAAAAATATTTTGAGCAGATAAAGGAATTTAGTAATGTGGCAGTTTATACCCATATAAAAAATATGGGTAAGGGGAGAGCGTTAAAAAACGGTTTGAATTATGCAATGACTCTGTGGGGGAAGGATTCAGGGGTAAAGGGGATAATTACCGTTGATTCTGACGGACAGCATACTGTAGATGATGTTATAAAAATTCATAAGGCTTTAGAGAGTCAGGAAGAGCCTGCTCTTATATTAGGAGTGAGAGATTTTTACGGCAGGGATATACCTAAAAAAAGCAGCTTTGGAAATAAAACTACAAGTAAGGTGTTCAGTATTCTTTATGGAAAAAGGATAAGGGATACCCAGACAGGTCTTAGGGGCATACCAAGGGAATATGTTGGGGATTACATAGATTTAAAGGGTGAAAGGTTTGAGTACGAAATGAATATGCTTATTTATGGGGCAGTAAATAAGCATAAAATAATAGAAATTCCCATAAGAACCATATATATTAACAAGAATGATGAAACACATTTCAGGCCTTTTGCAGATTCCTTTAAGATATACAGATTAATATTTGGAAGCTTTTTAAGGTTTATTATGTCGTCTCTTTCAGCAGCTATTATAGATTTGTCGCTGTTTAAGATATTTACCGTTATTTTGGACGTCCTAAGCGATAATATACAAATTGTTGCAGCTACAATATTAGCGAGAATAATATCTGCATTCTGCAATTTTGAAATAAATAAAAGAGGTGTGTTTAAAAGTGACGGAAAAGTAAAGCCGCAGGCTGTAAAGTATCTTTTTTTATGCGTGGTGCAGATGCTTGTATCGGCAGGTATTGTTATTGCATTAAATCATATATTTGGGGGAAGCAAGGTTATAGAAAAAGTTATTGCAGACACGGCGCTGTTTATTATAAGCTACCAGATACAGCTTAAATGGGTATTTAAGTAAAAAGACCTGTCATAAAAAACAAAAATATTTATATAATTAGATATGGCTTTATAAAAAAATGCAGGTAACAAATATAAGGTTAAATACAAAGCTTAATAAATTTTTTAGAAAAATTTTCAAAAATTGAATAAGTAAGTACTTGATAAAAATGACATAATGGGGTATACTAAAGGCATAAAAAGCAGGAACGTATTTCCTGAAATGTTCGACAACTCCTGAATATTTTGAACCTACATTTGTGTAAAAGGGATTCCTATATCTCTGGTAGGATGTCAGGCCTCTATAAGTGGAAGGCAGAATATCAGATGCGGTTGCCCACCTGGCGTCAGCTAGGACTCAAAATACAGGAACCGGCATTTTGGGGTACATATGATAATTAAGGTGTCGCTTAAAGGTGGCACCTTTTTATCTTTATAAGAAATTAACTGCACTTTTTTAGTCAGGTATAATAATAAAAATCAGCATTAAGAGGTAAGCATGGGAGACGTACATATGGGCAGGGAAGGCTTTATAACCAAAAGAAATGTTATACTTATACTTATATGTATAGCATTAGTAATATGTCTTGTTATATACAGGATAAATAACGGAGATAAGGACGCAAATCCGGATAAAAACGTGGTTACGGCAGGTCAGGTGGCAAGAGCTGTTGCATTAATTTATTATTCAACGGATGAATGCAGGGAGATGGAGGATTATTTTAACGGAACTTCTGACGAATGGTATGTGCCATATATGAATGCCATGTACAAGGATACATTATATCTTACAAAGGATATAAAGCCTACGGAGAACAGCGCATTGGCGGCGTTTACATATGGAGATTTAGACAGACTTCTTACAAATATCGGGGTGGCAGACAAGGAGCTTTGGTCATATGTAAAAAACAATAAGGTATCAAATCCCATAGTGACTAAAGAATGGAACGAAATATATGGAAAGCTTGCGGCGCTTCTTGATACTGAAGGGAAAATAACAGAAAAAAATATATGTATAGTCGGTACGGTAGCAAATGTCCCTACAATGGATACATGGCATACTGTAACTACAGGCGGGGAATATTTGTTTACAGGTCTGTCTATAGATTATTATATTGACAGAGAGGTATCGGTACTGGTGAAGGACAATGAGCTGTTATGCATAAGAGGGCAGGTATCTAAGGATGTAACGTATCACAATGTATGGATTATTTCAGTTGAAAACGGAAGAATAAAGGCATATATAGAGGGGGCGGTAAGGGAGTTTGAAACCGGGGACAGAGATATGGTATACAGTGGAGTTGCAGCCGACCTTATACTTGAAAATAAAAAGGTGGAGGATTTAAGGGTAAAAAGCAAATCCATATCAGGAAAGGTTCTTACGTCAGGTAACAGTGAAATAGAGCTTGAGGGCAAGGGGAAATATGCCCTTGATGAAAATGTAAGGGTTTATAAGACCTACGGAAGCATGGAGATGAAGAAAATCAGTGATGTTCTTGTAGGCTATGATATACAGAAATTTATATTAAATGACGAGGATAAAATTTCAGCCATAGCCATAGACAGGGATGTAAATGCAAAGAATATACGTGTTCTACTCAGAAATACCGGATATACGGATATGTATCATGACAGGGTGGTAATAACCTCAGACACTCCTTTTGTTATCGAATACGGAAGCGAGAGTAAGCTTGCAGACGGGGGAACGGTAGTAGAGCTTGACGTAAACAGTACATATCTTTCAAGCGGAAGAATGAAAATATCCTCACAAAACGTAAACGGAAAAATAACTGTTTCGTCAATAGAGAGGGCTTACGGTACGCCGTCATACAGAGGAACTTTGGATGTATCCGCAGTAAACGGAAGGCTTATTATTGTAAATGAGCTTCCCATAGAGGAGTATTTATACGCAGTTGTTCCAAGTGAAATGCCTTACACCTACAGTACGGAGGCGCTTAAGTCCCAGGCTGTATGTGCAAGAAGCTATGCTTACAGGCAGCTTTTAAATAACAGCTTAAGCAGCCTCGGAGCCCATGTTGATGACAGCACATCTTTTCAGGTATACAATAATTCAGAGGAAAAGCAGACTACAACAAATGCAGTAGACAGCACATACGGAGAAATAATGATGTGCGGAGAGGATATAGTTAACGCATGGTTTTTTTCAACCTCCTGCGGAAGCTCTGCAGATGCTACCGTGTGGGGAGGGAGCGGCGTGCCGTATATTAAAGGGCATATTTTATCAGGGGACGGAGCAGACATTGACCTGACAGATGAATCTAATTTTGACACATTTATAAGAAGTAATTTTGACACCTACGACAGCTCATATTCATGGTACAGATGGAACCTAAGCATGACGCTTAATGATATGACACAGACTGTTAATGAGGTATTGGGCAGCTTATATTCGTCAGGGCCTGATAAGGTGCTTACAATGGGAGAGGACGGAGAGTTTCATTCACAGCCAATATCCTCGGCAGGTCAGGTAAAGCGTATTGCCATAGGCAGCAGAGGAACAGGAGGAGTGCTGGATTATGTTGTAATATATGGTACGGAGGCTACCGTAAAGGTAGTAACTGAAAGCTACATAAGAAAGCTTTTTCATCCTGTATCAAGCGAGATAATAAAAAATGACGGCTCTGTAAACAGCACCATGGGTATGCTGCCAAGCGCATATGTTGTATTTGATGCAGTTATTTCAGAAGGAGTTATAAGCGGATACAATATTATAGGCGGAGGCTATGGCCACGGAGTAGGCTTAAGCCAGAACGGCGCAAATACTATGGGAAATAACGGAGTGGAATACAGCGATATATTGAAGTTTTTCTACAGTAATATAGAAATTACAAAAATATATTAAATTATTACAAAGGAGGTATGGAGATGAAGGACATTCATAAGAAATGGCTCAGAAGGTATCTGGCGGTTGTCATATTATTTTGTTTGTTACTTCAAAGCATGAGCGGTACCATTACGGCATCGGACAATTCGTCAAAAAATAATACAGAGGGGATGCACTTTATTGTCAGGCACTGGCACGCCGACGGCTCAAGCGAGGATATAGAAGGATATCTGCATGAGGACGGAAGCTTAAAGGTAAATGGAAAGGTAGCGGATGTAAGTTCAGGTGATGATAAAAATACAGCCTGCGTAAAGCTGAGCGTTAAGCCAAAGGACAATGAAACCTTTACAGGCTTTGCCACAGCGGCAGGACATGAGGCCGTAAAAAGAAACAGGGATGATAATGAGCCAAATAAATCATCCTTGGAGATTTCCTATAAGCCGGATATTCATTTGGCAAAGGTGCATATATTTTATAAGGATACCCTTCAGGAGAAGCAGGGAGCCAGTCTTGGAGCAAAGGAAACGGAGATAGGAGATAAGGGAAAGGTTTATAATACCTCTGTTATGGGGCTGCATACCGATAAAACCATAGCCGTGGCGGAAGGCAGTGATGACGGAAGAACCTTTGATTTAACACTGGAGACGTGGTACGTGGGAAACAATCAGGCTAATGTGGGCATGGTCCTTGACGCGTCAGGCAGCATGGCTTTTACGTCAAATGATTTGGAGCCTGTAAAAATGACAGAGGAACAGATAAACAAATACGGAAAGCTTAAATATATTCCCCAAAGGGATGTGAATGATATATTAAACCCTCTGTATACAGACAACTCAAAGCTTGGATACAGCGACTATGTTTTTTATGTTTATGACCCAAGCGAGGGAACAAAGGAATATGTGCCTATTGGTTATTGGAATGGGGAAGCCGTTAAGGATATTCGTGTGCCATTGCCTGCAAGAGAGAAGCTGATAAGCTATTATTCTTTTAATCAGTCAGGGAATCAGATAAATCAGGTTGACAAGATAAATAAGGCTAAAACTGTAAACAGAAAAAACCCGGTTTCAGGAAATATAGTAGTAAGTAATAATAATCCATCAATTTCAGATAAGAATGCTTTAGTGGGAAAGGGGTTGGATTTGGCAAAGCCTTACAAGGATGAAATCAGGGCGGTTGTCCTTGACACCGGCGTGCCGGCTACAGATTCATTTACGATTTCCTTTGGCGTTAACGGAGAAAATGAGAAGCCGGTAATGTGGCTTGGCAATTCTGACCAGACGGCTGCTCAAGCATGGTATGCCATTTATGCCGATACAGAGGAGAAAAGAACAGAAGTAGTAAGCGGAAAAGGAATTTCGACCATTGAGTATTATGGAAACAATGCCTTAGGCAGTACGGCGAAAGAAAATTTGTCAAAAAGCGGCTGGAACGTATGTACATATGTGTTTCAGGACAGAAATGACGGTCTGCATACAGATGTAACTTTTTATATTAATGGCGAGAAAAAAGGCGCAGGAACCGTAGACAGCGGAGTTCTTAGCGGAGCCGCAACCCCTGTTATCGTAATCGGGGGAAGCGCATGGGAAGCTGACTATGGCGGAAATAACTGGGAAAGCCAAGATAATGATAAAAAATACCTTGTAGATGAATTATATATTTATAATGACGCATTGACAGAAAAAGAAGTAAATGAATTATATTCTGTAATGTGGAATCCGTCGGAGGAATCTGCGTTTGCGGCAACAAGTCCGTCAGATAAGGATAAAACCATGGCTGAGCTGAAAAATGCAAGAACAGACGGAAGCGGTGAAGGCTGGTACTGTGTCAGCTCCGGCAGCAGTTGGAGCCAGATTACGAATAAGCAGCTTCTTACATCAAAATCCTATCGCGGCATCCCAAAGGATGAGGTAATATTTAACAGGATTGACGAGGTTCCTAAAGGAACAAAGCAGCCGGAAGGTGGAAATACACAGGGCTATATATACACAGGAAACCCTGATTTTCATGGAAATGATGGTGATGATTCCGCTATTGAAAAAGAATCCGATTGGAATGGCTCTATAATTTTTTATATTGACAGTGAGGGCTATCTCCGCTGCTTCTTTAACGGAGGAAAGTCACAGGTTAGAAAGTCAAAGGATAAAAATGAAGAAGACGGTACGCTGAATTTAGATAAGGAAACATGGAGGACTAACAATTCCTACTGCTCATATGTATATAAAAAGTCAGACCTTCAGAGAATAAAGACAGAAGCGCTGCAGTATGCCCTTGGTTCTTTTGTTACACATTTGAATGAGGTTTCTCCTGACAGTCAGGTTTCGGCAGTACGCTTTGGAACACAGGATTTAATAGTTGAAGGTGACGCAGACGCAACAGATGAAAATCTTAAAACGCTTGTGCTTTTGGATTGGACAAAAAATACAATGGAAAGCACAGGTATTCTGGGGCTTAGAAGAGGGAAAAGGACTGCCGACGGAAGTGATGAGAGCGGTAATGGCGTTAATCAGTATAACTATGTACTTACAGGAGGCACTGCAACGTGGACCGGACTGCAATCTTATGTTTCCAACCTTAAGGAAAGAGACGGAGGAGAAAATGGCGTAGCATCCAAGCATTTAATTATATTTACAGACGGCAAGGATACAACAGGAAGTAATAAGGAGAATGGAAAGGATAAGGCGGTTAAGCTTGCACAGGCATTAAGGGACGAGGGTTACACAATTTATTGTGTTATGCTGCAAAGCGCAGGAAACGGAATTGAGGATTCAAGGGAGTTTCTTGAAAAGCTGGCGTCAAAGCCTGAATATGTTTTTCATGCCGATAATGTAGAGGAATTGACCAATATCTTTACAACTAAAATATTGAATAATCTTGTAGGCAATCTTTCAAATTATACCGTGCAGGACTATATTGACCCAAGGTTTAATCTGGTGGCTGCAGACGGTACTGTTATTAAGCTGAATAAAGGTGGAAATATTGTAATTGGAGAGAATAATTTCTTTGTAAGCGATACCGAGGGCTGTAAGGTTACGCTTACGGCAGATACAGACAGCGTCGGCACAGGTGCACAAGCAGCTATGCTGTATTACGACAGCATAAAGGAAATGTATTATCTGCAATGGAAGGAGCAGACAATTCCTTCCTGTGGATTAGATGCTAAAAGGCTGGATGTATGGGAAACAAAAATTACAGTCAGGGCAAAGGATGACTTTTTAGGCGGAAATGCAATTCTCACAAACGGCAACAGAGAAAATATGAACAAGGTTTTTAGTCACAAGTGTCCTGAGGGAAACGAAGAATTTCCATCAAAGAATTTTCCTCAGACTGCGGCAAACGTGGAGCTTTTAAGGCTTGCAGCGGGGAATGAACTTAATACTGTTTATAAGGGAGAAATGATTTCACCTGAGGACTTGATGGATATATTAGGGGAAAAGACAGACAATAATACTTATTACGAGTATTTAGAGCGGTATTTAAACCACGTGTCAGGTCAGGAGGAATATGAGGAGATAAAATCAGCTCTGGCAGGAGGAAGGCCGGTTGAAATTCCTTATATGTATCTTCCCGATATTGCGGGAACGAATCAGACAGGAGCAGAGCATAAAAATGACAGGATAGGCACACTTATATATATGTGGCAGGAATGTGAGGATAATGGTTTAGGCAGTCTGATTCCAAAGACAGAAAACCCCGTATATGAGGCTTTTGTAACGAAGGATACCAACAGCAGGTATTACCGTCTTACAATTACATATGAGCCATGGCCTGAGGACGCAAGAAAAGCTGAAATGACAGAAAACAATAAATTGATTTCTAATATGGAATACAGTAAGCCGCATTATTGGGCAGGGGATATGCAGAAGGTGATTTCAGCCTTTGGCGTACATCAAACGGATATTGTGAGTGGCGAGCTGGTTGCGGAGGCAAAAGTATTATTGTCGGATTTGCTTTATATGGCGCAGAAGAATAAGGGTACGCTTGATATGGAGGAAACCTTTACCGTAATTCGTACCTATAATGGTGAGGAAAGTACAATGAAGCTTAAGCTTCCTTTCAGATATACGGTAGATAAGCTTCTTAGCCTTTTGCCTGAGGCAGACGGGGACGGATATATAAGTATTTATTCTGAGCCGTTTACCGAATTGCCTATAGGAGAGTACAGAATATGGGCAGACAATGTGACGCCCCTTGAATTTGGTGGAATTTCAAGGCGGGATATTTTGGATGGAAACGGACATTTTTCGGAAAAATACAAAGCAGAGGGAAAGGAAAGCATGTATAGGGCAGATTCCGTATATGGAGACAATAACAGCTTCCTGACCTTTTATCTGGGAATACAGAGTCCTGAGGTAGCCGGAGATAACGGAAGTCATATAAATCTTAATGCAAGACTTGGACATGTGGCGGTAACCTATACATCTGAAAAGAATATGCCGGCAGAAACTACGGCACAGGTTGTCATTGACGGCGTTAAGCATTTGTCAGGAAGAGAGCTTAAAAAAGGAGAGTTTGTCTTTGAACTTCTTGATGATACAGGTAATAGTATACAGCAAACAACAAATGAGGCTGACGGAAGTTTCCGGTTTGATAAGCTTAGCTTCGATAAGGAAGGAACATACATATATATCCTTAGGGAGCAGGAAAATGAAGTTAGGGGAGTTACTTATGACAGAGAATATTACCTTGTACAGATATATGTCAGGAAACAGGATGGAAGACTGACAGCAGAACTTAACTATAGCAGAGGTGAAAAGGAGCGGGTAGAAAAGGCTGAGTTTTACAATAAATATGAGGATAATGAGTCGTTGGATAATAGAAATCCATTGGGAGTAGCAACGGGCGACTTGTCAAATTCATCATTTTTAAAGGCGATTATGCTTATGTCATTTTTTACTGTTGTTATAATGGTATTTTACAGAAAAAAGAAAAACAGAGAATAAAGAAAATTTATGGTAGCAGTAAAAAAGAGTGTTGTTTCATAACTAATATTTTAGTTTGAAACAACACTTATTTCTTTTAAACAGTTATAACTTTATAACTTACTTTAGAAAAGGCTTACGCTGCCGGCAACCTTTTCATTGATTACATAATAGGCAAGACCATCCTCAGGCTTAAGGTAAACCCTTAAATCCTTAATAGACGATGCTCTGTGTCCCTCTGAAACATATTCAGCGGTAATCTTTTCTACGATTGCTTCAACTGTAGCTTCACTGCCATCATACTGAACAACTATTTGAGGAGCAACGGCTTCCTTTTTAACAGCTTTCTTTGCAGTAGTTTTTTCAACAGCCTTTTTAATTTCGGCAACGGCTTCATTTTTCTTTTCAACAGCCTTTTTTGCTACAGTTTTTTTCTCAGAACTTTTTTTAGCGGTTTCTTTTACTGTATCTTCAGTCTTAGCAGGTTCAGCCTTAACAGCCTCTTTTGTATCAGCCTTGGCAGCCTCTGCTTTGATATCTTTTGTATCAACTGTAGTATTGGTAGTTACCTTGTTATCCTGTTTCTTTGCCTGACGTGGGTTCATAATAAAATCTCCTATTAATTTAACAAAAAATAAATAAAAATATTGTCCCGCTAATGCGAGTCATGTGTGGCGTAAAAAACACACCGGTTAAAAGTTAAAATCCTTCGCGAAAGCGAATTCAAAGTGGCGTAAAACATGCCAAAATAATATGTATTATTATTTCCGATTCATAGATTATCACATAAAGTTAAAAAAAGCAAATTATTTTGAAAAAAAAATAAATTTATATAAAAATAATAAATATTATGGATAAATTAATGTAAAACAGTATAAATATAACAAATAAATCCGTTTTAATGGACACTGATTGTTGTATAGTATACTCAGGCTTAGGAAAAAGCAATATAAATTAATAGAAAGGATGATACTTATGAAAGGATATTTTGTAGGAAACGGATATATGGGATATGTAGATGGAGCATACAGATTATTTGCAAGCGAGGAGGAGTATTATGAGTTTTTAGAGGATTAAAGTATAAATCAGTACTTTTTAAATTTCCCCGATGTTTTCTTCGGGGAAATTTTTAAGCATATCTGGGCGTGCAGGAGTGAATAAACGGATTATATAGAGAAGGTTGTATAGCTGCAGTTATATACAGAGGAATTGGTTTTGTAATGTATAAGACATTCTTAAATATATGATTTTACATTAGAATTTTTTGAAATTTCAGAAAAATCAGCCAACCTAAGTTAGTTGTTACAATAAATAGGATTGACTAAGGGCAAAAAAATGAATATAATTATGTTAAGAAAATAAGAAATTCTTTTACATTTAATAAAAATTTTATATATCATAAAATACATGAAGATAAAACATTAGTATAGTAGAAAAATTATTAAATTATGTTGTGTTGAAGTTAAAGACATTCGTGAGAAAATTATAAATTTCAAATTTTTATAAGTGTTTTTTGAGTGAAGTTTATAATTATTAAAATATATAAAAAGGGAGGAATATTGCTAATGAAGAAATTAAAAGTTACGCAGTTTATTTTATGCATGGTTATACTTTTCTTATGTATTAATGTCCCTGTGAAGGCAGAGAAGACGGAAAAAAGTTTAACGGACATGTCCAAAGAAGAATGTTTGGAAACACTTATACAAAACGGGCTAATTATACCTGATGAATATAGTGACTATCAGCATTTGGAGGAATTTGTCAAGAAGGTGGCAGATGGCACAATAGAAGATCCCGGACGTATTAGTTGGTTTAATTATACACATGCACAAGACTTTGCAATGCAAATAAGGAAGGCAGTTCTTGAATATGAGGGAATAGATGAAAATGATTTATATAAAGAAGGCATAGTATCATTTGCAGACGACAGAAATAAGCTTCAGTACAGTGTATATTTAACACCATGGAGCGAGAGATTTTTAAATTATAACTGTTATGCATACGCAATAAATAAGGCAGGATTGGGACATATTAACCCGGGAGAAATGATTGGAGTTGAATACTCACAAACAACAATTGCTTCAATGACGATAGATAGAATTGCATTATTGGTTACTTATGATTTGGCACATTTAAAATATACAAATATTACATACGGAAAAAATTTACCAAATTCAGAGTCAGGTTATCGTATTATTTCAATCAGAAAATGTACAGAAGACTATCATCTCATGTATATGTATTCAAAAGGTGTATGGCATCATAAGCCGGGAGCAATGTCACCACTTCAATATAAATATTTTTCTCTTACAGAAGGAAAGTGGATTAGCGAAGGTCTGCTTCGTGAGCAGTACAAGAATGGAAATTGCGAATATAATAGTGAAATTATATATATAAAGTATAAGGAATAAAGCAGAAATGAAATATTAACAAAGAAAGGAAGTGATGACTATGAAAGCAAAAAAAACAGGAATAGCTATAGGTATTGCTTTTGCAGCAGCGTTGGTGACAGTATTAATATTTGTTATCGTAATAGGCTTAAAGAAGGAACAGGGGGAGGTATTTGCGGAAAAAATAAATAGCGCAGGGGAGGAAACTACAGTAAAGAGAAAAAGTATGTATGAAATGACAGCAGAGGAGACTTATCAGACACTTTTAGACAATGGATTTGTACTTCCGGATAGTTGGAAACACAGCGATAAGGAATATATTATAGAAAAGGCCAAGGAGGCTGTTGACTATATTATAGAAAATGACGGATATCAGCCTTTAGGAGTGAGCTTTACAGAGCTTATAAGGTTTTATGCAAGAATACAGAAAGTAGTAGTTGAATATGAGGGAATTGAGGATCCGTTTCCGGATTATGATTTCGAGGAGAATCTGCCGGAATGGGGGAGGTGATTAAAATAGTTGACAGTTTTAAAGTAAGGTGTTAAACTATAGCAGAATAAAAAACAAAGGCTGTGATTGTGTACAGTAGATACATGTTTTCATTCAGAGAGGAAGGGTCGCCGGCTGAAAGCCTTTCCATGTTCAGGCTTGTATTGAATTTCTCACAGGAGCTGCATTTTTGAAGCAATATTTTATTGTGTGTAGGAGATGACGTTATTGCACGTTACGCAAAACCAAGTGTCTGATTTTAAATAAATCAGAAATCAGGGTGGTACCGCGGAACTTTCAAGCTTCGTCCCTTTAGGGGCGAAGCTTTTTTGTCCCTTTAGGGGCGTTTTTAATATAATAGGAAAGTTCTTCCTGCAAGCTGCGGATTCAGCGGAGCTGAATTTGCAAGTCCTTGCTTTAGACGGGACTTTGATATTACAAAAAGAAAGGAAAAATATTATGAAAGACAGGTTGCAAAAAATCAAAGAAGAGGCAATAGCAAAGATTCAGGCTTCTGAAAACCTTGAAAAGCTAAATGAAATAAAGGTAGCTGTTTTGGGAAAAAAGGGTGAGCTAACGGAAGTGCTTAAAGGCATGAAGGATGTGGCGGCGGAGGACAGACCGGCAGTAGGTCAGATGGTAAACGATACAAGAGCTGCCATAGAGGCAAAGTTGGAGGAGGTTAAAGAGCAGCTTTCAAAGGCTGTGCGGGAGGCAAAGCTTAAGAGCGAGGTTATTGACGTTACCCTTCCGGCAAAGAAGAACAATATGGGACACCGTCATCCAAACACCATTGCCCTTGAGGAATTGGAGAGAATATTTGTGGGTATGGGCTATGAGGTTGTTGAAGGCCCGGAGGTAGAGTACGACTACTATAACTTTGAGGCCCTTAATATTCCTGCAAACCATCCTGCAAAGGATGAACAGGATACCTTCTATATAAATGACAAGATAGTATTAAGAACACAGACGTCGCCTGTTCAGGCAAGGGTAATGGAA
This sequence comes from uncultured Lachnospiraceae bacterium, assembly GCA_910584685.1. Taxonomy (GTDB): domain Bacteria; phylum Bacillota; class Clostridia; order Lachnospirales; family Lachnospiraceae; genus CAG-303. Next base: position 146,425 of record CAJUAO010000004.1, on the reverse strand, counting down.
AAGGGAAAGCTTCCTATAAGAATGATAGCGCCGGGAAGAGTATTCCGTTCAGACGAGGTAGACGCTACACATTCGCCTTCCTTCCATCAGGTAGAGGGACTTGTGGTTGACAAGAATATTACCTTTGCGGACCTTAAGGGAACCCTTGCGCAGTTTGCCAGGGAGCTGTTTGGTGAACAGACAAAGGTTAAGTTCCGGCCACATCATTTTCCTTTTACAGAGCCGAGCGCAGAGATGGATGTAACCTGCTTCAAATGCGGAGGAAAGGGCTGCAGAATGTGCAAGGATTCAGGCTGGATAGAAATACTTGGCTGCGGTATGGTCCATCCAAACGTATTTAAAATGTGCGGCATTGACCCGGAGGAATACACAGGCTTTGCATTTGGCGTAGGTCTTGAGAGAATAGCGCTTTTAAAATATGAGATAGACGACATGAGACTTCTTTATGAAAATGATATACGCTTTTTAAAGCAATTTTAAGACGGAATAGCTTAAGGCTATCCTTTAATAATTTTGCAGATAGAAGTGTAAAAAGAATTTCTCAGGCTTTTATAGTCTGTATTCAGAAGAATGTAACAATAAATATATTGTAGTAGAATGGAGGATTAAAATGAACACACCATTATCATGGATAAAAGCATATGTACCAGAGCTTGAATGTACGGCTCAGGAATATACAGACGCAATGACTCTTTCAGGCACAAAGGTAGAAAGCTTTGAAAGGTTAGACGAGGACCTTGACAAAATAGTTATAGGTCAGATAGAAAAAATAGAAAAACATCCCGACGCCGATAAGCTTGTTATATGTCAGGTAAACATTGGAAATGAAACGATACAGATAGTGACAGGAGCCCCAAACGTTAAGGAGGGACAAAAGGTTCCTGTTGTTCTGGACGGCGGAAGAGTGGCAGGAGGCCATGACGGTACAAAGACAAAGGGAGGAATAAAAATAAAGAAGGGCAAGCTTAGAGGAGCAGAGTCATTTGGTATGATGTGCTCTATTGAGGAGCTTGGCTCAAGCCGTGATTTTTATCCTGAGGCGCCGGAGGATGGAATATATATTTTCCCGGATACGGCAGTGGTTGGAAGTGATGCAGTTGAAGCGCTGGGGCTTAATGACACTGTGTTTGAATATGAAATTACCTCAAACAGGGTGGACTGCTTTGGAGTGATAGGCATAGCGAGAGAGGCGGCGGCTACATTTAGAAAGCCGTTTGTTCCTCCTGTGGTTAATGAAACGGGAAGAGGCGGCAATGCGGCTGATGAAATATCAGTGGAGGTGGAGGCCCCTGACCTTTGCAAAAGATATTGCGCAAGGGTAATAAAGAATGTAAAGATAGGCCCGTCGCCGGAGTGGATGAAAAGGCGTCTGGCGGCAAGCGGCATAAGGCCTATAAATAATCTTGTTGACATTACAAATTATGTCATGGAGGAATTTGGCCAGCCAATGCACGCTTACGATTTAAGCACCATAGCAGGAAAGAAGATAATAGTAAGAAGAGCTTATGACGGCGAAAGCTTTATGACACTTGACGGACAGGAGAGAATACTGGACAATAACATGCTTATGATATGTGATGCTGAAAAGTCTATAGGGCTTGCAGGCATAATGGGCGGGGAAAATTCAAAGATAACTGATGACGTTAAGGATATTCTTTTTGAGGCAGCGACCTTTGACGGTACAAATATCAGGCTTTCATCAAAGAGGGCAGGACTTAGAACTGATGCGTCAGGAAAGTTTGAAAAGGGACTTGACCCTGAAAATGCAAAGGCAGCCATTGACAGGGCATGTCAGCTTATAGAGGAGCTTGGCGCAGGAGAGGTAGTATCAGGTATGGTTGATGTTTATCCAAAGCCTGTTTCACCTAAGCGTATAAGGATTGACATGGATAAGATAAACGGTCTTCTTGGAACAGACGTGTCCCTTGAGACGGCAAAGGAATATTTTAGGAGACTTGGGATAGAGTATGATGATGCGACAGGGGAAGCCGTTATACCTACCTTCCGTCAGGATTTGCTTGGAAGCGAGGATATTGCAGAGGAGGTAGCAAGATTTTTCGGCTACGACAATATTCCTATGTCCCTTCCTTCGGGAGAGGCCACTGCGGGAAAGCTTTCATTTAAGATGAGGATAGAGGCTGTGGCAAGGGATGTGGCAGAATTTTGCGGATTTTCACAGGGCATGTCATATTCCTTTGAAAGCCCTAAGGTGTTTGATAAGCTACTGCTTCCGGAGGATTCTCCTCTTAGAAAAACAGTAAATATCCTTAATCCGCTGGGTGAGGACTTCAGCGTAATGAGAACTACGTCACTTAACGGCATGCTTGTATCCCTTGCCACAAATTATAATAGAAGAAATAAAAATGTAAGGCTTTATGAGCTTGGAAACATATATCTGCCAAAGGCGCTGCCGGTTACAGAGCTTCCGGAGGAGAGGATGCAGTTTACCCTGGGAATGTACGGTGATGGGGATTTCTTTGATATGAAGGGCGTTATAGAGGAATTTTTTGATAAGATAGGTCTGTCAGAGAAGGAGGAGTACGAGCCGGCTCATAAGAAGCCGTATCTTCATCCGGGCAGGCAGGCAGATATTATATATGACGGCAGACATGTTGGATATTTAGGAGAGGTACATCCTCAGGTGGCGGAAACCTACGGTATAGGCGACAGAGCGTATATTGCGGTTATAGATATGCCTGAAATAGTCAGACTTGCAACCTTTGACAGAAAGTACACAGGCATAGCAAGATTCCCTGCTGTTATGAGAGATATATCAATGGTTATGCCTAAGGATATACTTGCAGGCCAGGTGGAAAAGGTTTTTGATGAAAATGGAGGAAAGCTTCTTGAGTCATATAATCTCTTTGATATTTATGAGGGAGCCCAGATTAAGGAGGGCTATAAGTCTGTAGCGTATTCATTGTCCTTCAGGGCGTCGGACAGAACACTTGAGGATAAGGATATAGTGGCTGTTATGGATAAGATACTTGGAGCCCTTAAGGATATGGGAATAGAGCTTAGGAGCTAATTTAAAAGGGCCGCGGAACTAAAGGAAAGGGTTACACTCTTAAAAGATTAGTGTTGCCGAAAAAATTTTAAGAAAAAAATATTTAAAGCAGAAATATTTTTTGGGAGGGTTTATTATGGATTTTATAAAAGGCAGGGAATTTATATATCGCAATGCGAGACCATTGGATTTGGCTCTTTGGAAATTCTTTTTTGAAAATGGCAGTAAAGAGGATGTAATGGAATGCTTATCCTTTTATCAAAATGAGGACGGGGGCTTTGGACATGCTTTGGAGGATGACGTATGGAATCCGGCTTCTATACCTATAGGAACATGGAAAGCAACGGAAATTATTGCAAGGATTGGCGGTGTAAATCGCAATCATCCTGTGGTTTTGGGTATTTTAAGGTATCTGGAAAGTAAGTCAGGGTTTGATTCTAAAACAGAGCAATGGACCTATACAATACCGTCAAATAATGATTATCCCCATGCAATCTGGTGGGAGCATAAGGATATGCCAAAGGAATTTAATCCTAATCCTAACGCTGCATTAGCCGGATTTATAGCCGCCTACGGAGATAAAAAAAGTGAGTTATATCAATTTGGGCTCAGAATGATAAGAAGAAGCTTTGATTATATGGTGGACCATTGTCCTATTCAGGATGAACATGTTATTTCATGCTATATTAGCTTATATAACTATCTGCTTCCTTTAAAAGAGAGCGTAATTGTCGAGAACATAATTGCAGATATGGAAACATACAGAGAATGTCTTTGCAAAATGGTTGACAACATGATATGTACTGATTATGAAAAGTGGGGAAAGGAATATGTTTCTATGCCGTCGACATTTATCCGCTCACCGGAGAGCTTTTTATATAAGGGAAGGGAAGAACTTGTGGCAAGAGAGTGTGAGAATATACAGACATGGCAGTTACCGGACGGCTCCTTTTTAGTACCATGGAGCTGGTGGACAGACTATAAGGAATATGAGATTGCCATAAACTGGTGGAAATCCGAGATAATAACGGAGAAATTTCTGTTTTTAAAACAATTTGGATTTTTGAAAAATTAACAATTAAAAATTTTCAATTTTCAAATAAGAAATTGAAGTATATTTGCATTTTACTTTTGAGCCTTTTTATGATACACTCTAGTATGGTATTAAGGCTCTTTTTTAGCCGTTTAATTATTAGAACAAAGGAGATGTAAATAAATATGAAACTAGGCATCGTAGGACTTCCTAACGTAGGAAAAAGTACGCTTTTTAATTCCCTTACAAAGGCAGGGGCAGAGTCGGCAAATTATCCCTTCTGTACCATTGACCCAAACGTGGGTATAGTGGCAGTTCCGGATGAAAGGCTTGACAAGCTCGCAGCGCTTTACGACTCAGATAAAATCACCCCTGCCGTTATAGAGTTTGTTGATATAGCAGGGCTTGTAAAGGGAGCTTCAAAGGGAGAGGGACTTGGAAACCAGTTTCTTGCAAATATAAGGGAGGTAGACGCAATCGTACATGTGGTGCGCTGCTTTGAGGATACAAATATAATTCATGTAGACGGAGAAATTAATCCTTTAAGAGACATAGAAACCATAAATCTTGAGCTTATATTCTCAGACATGGAGATACTTGAAAGAAGGCTTTCAAAGGTGGTTAGAGGCGCAAGAAACGATAAAACCTTAGCTAAGGAGCAGGATTTGCTTGAAAGGCTTAAAAGCCATCTTGAAAGCGGAAAGCTTGCAAAAAGCTTTGAGACAACAGACGAGGACGAGCTTATGTGGCTTAGGGAGTATAATCTTCTCACCTACAAGCCGGTGATTTTTGCGGCAAATGTAAAGGAGGAGGATTTGGCAGACGACGGAGCTTCAAATGAAAACGTGTCAAAGGTAAGGGAGTTTGCAGACAGTGAGAACTTTGAGGTATTTGTGGTGTGCGCCCAGATAGAGCAGGAGATATCAGAGCTTGACGATGACGAAAAGGATATGTTTCTTGAGGATTTGGGAATTAAGGAGTCGGGCCTTGATAAGCTTATAAAGGCAAGCTACAGCCTTCTTGGGCTTATAAGCTATCTTACGGCAGGAAAGCAGGAGACAAGAGCGTGGACTATCACTAAGGGTACAAAAGCTCCAGGGGCAGCAGGAAAAATTCATTCAGATTTTGAGAGGGGCTTTATAAAGGCGGAGGTAGTAAATTATCAGGATTTGCTTGACTGCGGCTCATATACGGCTGCTAAGGAAAAGGGACTTGTTGGAATGGAAGGAAAGGATTATGTGGTAAAGGACGGAGACGTTATATTATTCCGTTTTAACGTATAGGAGGATTTATGTACGGAGCAACGATAAGCTTTCCAAATCTTGGAATAGAGATAGAAGAGCTAAATAATACCTTTTCTGTTTTTGGATTTGAAATAGCAATTTATGGTCTTATAATAGGAATAGGGGTTATACTGGGAGCCGCGCTGTCATTCAGGGAGGCCAAAATCACGGGTCAGAGCGTTGATGATTACATTGATATGGCGTTATACGGCGTTATTTTCGGCATAATAGGCGCAAGGCTTTACTATGTTGCATTTATGTGGGATTATTACGGAAAGAATCCTGATAAGATTATCCGCATAGACGAGGGAGGCCTTGCCATATATGGAGGCATTATAGCAGGCATATTAACTTGTGTCGTATTGACAAAAATAAAGAAAATATCCTTTTGGCAGATGGCAGATACGGCTGTACTTGGCCTTATAGTAGGACAGATAATGGGACGCTGGGGCAACTTCTTTAACAGGGAGGCCTTCGGCTGCGACAGTAACGGTCTTTTTGCAATGAGAATAGACACATGGGATGACAAAGTGGCGGTAAGCGTGCCTGATACTGTAAGCTATATTGACGAGCAGTGCAGGTATATACAGGTACAGCCTACATTTTTATATGAATCATGCTGGAATCTTATGCTGCTTATTCTTATTATGATATTCAGAAAAAAGAAGAAGTATCAGGGAGAGGTTTTTCTGTGGTATATGTGCGGATACGGCATAGGCAGAACAATAATAGAAGGCTTCAGAACAGACCAGCTTATTATAGGAAACACGGGAATACCTGTATCACAGCTTCTTGCAGTTACACTGGCAATAGTGACAGGCGCATTTTTAATATATAACAGAATAAAGATAGCTAAGGGAAAGACGGTAAAGCTGCCGGATACGGGAGTGGAAACGGGAACGGGATATATTAAAAAAGAAAAAAGCAAAAATTAAGTTATCCGGAGGAAGTTTTTTAAAAAGCAATTATATGATTTAAAAATTTTAACTGGATAAGATAAATCTAAAAAATTTATTTTTTGTAAAAAAGCATATATGGTAGAATGGATAATGATGACCACAAGATGTAGTAATTGCTGCATTTTGTGGTCTTTTTTTGTCGAAATTTTTATGTAAAAAAGCATAAAACCCCTTGATTTTATTTTCAAGTTGATATAATATTATACAATAAAGTGGTGAAAAGTGGATGATAGTGGATTAATAGTGGATAAAAGTGGTAAATTCACATCACACACTTTATTTTATGGCAAAGAAGGTGAAGTCAATGTTCATGGGTGAATATAATCACTCCATCGATCCTAAGGGACGATTAATAGTTCCGGTAAAGTTCAGAGAGTCGTTGGGTGACATATTCGTTGTAACCCAGGGACTGGACGGTTGTCTTTTTGTGTATCCGGACGAGGAATGGCAGGCTTTTGAAGAAAAATTAAAGTCGCTGCCTATGGCAAATAAGGATGCAAGAAAATTTGTCCGTTTCTTTCTGGCAGGCGCTGCGCAGGTAGAGGTGGACAAGCAGGGAAGAATATTGCTTCCGGCAAATTTAAGAAGCTTTGCAGCTCTTACAAAGGACTGTACATTGGTAGGAGTAGGAGGCAGAGTGGAAATCTGGGATAAGGACAGATGGGAAGAAAATACTTCATATGACGATATGGATGACATAGCAGAGCATATGATGGATTTAGGCCTGAACATATAATGTTTGGGAGAAACTTAACCGTATGAGGAAGGACACATATTATGGAGTTTAAACATAAGCCGGTACTGCTTGCCGAGACTATAGAAAGTTTAAATATAAAACCTGACGGTATATATGTGGACGGAACCTTAGGCGGTGGAGGACATGCGTACGAGGTCTGCAGCCGATTGTCAGAAAAAGGGAGATTTATTGGCATAGACCAGGACGAGGACGCACTTTTGGCGGCTGGGGAGCGACTAAAAGGTTTTGAAGGGAATATAAAAATTAACAGGGTAAAAAGTAATTATTGTAATATTGCACAGGTTTTAAAGGACTTAGGCGTAGAAAAGGCAGACGGAATACTTCTTGATATAGGAGTTTCGTCATATCAGCTTGATACTGCAGGGAGAGGCTTTTCATACAAGGAGGCAGAGGCTCCTCTTGATATGAGAATGGATAAGACAGGCGCCTTATCTGCCGCAGACGTAGTAAATGAATACAGTGAGTCAGAGCTTTATCGTGTAATAAGAGACTACGGCGAGGATAAATTTGCAAAGAATATAGCAAAGCATATTGTACAGGCCAGGAAGAAAAAACGTATAGAGACTACGGGAGAGCTTAGCGATATTATAAAATCGGCTATACCGGCCAAGATAAGAATGACAGGAGGGCATCCTGCAAAAAAAACATTTCAGGCTATCAGGATAGAGGTAAATAAAGAACTTGAGGTATTGGAAAATTCTATAGATACCATGATTGACCTTTTAAACGACGGTGGAAGATTATCCATAATAACCTTTCACTCACTGGAGGATAGAATTGTAAAAAACAAATTTAAAAACAGTGAAAATCCATGTATATGTCCAAAGAACTTTCCGGTGTGTGTATGTGGAAAAAAATCAAAGGGAAAAGTAATCACAAGGAAACCTATAATTCCGGGAGGCGAGGAGATAAAGGAGAATAAGAGGGCAAAAAGTTCCAAACTAAGGGTGTTTGAGCGTGTAGATAACTCTTAATCTTTCCGAAAAGCAGTTGCATTAGGAGGCATATTATAATGGAAAGAAATTACAGGTACGTTCAGGATGGAAACACAATACGAAAGGTATATGAGTTTCCGGAGCGTGACAACGAAAGAAGAAAGCAGTATAAGGAAAAACCTCACAGAAGAACCTACAGGCAGGAAGAAAAAGCCCCTAAAATGAGCTTTAAAATCACACTGCTTATGGCAGTGTCGGTTATATTAAGCGTTATGAGCTGTATTAATTATCTTAATGCAGAGGCAGACGTTTCAGAGACTAAAAAGAACATAACGTCTCTTGAAAAGTCCTTAGATACCATAACAACGCAGAATGACGCTATTCAGTATGAAATTGACAGCTTTGTGGATGTAAATTATATAATTAAGACAGCTACGGAGGAGTTAGGCATGGTTATGGTAAGCAGGAATCAGGTTATAACATATGACAGCGTCAGAAACGAGTATATGGAGCAGTATGGAGATGTGCCGGAAAAATAAAGCGTACAGGAACAGGATTGGATAGGGTTTAGGATGAACAAGGATATAGGTAATAAGAAAATACCGGTTTTTACAAGAAAGATGAAAAATAAAAGCATAGTTTTATTTTTGCTTGTTATTTTAATGCTGTTGGGGCTTGCCATAAGAATGCTTTATATAAACAGTACAAGCGGGGAGAAATATACTGTTCAGGTACTGTCCCAGCAGAATCATTCCAGTACCGTTCTTCCATTTAAAAGAGGCGATATTCTGGATAGAAACGGAATGGTGTTAGCTACAAGCGTAAAGGTATATAATCTTATACTTGACCCCAAGGTAATGCTTTCGGAGCCGAAATACCTTGAGCCTACCTTAAAGGCGTTGACTGAATGTTTTGGGTATGAGGATAATACCTTAAGAACGCTTATAAATGAAAATCAGGCAAAAAGCTATATAGTTTATGAGAAAAGACTTTCTTATGAAAAGATAGAGCCATTTATAAAGCTGTCAAACGATACGAAAAACAATCCCAATGTAAAGGGCGTATGGTTTGAGACAGAATATGAAAGAAAGTATCCCTATTCAACTCTTGCCTGTAACGTAATAGGCTTTACATCAGCAGGAAACGTGGGAACATGGGGAATAGAGGAATACTATAATAAAGAATTAAACGGTGTTGACGGCAGGGAATACGGCTATGTAAACAGTGACAACATAATGGAGAAGGTAACTAAAGCCGCTACAGACGGCTATACCCTGATTTCAACCATTGAGCTTAACGTGCAGACTATAGTGGAAAAATACATAAAGCAGTGGAAGGAGGAATATAATCCTGAAAATATAGGCGTAATAGTTATGAATCCACAGAACGGCGAGATATATGCCATGGCCACGGATACAGTATATGACCTGAATAATCCGAGGGATTTGTCAGGCTTGTATACAGAGGAACAGCTTGCTGCCATGACAGATGAGGATAAGCTGAATGAACTGAATAAAATATGGAGAAATTACTGTCTGAACGACTCTTTTGAGCCGGGCTCTACATATAAGCCCTTTACAGTGGCAGAGGCATTAGAGGAGGGCGTCATAACAGAAACACAGATTTTTGTGTGCGACGGTTCTGAAAATGTGGGAGGAACGGATATTGGCTGCAGTAGAAGGTCAGGGCATGGAGAGATAAACGCCTCACAGTCTATAGCTTATTCCTGCAACGATGCTCTTATGCAGATAGGCGCAAGTCTTGGGGTGGATTTATTTACATCATATCAGGACAGATTTAACTTTGGAATGAAAACAGGCATAGATTTGCCGGGAGAGGCAAGCTGTGAAGGACTGCTTTTCACAAAGGATAACATGAAGCCTATCAATCTGGCTACAAGCTCCTTTGGACAAAGCTTTAACGTAACTATGGTACAGCTTGCCGCAGGCTTCTGCTCTCTTATAAACGGCGGTTATTATTATCAGCCTCATGTAGTTAAGGAAATTATAAATGCAAGGGGAGGAGTTGTTAAGGAGGTAGGAGTAACGCCTTTAAAGCAGAATATAACAAAGCATACCTCTGATTATGTAAAGGCGGCCATGGTAGGAACCATTGAAGAGGGTACGGGAGGTACGGCGTCTGTAGCCGGATATAAGATTGGAGGAAAAACCGGTACGGCAGAAAAGCTTCCAAGAGGAAACGAGGAATATGTATATTCCTTTATCGGCTTTGCAGACTATGAAAATCCCCAGGTGGTTTGCTATGTTGTAGTGGACAATCCTAAGGGAGAGAATATAACGTCATCTGTGACCTCTAAGCTTTTCAGCGCTATAATGACTGAGGTGCTTCCATATCTTCAGGTATTTCCTGACGGGCCTGAGGGCGGAAATACAAACCCGGATACCCAGGGTGAGCCGGGAATGAATAATATTCCTCAGGGAGTGTAAAGAATAAGTTATAACCTCACAAAAGGAGTAATACATTAGTATTGAAAATCTTTTGTGAGGTTTAATTTTGAATTGAATAAAAGCTATGTTTATCAAAGGAAAAAACTGTTTATATTTATTATTGGAATAATAATATTTGTAATGGTGCTTATCGGAAGACTTGCATATCTCATGCTATATATGTCAGAGCATTACAATGATGAGGCTGTTAAGCTCCATGAGAGAGAAAGACAGATAAAGGCGGCAAGAGGAAAGATTTATGACGCCAACGGAACGGTTATAGCGTCTAACAGTACGGTATGTACCGTTTCAGTTATATACAGCCAGATTACAGAGCCGGAAAGAGTTATAGAGGTGCTTTCATCGGAGCTTGGAATAAGTCAGGAGACAGTAAGAAAGAAGGTAGAAAAATTCAGCTCCAGAGAAAAGATTAAGTCAAATGTTTCAAAGGAAATAGGGGATAAAATAAGAGAATATGATTTAGACGGAGTAAAGGTGGATGAGGACTATAAAAGGTATTATCCATACGGAAGCCTTGCGTCAAAGGTATTAGGCTTTACAGGAGGAGACAATCAGGGAATAATAGGCTTAGAGGTAGAATATGAGGAGTATCTTAAGGGAACAGACGGAGAAATACTGACAGTAACCGACGCAAGAGGCGTGGAGCTTGACTATGTTGTAGAAAACAGGGTAGAGGCCGTGCCGGGACAGAATGTTAAGCTGTCTATTGACGTAAATATACAAAAATACGCAGAGCAGGCCGCCTATAAGGTGCTGGAGGAAAAGCAGGCAAACTACGTATCCATAATTGCCATGAATCCTAAAAACGGAGAGATATACTGCATGGTCAACGCTCCCGAATTTGATTTGAATAATCCTCATACCTTAAATTATGAGCTGACTGAGGAGGTAACGGATGAGGAGTATCAGGATTTGCTTAATAAAATGTGGAGAAACCAAAGTATAAACGATACCTATGAGCCTGGCTCGACCTTTAAGATAATTACAGCTACAGCAGGGCTGGAGAATGGGGTAGTTACTCCCGACAGCAGCTTTAATTGTCCCGGCTACAAGATGGTGGAGGACAGAAGGATAAAATGCCACAAGGTAATAGGCCATGGGCCAGAGTCGTTTACAGAGGCAACCATGAATTCATGTAATCCTGTGTTCATGGAGGTAGGACTCAGGGTAGGGGCAGAAAAATATTTTGAAAATATGGAAAATCTTGGCCTTATGGAAAAGACAGGAGTAGACCTGCCGGGTGAAGCCGGAACGATTATTCATAAGCTTGAAAACGTAGGTCTTGTGGAGCTTGCTACAATGTCCTTTGGACAGTCCTTTCAGATAACTCCTATGCAGCTTTTAAGAGCAGTATGCGCCGTTATAAACGGAGGAAATCTTGTCACTCCTCATTTTGCCGTTGGACTGGCAGATGACGAGGGAAATCTTACGGAGGAGTTTTCTTATCCTGTTGAAGAGGGAGTTATATCAGGGGAAACATCAGAGACAATGAAGCATATATTGAACATGGTTGTCGCTGAGGGAGGAGGAAAAAACGGTCAGGTAGAAGGCTATAATATAGGAGGAAAAACAGCCACATCAGAGAAGCTTCCAAGAGGCAACGGAAAATATATATCGTCATATATAGGCTTTGCGCCTGCAGAGGACCCGGAGATTATAGCCATATGCATAATTGATGAGCCTGTAGGAATATATTATGGAGGCACTATTGCGGCGCCTGTTATAGCGTCGTTATATGAAAACATACTGCCGTATCTTGGGATACAGGGTGTGGAAACAAACGATACTAAGGAGGAAGGTAATTAGCATAAACAAAGTAAATTTTTATTAAGTAATTGATAAATATTAAAAAAAATATTATACTATGGGAGTAAATAGTAATGAGTAAAGAGGTTGTTTTAAGCATAGTTATTTCATTTATCATAAGTGTTATTCTTTGTCCGATAGTAATTCCCTTTTTACAGAGACTGAAATTTGGTCAGTATGTGAGAAAGGAAGGACCAAAAAGACATATAAAGAAAACAGGAACGCCGACTATGGGAGGCTTGATTATTCTTACATCAATTTCAGCAACATGTGTTCCCTTTTTGAATACCTGCAAAGGGATAGTGCCTGTTTTGTTTGTTATTCTGGGCTTTGGACTGATTGGCTTTTTGGATGATTATATTAAGGTGGTAATGAAAAGAAACTTAGGGCTTAAAAGCTATCAGAAAATGTTTTTGCAGATAGTGGTTGCAGCTGTTTTTTCATACTATTTAGTCCACTATACGGATATTGGAACCGGAGTGTATATACCCTTTGGCAACGGTGCGGTACTGGAGCTTGGAGATGCGTTTATACCCTTTACAATGCTGGTTATTATAGGAACGGTAAACGGGGCAAACTTTACGGACGGACTTGATGGTCTGGCTGCGGGAGTTACGGTTATTATTGCAGTTTTTTTTACAGTGATGGCAATAGAGTCCGGGAGCGGAATGGAGCTTATATCCTGTGCAGTGGTAGGAAGTCTTTTAGGATTTCTTTTGTTTAATGTTTATCCGGCAAAGGTATTTATGGGAGATACAGGCTCATTGGCGCTGGGAGGCTATGTGGCGTCTCTTGCCATTATGATGAAGATGCCGCTGTTTATATTGATTGTTGGGTTTATATATTTTGTGGAGGTTTTGTCAGTAATAATACAGGTAGTGTATTTTAAACTGTCAGGAGGAAAGAGAATATTTAAGATGGCACCCATACATCATCATTTTGAGCTGTGTGGCTGGTCTGAAACAAGGATAGTTGCAATGTTTTCCATTGTCACGGCCATATTGTGTCTTATTGCACTTTATGCTATATAGAAAGGACATAGGGATTAAAATGAATTTACAGGAAAAGAAATATCTGGTTGCAGGAGCCGGAATAAGCGGAATAGGAGCAGTCAGGCTTATAACTGCCTTAGGGGCGGAGGTTGTGCTTTATGACGGAAATGAAAAGCTTGCGGAGGAACAGCTTATTGAAAAAATGAGAATTGCGGGAGTAAGGGAGCCTGAGGAAATCAATATAGTTTTAGGCGAGCTTACAAGGTCTGTGGCAGAAACCATAGACATATGTGTTATAAGCCCCGGAATATCCATGGAGGTACCCTTTGTAAGGCTTTTAAAGGAGCTGGGAAAAACCATATGGGGAGAAATTGAGCTTGCATACAGATGTATGCGGGGCAGGCTTATAGGAATTACAGGAACAAACGGAAAAACCACTACTACGGCGCTTACAGGGGCAATTATGGAAAAATACTGCGGTAATGCGTACGTTGTAGGAAATATAGGAACGCCGTATACTCTTATGGTATCTAAGGCTAATGACGAATCCATAACGGTTGCTGAGATAAGCAGCTTTCAGCTTGAAACCATTGATGAGTTTCAGCCTGATGTGTCGGCAGTGCTTAATATTACTCCCGACCATCTTAACAGGCATCACACCATGAAATGCTATGGCGACGTAAAGATAAGCATATGTAAAAATCAGACGGAAAACCAGGTGTGCGTTCTTAATTATGAGGATGAGATGCTTAGGGAATATGCAAAGGGATTAAGGTGCAGGGTTGTATTTTTCAGCAGCAGGCGTGAACTTGAAAGCGGTATATACCTTGATAAAAATGGCGGCATATATATTTCGGAAAAGGGAAGCAGAAAGCTTCTTTTGAATATTTCCTCCATGAAGCTTGTAGGTATACATAATGCGGAAAACGTCATGGCGGCAATAGCCATATCGGAGGCTGTGGGAGTGCCTTCGGATTTGTATGTGGAGGTTATAAAAGGCTTTGACGCTATAGAACATAGAATAGAGTATGTAGATACCATAGACGGCGTAATATATTATAATGATTCTAAGGGCACAAATACTGACGCTTCAAAGAAAGCTCTGGAGGCTATGGAGAGAAAAACAGTGCTTATAGCAGGAGGTTATGATAAGGGCTCAGAGTATGACGACTGGGTGGAGGCCTTCGGAGACAAAATAAAGTGTCTTGTGCTCCTTGGAGCCACAAAGGAAAAAATAGCCGGTACCGCAAAAAAGCACGGATTTACAAATATTATAATGGCAGAAAGCCTTAAGGAGGCAGTAAGGAAGGCTGCAGAAAATGCCAAGGCAGGAGAGACGGTGCTTTTGTCACCTGCCTGCGCAAGCTGGGATATGTTTAAAAGCTATGAGGAGAGAGGAAGATTATTTAAGGATTTTGTGAGGGCTCTTAAGGAATAATGGAAAGGAGCAATTTTGATGAAAGGTAAGCGTCAGAGGGAGAGAAGAATAGTAGGGAAAAAGGTAAGCATGGATTACAGCCTTTTGTTTATCATTATTTTCCTTTTATGCTTTGGTCTGGTTATGCTGTACAGCACCAGCTCATACAATGCATTAATAAAATTCAAGGATCCGGCATATTATTTAAAAACTCAGATTTTAGCTACTATATTGGGACTGATAGTGATGTTTGCGGCGGCGAAGCTGGATTATCACATGTATGTTAAAATGGCGGCTCTCGTATACATAGCGTCTTTAGTGTGTCTTGTTCTGGTAAAAACGCCCCTTGGCATAGAGGCAAACGGAGCCAGAAGGTGGATTGCCGTAGGCCCCGTAAGCTTTCAGCCGGCGGAGCTTGCAAAAATTGGTATAATAATGATTTTGGCAATAAATATTACAAATATGAGAAAGCGTCTTGATAATTTTGTGGTAATAATAAAGCTGTTTTTATTGGCAATACCGCCTGTGGCGTTAATTCTTCTGCTTACAAAAAATATGAGCTCTGCCATTATTGTTGCAGGAATAGCCGCAGTTATGCTTTTTGTGGCAAGCCCAAAATATAAGCCTTTTGTTATTATAGGCGTCACAGCGGCGGCGCTGCTTGCACTGGTGCTTTTTTTCGGCTCAGACTTTAGAATGGAGCGAATACAGGCATGGCAGAATCCGGAGGCGTACTCAAGCGGAACGGCATTTCAGACCATACAGTCACTTTATGCCATAGGCTCGGGAGGTCTTGTGGGAAAGGGGCTTGGACAGAGTGTGCAAAAGCTTGGCTATGTACCGGAGGCCCAGAATGATATGATTTTCTCTATTATATGTGAGGAGCTTGGACTTTTTGGAGGAATTGCAATAATACTCCTGTTTGCATTTATGATATGGAGATTTATGATTATAGCAAACAATGCAAGGGATTTAATAGGCTCAATGCTTGTGGTAGGCGTACTTGCCCATATTGCAATTCAGGTGGTTTTAAATATAGCGGTAGTTACAAATACCATTCCAAACACAGGAATAACCCTTCCTTTTATAAGCTATGGAGGAACATCAATATTATTTCTTATGGCTGAGATGGGAATGGTTTTATCAGTGTCAAAATACGAAAGAACTGAATAGTTGACAAAATTTTTTAATAAATCTTTGGAGTGTCGGTTTTATGAAAAAAATCCTGATTGGAAAGACTACAGGATTAAAGGGAAGTGTAAAGATACAGGGAGGAAAAAATGCTGTTCTTCCAATACTTGCAGCATCGATACTTACTGAAGAAAAGGTTAAAATAAATAATTGTCCTGATATAGAGGATGTAAGGCAGACTATAAAGCTTCTTGAGATGCTGGGCTGCAAGGTATTTTTTGTAAACGGAACCATAGAGGTTTATCCTAAGGATGTGGAAGACACGAGAATATCCTCCGAATATACAAGGAATACAAGGTCAAGCATCCTTTTTCTTGGGGCTATGTTAGGAAGACTTGGGAGAATAGTCATCACAAAGCCGGGCGGCTGTAAAATAGGAGAACGTCCCTATGATTTACATATAAAAGGCATCAGGGGGCTTGGGGTAGAAATATTTGAAAAATATGGAGATATAGTGGCATATACTGACGAGCTTAAGGGAGGAAGAATACACCTTACGTTTCCAAGCGTAGGGGCAACTGAAAATATTATGCTTGCAGCGGTCATGGCAAAGGGAAGGACTTCCATATACAATCCGGCTAAGGAGCCGGAGATAGTGGAATTAGCCGGATTTTTAAACAGCATGGGAGCAAGCGTAAAGGGAGCCGGCAAGGATATTATTGTTATAGAGGGAACAGATAGGCTTCATGGCGCTGAATATACAGTAGGAGGAGACAGGATAGTTGCAGCTACCTATATGGCGGCTCTGGCTGTATGCAGGGGGAAAATTAAGCTTTTGGGAGTAAGCCCCCTATATATGGAGGAGGTTATAAAAACCTTTAGAAATATGGGTATAAGCATAAAGCTTTTACCGGGAAACAAAGGATTTGTATGTAAGAATAAGGGAGAAATAAAAAATATATCATATATTGAAACATCACCGTATCCCATGCTTCCTACGGACGTCCAGCCTATTATGGCGGCTGTTATGATATATGGAAACGGTGTCAGCAGGGTGAAGGAAAAAATATTTGAAAACAGATTTGCATATGTGGAAGAGCTTAAAAAGCTTGGCGCAGATATAAACATAAAAGGCGGGGACACTCTTGTTATATACGGAAGAAATAAATTAAAGGGCTGTCAGCTTAAATCTATGGATTTAAGAGGAGGAGCCGCGCTTGTAGTAGCTGGCCTTGGGGCAGAGGGAGAGACGGTTATCCTTGACAATGGATATATATACAGAGGATATGAAGATATAATAAGGGACTTAAAAGGTCTTGGGGCAGACATAAGAGAGGAAGAAATAAGCGAGGAAGAAATAAGTGAAGACGGAGAAAAGGAAGAAAGGTAAATATATAGCCTTAGCTGTCATTGCAGCTTTGCTGTTAATTTTTGCTTTTTTAGCTACGCGAAAAATAGAAAAGGTTACCTACGAGGGGAATGAAAGGCTGACTGACGAGGAATTAAACAGCCGTATATTCGGGGAAAGTCTTGATTATAATCCTATTATTTTCTGGATAAAGAATTTGTTTGGAAAAAAGGTTGAGATTCCCTTCGTAGAAGAATATGATGTGGAAATGGAAAGTATAACCTCCATAAAGATAACGGTATATGAAAAAAGCATAACAGGCTATATATCATATATGAATACATGCATGTATTTTGACAAGGATGGAATAGTAGTAGAAAATTCCATGTCAGAATATGAGGATGTACCGGAGATTACAGGAATTAAATTTGACAATATCATACTCCACGAAAAAATACCTGTAAAAAACAAAAAGATTTTTTCACTTATTCTCAATGTAACCCAGATGGTGGACAAGTATAATATTCCGGTAAAAAAGATAAATATATCGGAGGAGCTGTCGGCAACCTTATATATAAACAGCTTCAGAGTCGCCCTTGGGAACGACGGCGATTACGGGAAAAAAATAGCGGAGCTTTCCTCAATTCTTCCAAATATGGAGGATATTCCGGGAGAGCTGGATATGAGAGAATATAATAAAAGTGAAACAGGATATGTGTTTAGGAAAGATAAAAAATAAAAAAATGAAATTAATGGTTGATTTTTTTCACAAATAAAGCTACTATATTATATGGTATTCATTAATGAAAAATGTTACAAAAATATTAAAAGATAGTTAGTTAAGAAGGAGGATAATACCTTGCTTGAAATTAAGACAAATGAGGCAGAAACAGCAGCAAGAATCATAGTTGTGGGAGTTGGTGGTGCTGGAAATAATGCCGTTAACAGAATGATAGATGAAAATATATGCGGAGTAGAGTTTGTGGGTATAAATACGGACAAGCAGGCCCTTAAGTTCTGTAAGGCGCCTACAGTATTGCAGATAGGCGAGAAGCTGACAAAGGGCCTTGGGGCAGGAGCCCAGCCGGAGATAGGCGAAAAGGCTGCCGAGGAAAGTGAGGAGGAGCTTAGGGAAACCTTAAAGGGAGCCGATATGGTGTTCGTTACCTGCGGAATGGGAGGCGGCACAGGTACGGGAGCCGCGCCTGTAGTTGCACGTATTGCAAAGGATATGAATGTTCTTACGGTAGGAGTGGTTACGAAGCCTTTTAAGTTTGAGGCGAAAACACGTATGGCAAATGCCGTAGGCGGTATAGAAAAGCTTAAGGAAAATGTGGATACTCTTATTGTTATTCCTAATGACAAGCTGCTAGAGATAGTAGACAGAAGAACTACAATGCCTGACGCCCTTAAGAAGGCGGATGAGGTTTTACAGCAATCTGTACAGGGAATTACAGACCTTATAAATGTACCTGCCCTTATAAACCTTGACTTTGCAGATGTGCAGACAGTTATGAAGGACAAGGGCATAGCCCACATCGGTATAGGTACGGCAAAGGGTGACGACAAGGCAAACGAAGCGGTACAGATAGCAGTTACAAGCCCTCTTCTTGAGACAACCATAAGAGGCGCATCGCACGTTATTATAAATATATCGGGAGATATAGGACTTGTAGAGGCAAACGAGGCGGCAAGCTATGTTCAGGATTTGGCAGGAGAGACAGCCAACATTATATTCGGAGCAAGATTTGACGAGAGCACGCCTGACCAGTGTACCATTACCGTTATAGCTACGGGACTTGAGGATGCATCCTCAAACGGCGCAGGTTCCTTTGGAAGCTCCTTTAATTTCAGGGCAAATTCCGTAAAGCCTGTAGGAGGTACATATAGCGCAAAGACAACGCCAAAGCCTGTTTTCCCGTCACCATCCAAGAATCAGCCGGCAGTAACAGGCATCCAAAATCCCGGCACAGTGGAAAGCAAGATACCTGAGAAAACAATAAAAATACCTGAATTTCTCCAAAGAGGAAAAAGAGATTAAATAAGGCTTTATAATAAGCTTCTATATTAAGAGAAACACCATATACCCTATAATGATATGATATTTTAAGACGCAGAATATTATATCATTATAGGGTATTTTTATATTATTAGTAAAATTCTGAAGCGACAGCATACTGGCGAATAACCAAAAATTCGGCAGAGCCGAATTTAAAAGTGCCGCTGCCGCGCGGCACTTTTTTTACATTAAATTTACATTGCATTGACATAGATTTCACCGTAAAACATCATAATTGTAATTGTCAGGAAGAAAAGGAGAGTGCATGAAATATGTAGTATATATAGATGTATTCTTTGCCATAAATTTCTTCATGGACTTTATAATCCTGCTGATTGCAAAAAAGCTTTTAAAACCACAGACCACTATTATAAGATGCTTTTTAGCAGCGCTGGCAGGAGCCGCTTTATCATGTATTACCATTGTTAAGGGTTTTAAAAATGTAGTAATACAAAAAATATTTACATATGGCGTTATATCGTCAGCTATGGCGGTTATAGGTTATCCAATAAAGGGTTGGAAGGCTTATATAAAATGTTTATCATGCATATATGCCGTAACCATAGTTTTGGCAGGGACAATAAACGGATTATATTATTTTACCGGAGTAGGACAGTTTATTTTAAGGGGAATAAACTTCATACGGTTTATATTTATTACGACAGCATCATATTTTATTACTGATTTTTTAATAAAGTATATAAAAAGCCGGTTAGTAAATACAAAGGGAAGCGATATTTATAATGTAACCCTGCTGTTTAATAATAAAAGCTTAAAGCTAAAGGGATTGTATGATTCAGGAAATTCACTTGCAGAGCCAATAGGAGGACAGCCGGTACATATAGCGGAATATGACAAAGTAAAGCCATTAATAGAAGGAGTGAGCGCCGATAAAACAAAGATAAGACTTGTACCCTACAAAGCGTTAGGTACAAATATGGGTATACTAAGGGCAATAGAAATAGATATGATAAGGATAGAAATTGCCGGAGAGATTATAGAAATTGAAAAGGCTTTAATTGGAATATATGAGGGAACCCTGTCGGGAGCAGGGATATATGATATTATATTAAACAGGAGTATAAAAAAATGGTTTTAAAAATGTCGTTAGGCAATGGGTTGCACTTTAAAATGATACCCAGTATTAGGAATTTGCTTTTTACAAATCAGGGTGACGTACATTACATAGGAGGGGCGGAGGTATTACCGGCGCCTCTGGAGGTATACGAGGAAATGCAGGTGATTGACGATTTGGGAACCGAGCGTGATAAGGAGGCTAAATCCATACTTATAGAGCACAATTTACGGCTTGTTGTATACATAGCAAAAAAATTTGACAATACAGGCGTTGGTGTAGAGGATTTAATCTCTATAGGAACCATAGGACTTATAAAAGCCATAAATACATATAACAGGGAAAAAAACATAAAGCTGGCCACATATGCATCCAGATGTATAGAAAACGAGATACTTATGTATCTTAGAAGAAACAACAAGACAAAAATGGAGGTTTCCATAGATGAACCCTTAAATGTAGACTGGGACGGAAACGAGCTCCTTTTGTCAGACGTTCTTGGAACAGAGGATGATGTGGTATCAAAAAACATTGAGGATGAGGTTGAAAAAAAGCTTTTAAACGGAGCTATAGAAAAGCTTTCAAAGAGAGAGCGGACTATTGTCGAGCTGAGGTTTGGAATAAACCGGGAGGACGGCAATGAAATGACACAGAAGGAGGTTGCAGATTTATTGGGAATATCCCAGTCATATATTTCAAGGCTTGAAAAAAAGATAATAAAAAGATTAAAAAAGGAAATAGTACGGTTTGAGTAAGGAACAGGCTATATGGGACATTGCAGTTGTTGTCATATAGCCTGTTTTTTTGTGGCGGTTTTTGGATAAATCATATAGTTTAACCGGACTGAGTATTGTGACATTAAATTATGTTGTAAATAAAACTGAAACGTGTTAAAATATACTTTGTATATTGAATTGCAGAAAAAGGAGGGCTAACGTGTTTTCTGAGAAATTAAAAAATGGAAGATGGTTAAGCATATGCGCACTGGCTGTGCTTTCAGCCCTTATATTTATGTTTTTAGGATGTAAAAAAAATATAGATGAAAACAGTATAGAATCTAATAAAATAGGGACCGGTGAAGTGTTTTCTACAGACGATGGTGAAACTACATCTAAGAGGAGACCAGGCGTGCAGGAGCCGACGGAGCCGCCCACAACAACACGTCCGCCGGCAACTACGCCTGAGCCTACAGAGCCGCCCACACAGCCGCCCACAACAACTCAGCCGCCGGCAACTACGCCTGAGCCTACAGAGCCGCCCACACAGCCGCCCACGACAGTAACGCAGACGAATCCACCGGCTCCTCCTGCGCCAATAAAGATAAGCACACCGACTGCGCCAGGTACGGCAACGGCTTCTAAGAACGGATATATAGTGGATTACAGCAACGCTTCCCAGGGATATATTATGGTAAAGGGTTCAGACAGCTACAGTGGAGTTATTGCAGTGCAGATATACAAAGACAGTACGGGAGGAACGCTGCTTACACAGTATGTGGCTGCAAATACAGGAGGTTATATTACTTTTCCTCTTACGGGAGGAAGCGGAAAATATTCTGTAAGAGTTATGGAGCAGAGAACAAACGGATATTCACCCCAGCTTACCAAAGATTTTGATGTATCCATATCAAGTGAGACGTCGCCATATATATACCCTACATATTTAGTTGATTTCAGTTCATCCTCCCTTGCGGTAAGCGCCGCATCACAGGCGTGCGCAGGCTGCAATACGGATGAGGAAAAGGTATTGGCTGTTAAAAATTACGTTATGGCTGTTCTGGAATACGATTACTCAAAGAAGGCAGATGTTGAAGCCGGAAATCTTAAGTTTTATACGCCGAATGCAGACAGCGTTCTTTCTGCCGGAAAGGGTATATGTTATGATTATTCTGCCCTGTTTGCAGCAATGCTAAGGTGTCAGGGAATACCGGTAAGGCTGGTAAAGGGATATGCAGGCAATATAGGCTATCATGCGTGGAATGAAGCTTATTATAACGGCGGATGGCATACGATAGATTGTACCTGTGAGGATGGAGGAAGCATGGCGTCCTCATATACCGTTACAAGTTACGATTAGGAAGGGAAGGGTTAGCTATGGAAAAGAATAAAAAGATGAAAAAATTGCTTCCTGCGGGAGAAACGGCGACATTTTGCAGACAAATGTCACTTATTATGGATGCAGGCATACCGGTTTATGATGGCATAGAATCGCTGGTAGAGAGCTGCGAGGATGAAAAGTCAAGGAAAGCCTTTGAAAATTTAAGCGAAACTGTAAGGGATACAGGCTCACTTTATAAAGCGGTAAGGGATGCAGGTTATTTTCCCGATTATATGGTGAATATGATAAATATCGGGGAGGAGACAGGAAAGCTTGACGATGTGTTAAAATCTCTGGCAGGGTATTACAACAGGGAGGAGAGAACAAGAAAGACGATAAAGTCAGCCATATCCTATCCCATATTGCTTGTATGTATGATGACAGCAGTAATTTTAGCCCTTGTAACAAAGATTATGCCCATATTTGAGGATATATTTATGAGTCTTGGCACAAACATGACAGAGACAGGCATCAGCGTCATGAATATTGGTCTGGCAATAGGAAACGTATCCCTTGTAATAATTGCAGTTATACTTGTAATAATTGCAGTATCGGCAATACTTACGTTTATCGGCAAGTCAGATACGCTGATAAAGATAGCGTCGGTCATACCCGGAGTGAGAAGCCTAAATAAAAAGATATCAAGCGGAAGGTTTGCGTCTGTTATAAGCATGATGTTAGCAAGCGGATATTCCCTTGAAAAGGCGCTGGAGATGGCGCCCTCCATTGTCAGTGATTTTTCAGTAAAGGAAAAGATTGAAAAGTGCGGTAAGCTTGTAACAGAAGGAGTGTCATTCCCTGAGGCATTGGGAAAGATAGGCTTATTTTCAAAAATGGAGTCAAGAATTATAAGCGTCGGTTATAAGGCAGGACAGCTTGACAGTGTTATGCTTAAGGTAAGCGAGGCATATGAGGAGGAAGTAAACGAGGGCATAGAGAAAACCGTAGGTTATATTGAGCCTTGCCTTGTAGGAATATTATCCCTTGTCATAGGGGGAATACTTATATCGGTTATGCTTCCGCTAGCGTCAATCATGTCTTCCATTGGCTAGATTAGGAGGTACATATATGCATTTATATAAAACAAAAAAATGTATTCCGGCTCCGGGAATTATTCTTACCGTAATTCTATTTGCTGTTGTAGCAGGTCTTTTATACGGGCAGATAAAAAATATGTCAGGGGAAGTGGGACAAAGTGATAAGGATATGCTTAAGGACGCCTTGGAAAACGCCGTTGTTACCTGTTACGCCATAGAGGGCAGATATCCGGAAAGTCTTGAGTATATTGAGGAGCATTACGGAGTGAAAATAGACAGGGAAAAATATTTTGTGGATTACGAAAAAAATCTTATTAATATGAAACCACAGATTTCAGTATACACAATAGAAGGACAGTAGTTAGGAGGTATGGGAGGTGGAAAGAAAAAAACATTCCATAGACGTATTGTTTATGTTTGTATTATTTGCAGTGTTTGCAATATTGTCTGTGCTCATTATTTTCATAGGCTCTGGCGTGTATAGCAGAATAACCGAAAACAAAGTGATTAATGAACAGACAAGAACTACATTGTCCTATATTGCAAACAAGGTAAGGGAAACAGACGGAATAGAAAATATATATATTACTGAGAAGGAAGGCAGTCAGGTGCTGGTGCTAAAAGCTGAGTATGAGGACTATGCCGCTGATACATGGATATATGAATATGATTCAAAGCTTATGGAGATGACTGTTGATTCAGGAGATGAGTTTGAATTAAGATTTGGAGACGTACTGCTTGATACTGACGGCGTGGAGTTTTACATTGATGAGGAAGAGAAGCTTTTAAAAGTAAGTATATTTGATAAAAATGCAAAAGAAAGCAAAGTAAGCATTTACCTTGAGCATATTATAAGGTAAGGAGGTAAGGCATGAACAGATTGGAAAAAACCAGGGCTTTTCTTACTGAGTTTATTATAGTCATACTGTTTTTCACCATATCTGCAGTTATTACAGTCAGGCTTTTTGTGGAGGCAAACAAAAAAAGCAGCGACAGTATTAATATAACAAAGGGAAATATAATGTCAGAAACAATTATAGAGGAGTTAAAGGCGAGTATTTCAAGAGATGGAGCAGATGGCGCAGAATATTATATGTCAGAGGATGCATCATATATTAAGGAAGATGAGGGTCTTTATTATCAGTATTTTGACAAGGAGTTTAATACTGTAAGCAAGTCTGATGCATATGTGTTAGGAAAGGTTGTTATTAAGACTGATAAAAAATTACAGGGAAAGCTTTATACTGTCACAGTATCCTTTGAAAATACCGAAAAAATAATATGCAGTATTGAAACTAAAATATATGAAGGGGAGGAGCGGTAATGAAAAAATACGAATTTAAAGTAAGTACCGGTATCACCTCCATTATGATGATTTTTGTTGTGCTGTGCCTTACGGCTTTTGGCGTATTATCATATACATCTGCAAACGCCGATATAAAGCTTTCCATGAAAAATGCTGATAGTAAGCTTGAATATTATCAGGCAGAGGGCAGGTTAAATGAGAAAATATGTCATATAGACGGTATTATTGTCAGTATACGGCAGAAAGCGCCGGAAGGAGAAGGATATTACGAGGAAATAAAGAAAAATATAAGAGAGGCATACGGGGATAATGTGTATAATCAGGGAAATAATACCGTAACCCTTAAGGAAAGCATAGACGACAGCCGGTATTTATGTGCTGTTATTAAGATTAATGATGAAAATGCAGCAAAACGGTATGAAGTGGAAAGCTGTATGGTAGAGACAGAATAATATATTACTGAAAGGTATGGTAATTAAATGGATGCAAAGGCAATGGATATATTGAAAAGGGCGCTTGAAAAAAATGCATCAGACGTGTATATTGTTGCAGGCTGTCCCTTAGCGTATAAGATAAACGGTGAAATAGTAAATGAGTCGGAGGAAAAGCTTACGCCGGGAGAGACCCTCAGGATAGTAGGAGAAATTTACTCTATATATGGCAACAAAAAGATGGATGGGCTGGAGAAGGCAGGAGATGATGATTTTTCTTTTGCAATAAGCGAGCTTGGACGTTTCAGGTGCAATGCATATAAGCAGAGAGGCTCATATGCCGCAGTGCTTAGAATAGTAAGATTTGAGCTTCCTAATTACAGAGAGCTTGATATACCGGCTCCGGTTATAGGTCTGTCATCCTTTTCAAAAGGTCTTGTGCTTGTTACGGGACCTACGGGAAGCGGAAAATCAACAACGCTTGCATGTATAATAGATGAGATAAACCAGACACAGAAAAAGCATATTATTACTATTGAGGACCCGATAGAATTTATGCACAAACATAAAATGAGTATAGTAAGCCAGAGAGAGGTTGATAATGACACTCTTGACTATGGTACGGCTTTAAGGGCAGCGCTAAGACAGTCGCCGGATGTTATTTTAATGGGTGAAATGAGAGATTATGAGACCATAAGCACCGTTATGACGGCGGCGGAGACGGGCCAGCTTGTTTTTTCAACCCTGCATACGATAGGAGCAGCCAAGACAATAGACAGAATAATAGATGTTTTTCCGGCTAATCAGCAGCAGCAGGTAAGAATCCAGCTTTCTATGGTGCTGCAGGCAGTGGTTTCCCAGCAGCTTGTGCCGGGAGTAAACGGGGAGCTTGTTCCGGCTTTTGAGATAATGATAGTAAACAGCGCAATAAGAAATATGATAAGGGAATCTAAGGTGTTTCAGATGGATAATGTTATATATTCCGGGCAGGCTGAGGGCATGAGGACTATGGACAGCGAGCTTTTAAGGCTGTATAAGGAAGGCAGGATATCAGGGGATACGGCTGTAATGTATAGTACGAATAGTGATTTAATGATAAAAAAGTGTCAAAATAGTTAAAACTATTATAGTTGATACTTACAAGTTTGAAAAGTCTGAAAAACAGACTTAGCCAAACTTGATGTATGAATGAAGGGATTTTTATTGAATATGAAAATGTCAGCCTTAGGGGTTATAAAGTAATTATATGGAGGGTATGCGAGAGAGAAATGAGTGATTTAAGAGGATTAACAACGGAGCAGGTTAGGGAACAGCAGAGGAAGGGTTTGGTAAATGGAAATTTTTCGGTGAAGACAAAGTCTATAGGACAGATTATATTTACAAATTTATTTACACTATTTAATTTTGTAAATCTGTGTCTGGCGCTTTGTCTTTTTCTTGTACATTCATATAAAAATATGCTGTTTCTTGGAGTGGTATTTTGGAACGGGCTTATTGGAATTGTTCAGGAGGTACGGTCAAAGAGAATTATAGATAAGCTGTCGCTGCTCTCTGCGCCAAATGCCATGGTAATCAGAGATGGAGAGGAAAAAAGGATAGAGGTAGAGGATATAGTACTTGGAGATTATTTAGTCCTTAGAAACGGAAATCAGGTGAGTGTTGACGGCTGCATACTTGAGGGCGAATGTGAGGTAAATGAAAGTCTTCTTACAGGAGAGAGCGACCCTGTGTATAAACGCAAGGGTGATGAGGTTTTGTCAGGAAGCTATCTTATTTCAGGAAACGTGATTACGGAGGCAATACATGTAGGAAGGGAAAATTACGTAAATACAATTACAAGTCAGGCAAAAAAGCTTAAAAGACCAAACTCCGAGATAATGGATTCCATAAAAGCAATAATAAAATTTGTAAGCATACTGCTGGTGCCAATAGGAGGATTTCTTTTGTGGCATCAGATAAAAATACAGAGCTTTAACGATGCTGTCGTAGGAGCAGTGGCGGGAGTTCTCGGAATGATACCGTCGGGGCTTGTGCTTCTTACAAGCATGGTTCTTGCTGTAAGCGTGGTAAAGC
The DNA here is from genome assembly GCA_910584685.1 of uncultured Lachnospiraceae bacterium. Taxonomy (GTDB): domain Bacteria; phylum Bacillota; class Clostridia; order Lachnospirales; family Lachnospiraceae; genus CAG-303. Next base: position 119,211 of record CAJUAO010000004.1, on the reverse strand, counting down.
TGGGAAGAAAAAACACTCTTGTCCAGGAGCTGTATTGTATAGAAACCCTTGCAAGGGTAGATACACTCTGTCTTGATAAAACAGGAACCATCACAGAGGGAACCATGTCAGTTGAAAGCTTTATAGACATTGATGAAAACGATATAAAAAAATATGATAATGGGAATACGGCAGAGAGGGAAGCATCATTTAACCTTGAAAGGGCAATATCGGATTTTGTAGTGTCACTTAATGACAACAATCCTACATACAACGCATTAAAGGCATATGTGGAGGAAAGCGCTGCTTTAAACGGAAATGAAATATATAAATGTAAAAAAAGCATAAGGGAAGCCATAGGCTTTTCTTCAGATAAAAAATGGAGCATGGTGGACTTTTGTGAGGATGGCTGCTATGTTCTCGGAGCATTGGAATTTATGTATGAGGAGCCTGAGGAAACAGTAAAAAAGCTTGTTGACGGATATTCTGCAAAGGGCTTAAGGGTTCTTGTATTTGCGCATTCGCACCTTCACGCGCAGGATAAGGGACTGCCAAAGGAGCTGAAGACAATAGGAATAATTCTGTTAAGCGACACTATAAGAAAAGAAGCGCCTGAAACCTTTAGGTATTTCATAAACCAGGGTGTAAATATAAAGGTTATATCGGGGGATAATCCAAGGACTGTTTCCTATGTGGCAGGAAAGGCAGGAGTATTAAATGCCGGAAAATATATAGATGCTACCCTGTTAGCTACAGATGACGACATAAGGGAGGCAGCGGAAAAATATACGGTTTTTGGAAGGGTTACGCCAAACCAAAAGCTGGCTCTTATAAAGGCGTTAAAGGAAGCAGGCCATACCGTTGCAATGACAGGAGACGGAGTAAATGACGTTATGGCCCTTAGGGAGGCTGACTGCAGTATAGCAATGCAGTCGGGAAGCGATGCGGCAAGGAATGTTTCACAGCTTGTGCTGATGGATTCAAATTTTGCGTCAATGCCGTCTATAGTGGCAGAGGGAAGACAGACAATAAATAATCTTCAAAGGTCGGCCTCCCTTTATCTTACAAAAACAATATATTCCACAATTATAGCTGTATTATTTGTCATACTGCCTATGGCATATCCTTTTATACCTATTCAGATGACATTTATAGGAGCTCTTGCAATAGGAGCACCGTCATTTGTTTTGGCCTTGGAGCCCAACATGAACAGAGTTAAGGGAAAGTTTCTTGTAAATGTATTAAAAATGGCCATACCGGGAGCATTGCTGGTAATAACAAACATAATTTTTGTACAGATATTTGCATTTATATTTGGGGCGGGAAAAACAAATATTTCTACGTTAAGTCTGTATGGACTTGCAATAGCAGCCCTTCTCCAGCTTTTTAAGTGCTGTAAGCCCTTTAACGGACTGAGAAGGCTTATGTGCGGAGTGCTTATCGGATTATTTGCTGTGGGAATAGTGTTTTTTAAAGGAATACTCGGCCTGACAAGGCTTAGCCTTTTGGAGTTTGCATTTATAGCCGTATTGATAGGGGCAAGTATAATGCTTTATGCCATATACAGCGGTATTATTGGAAAGCTTCTTGGAAGTATGCCAAATATATACAACATAAATGTTTTGTATTCTGAAAAAAGTAAAATAGTTTTGGTGGAGGATGAGGTGGACAGAAAGGATTATTATGATGTGGCAGCTCAGATAAAGGGTTTAAAGGTTCTGGGAGCAGACAAGGTGGTATATATAGGAAAGCCGCTAAAGGGAGGGGATATAAGAGTAGAGACGGCAGAGAGAGATGATGATAAGGCTCTGGCAGTCTCTGCCGCAAGATACTATATTAAGAAGAATAAGCTTGGAAGAAAAGAAAATGTAATAAAGGTGGAAACAGACGTAAATGATGAAATTTTTGACGTAAATATAGCGACAAGGGACCATGAAGCAATATTAGAAGGACAAAAATATCAGGTACGTTATATTAAGAGGCTGCGTCTTACATTTTAAATTACCTGCTGCTATGTGACCATACTTTTGTATTGAAATAAAAAGAGCAGCGTGTTATACTTTGAGATGATGTTAGAATATGGTAAACAATATTATAAGCAAGCGGAGGATTACTTATTATGGAAAAAATTAAAATGACTACGCCATTGGTTGAGATGGATGGAGACGAAATGACAAGAGTGCTTTGGAAGTGGATAAAGGATGAGCTTATACTTCCATATATTGATTTAAAGAGTGAATATTATGATTTAGGACTGGAATATAGAAATCAGACTGACGACAAGGTGACGGCAGAATCTGCCGAGGCAACGAAAAAATACGGAGTAGCCGTAAAGTGCGCTACAATCACGCCGAATGCTGCAAGGATGACAGAGTATAATTTAAAGGAAATGTGGAAAAGTCCAAACGGCACTATAAGAGCTATACTTGACGGTACGGTTTTCAGGGCGCCTATTATAGTAAAGGGTATAGAGCCATATGTTAAAACATGGAAAAAGCCTATCACTATAGCAAGACATGCTTACGGCGACGTATATAAGGCGACGGAAATGAAGGTGTCAAAGGCAGGAAAGGCAGAGCTTGTATTTACGGCAGAGGACGGAAGTGAAACAAGAGAGCTTATACATGAGTTTAATGGAGCAGGTATTCTTCAGGGACAGCATAATCTTAATAAATCAATAGAAAGCTTTGCAAGAAGCTGCTTTAATTTTGCCCTTGATACAAAGCAGGATTTATGGTTTTCATCAAAGGATACCATATCAAAGAAGTATGACCATACCTTTAAGGATATTTTTCAGGAGATATTTGATAAGGAATATGCCGACAGCTTTAAGGAGGCAGGCATAGAGTATTTTTATACTCTTATTGACGACGCTGTCGCAAGGGTTATCCGTTCAGAGGGAGGATATATATGGGCATGCAAGAATTATGACGGTGATGTTATGAGCGATATGGTAGCTACAGCCTTTGGCTCATTATCAATGATGACCTCTGTTCTTGTGTCGCCTGAAGGCAATTATGAGTATGAGGCTGCCCACGGAACGGTGCAAAGGCATTACTATAAGCATTTAAAGGGTGAAAAGACAGGAACAAATCCGATAGCTACCATATTTGCATGGACAGGAGCCCTCAGAAAGAGAGGAGAGCTTGACGGCATAAATGCTCTTTGCGTATTTGCGGATAAGATGGAGAAGGCGTGTATAACAACCATTGAGAATGGAAAAATGACAAATGACTTAGCCATTATTTCTACTATTGAAAACCCAACGGTGCTTAACAGCGAGGATTTTATAAAGGCAATAAGGGCTGCATACGAAGAATTATAAAAAAGTCTCGTTTAAAGCCGAGACTTGCAAGTTTGGCTCTGCCAAACTTGTTGCTTGCATGAAGAACTTTCCTATATATATTTATTAAGTAAGAATGGAGATAAGCAATATGGCAGACAGACCTGTACCGATACCACAGGAGATTTACAGACACTTTAAGGATAAGGAAAAGTTATATCAGATTATAACTATTGCCAGACATACGGAAACAGATGAAGATATGGTTGTTTATCAGGCATTATACGGAGATTATAAAATATACGCAAGACCTCTTGAAATGTTTATGAGCGGAGTGGACAGGGAAAAATATCCGGATTGTGAAGCAGTATACAGATTTGAAAAAATTGAAAAGTATGAAAAATACGAAAAGGCGGAGGAAAAATGTGAAAGGACAGAGGAAAGTCAGGAACCTTTTAAGGCCGGAGAAGCAGTTGATACGGATTGCGTAAGCAATGATTTGCTTGTGTTTCTTGACGCAAAAACATATGAGGAGCAGAGAAATCTTCTTGTACACATGCGTCCCCGCATTACACAGCAGCTTATTGACAGTATCGCCGCATCTATGGATGTGGCAGTTGATGAGGGTGATTTGGAGGAAAGGTATCGAAGTCTTTTAAATTGTATAAAAACAAGAGAAAAGTATGAGATATTAGACAGGAGTTAGCTTTGCATTATGTTGTATATGCATATCAATATCTTGTAATTTTAAAAAAATATTTGGATAAAAATACAAAATATGCTAAAATATAAAAGCAATCAGCCGATATATACTATAACGCCGATTAGGTATGGTATGTGTCGGCTTGTTGATAATGTATAAAGTAAGAATTAAGCATAGATAAAAGATTGGAGAAAGAGGATATGGGTACATTTTTAGGTCATGTAAAGAGGTATTGGAAGCAGCTTACGGCAGTAGCTATATTTGCCGTAGTTTCAGCTATAGCATTTTCCGTGGCGTTTGCATCACAGTATGATATAGTAATGAGCAAGCCGGATAATGCAACGGACCCTAACAGCTGGACAAAGGATTATTATGAACTATGGACTGCTAATCTTCCGGGGCTTGAGGCAAGTGAGATTGATTACAGCAGGGTAAAGTGGCAGTCGTCAGATAATAACGTAATAATGGTAGGAGGGCCAAGCGGGCAGGTTGGCAGACTGACGGCAACAGGAGCCGGAACAGCTACCGTTACGGTAACATACGTTGATACTGACGGAACAACCGTGCTTGGTGAATATACGCAGAAATTTATGGTAAAGCTTGAGGTAACAAACGACAGAAGCGATGTTCGATACCAGTATGGATTTGTCAGCTTTGAGAAAACCGGTGATACATACCAATTAAATACTAATGTTGTACCCTCATCAAATGTAAAGATTAATTGGACGTCAGATAATGAACAGGTAGCTACGGTTGACGGAAACGGACTGGTTACGGCAGGCGCTGCAGGCGGTGTGGCTACAATTACAGGTGAAACAGACACTAAAGACCAAAGAGTTACGATTACGGTAATAAGAAAAATTGAAGCAACAACAGAGCTGCAGAATATGCAGCCTATAAAAATCGGACCAAATGAGTTTTTTAACGTATATGAGGATAAGGAAACAGGGAAAAAATATACAAATGCCGTATCTGCAAATCAGGTTATTTTTTCAAGTGACGGCGAGCAGTATATTGTTACAGATACCACAGGCTTTATAAAAGGTGTAAATGCAGGAGTAAAGTCAGTATACATATATCCAAACATTGATTATGCATCATTTGACGAGAGATTTGCAAATTATACTCCTGACAGGTTTGCGGCAGAATTTGGAGCGTCCGTATCCGTAAGGGTTGACTTTGGAATATCAAACGGAAAAGAGCTTACAGGCGCAGTAGGAGATACTATAAACCTGAGGGTAAACACCACAGATGAAGACGGAAGAGGCGTAAACTGGACGTCAAATAACACAAGCGTTGCAACGGTAGATTCAAACGGTGTTGTTACATTAAAATCAAGCGGTGAGGCAATTATAACAGCTACTATGGATAATCCAAATCTGTTCCCGGGAGAAACGAACCATACGGCGCAGATTAAAATTACAGTAATAGATAATTTTTCGGTTGATTTTACGTCAAAGCAGATAAACGTAGGAGATAAATTTGAGCTTTCTGCGCTTGTTACTGACGATACTGCCAAGGTTTCATGGATGGTGGATGATGAGAGTATTGTTTCCATTACAGAGTCGGAGGAGAGCAGCAGAAAGATAACTGTTGAGGGATTAAAGAAGGGCAAGGCAAAGATTACAGCCATGCAGGAGGTAAACGGCGTAATAAAATATGCATACTGTGAGGTAGACGTAAATGAGCCTGTGCAGAACGTAGTTTTGTTCCCTACAAACCTTAGCATAACAATCGGAGATTCATATCCTATAGTACTTACATTCGAGCCTGAAAGACCTGATAACATGGAGGTTAAGTGGGTATCGTCAAATGAGGATATACTTACTGTTTCAGACAGCGGAGTTGTTAAAGGTGTAGGCGGCGGTGACGCTGTTGTTTCCGTTATCACATTGGACGGCATAAAGGTAGCATCCTGTGACGTACATGTAAGAGTACCTGTTACAGGAATAACCCTTTCAAAAAACATTGTTGAAACCACATTATCGGCAGGCAATTATCAGCTTTCATATACGATTACACCGGAAGGAGAGGGCGTAGACACAAGCGTTATATGGAGCTCGTCAAATGAAGATATACTTACTGTAGACCAAAACGGTTTTGTTACGTTTGTAAGTCCCGGAAATGCAACGGTTATATGTCAGACAAACGATATCGGAACAGACGGCAATAACCTTTTGGCAACGTGTGATTTCTTTATATCCGAGCCTGTTACATCTGTAACGCTTGATTTTACTGACGTAACCCTTAAGCTGGGTGATACGTTCAGACTTACGGCTGAGATACTCCCGGTTAATGCAACGGATAAGACGGTTACATGGATTTCATCAAATACATCAGTTGTAACCGTAGATGAAAACGGTTTACTCACGGCAGTGGGAACAGGAAGCGCGGCAGTTCTTGTACAGTCAAACGACAGCGGAATTACGGCTATGTGTAACATAAACGTATACCAGCCTGTTGAGACGGTAGAGATAAATTATACGGAGATGTCCGTTAGAAAGGGTACTGTATTTTGGCTTTATGCAAAGGCAGGACCTGATAATGCAGTAAATAAAACAATAATCTGGTCAACAAGCAATCCGAGAATTGCAACCGTAGATGAATCAGGTATGGTTACCGCAATAGAGCCGGGAGAGTGTATAATTACTGCGACAAGCCAGGATACGGGCATATTTGCAACATGCAGCCTTACCGTTACCGAGCCGGTTACGGGTATTTCATTAAATTATACGGATATAGCTATATATGCAGGTGATAAGTTTGCGCTTATACCTTCGGTAGAGCCTATAGATGCAGACAATAAGGCAGTGACATACCTTTCAAGTGATACAGATATTGCAACCGTAGATGAAAACGGTATTGTTACGGGTCTTAAGGGCGGAGAGTGCGTTATACTTGTTACCACCGTGGAAAGAGGATTGGTAGCAAGCTGTAAGGTTACTGTTTATGAGTTTGTCACATCAGTAACAATTAATGAAAAGGATGTAAAATATATTAACAACGGGGCGTCAAAGGCATTTACGGCAAGCGTTACCCCTGCCTCGGCAACAAACAGAGGAGTAATATGGTCCTCAAGCGATACAAATGTATTCAGAGTATCACAGAGGGGTGTTGTAACGGCGGTTGGATTAGGAACAGCTACCATTACGGCAACGGCGGCAGATGGAAGCGGTATATTTGATACTATTGTTCTGCAGTCAATAAGGCCTGTATCAACCATAAGCGTATCGCCGTCATATGTAACCGTTATAGAGGGACAGTCACAGAGAGTTACGGCAACAATCTCTCCTGCAGACGCCACTATAAAGGAAATTGAATGGAGCTCATCAAATCCTGAAATAGCAGTGGTTGATTATAATGGAGAGATTACAGGTGTAACAGCCGGTATATGTTACGTATATGCAAAATCAACAGATGGAAATGATATAGTAGGAACGGTTAAGGTAACGGTAAAGAGGGCAGTTCCTGCCACCTCAATAGTTATTAACGCATCATCCGTAACTATGTTCCCGGGACAGACCAGACCTCTTTCAGCAAGGGTACGGCCTTCAAATTCTACTGACAATTCTATGTGGGTGTCAAGTGATACGTCTGTAGCTACGGTAGATGGAAACGGCGTAGTTACCGCCAGAGGACAGGGCAACTGTATTATATATTGCGTAGCAGAGTCAGGTGTAGAGGATGAGTGTGAGGTAAACGTGCTTGCTCTTAATTCCACAAGCATTACATTAGAGCAGTATGATAATTATATACTTGATATATACGGATGTACTGAAAAAATAACATGGTACACAAACAATAACCGGATAGCTACGGTAGACAGTAATGGTAAGGTAATTGCAAGGGGAGTCGGCTCTACGACAATAGTGGCAAGAGTAAACGGAAAGCTTTTATACTGCAGGGTTACCGTAACAAAAATAAGAAAATAAAAAAGTCTAAAGAGTTTCAACTCTTTGAGTTTTAGTTCTTTGTATAGCCGTGGCTTACAAATTCAGTTCTGCTGAATTTGTGGTTTGAATGAATAAATTTATATAAGGTAGAATAATATGTTTTTGAAGGGCTGTTATAATAAGAAATTTATCTTATTTATAGCAGCCTTTTTTAATAACTAAAATATAGCCGCTCCCTGTGCTAAAACCGCAGTATGGGACTTCCTCAGGGTATTGTCCGGGGTTTTATTGCCGCTGCTGCAAAAATAAAAAATATTTTTAGTTGCAAGCTAATAATAGTATGTGATATACTCAAATAGTATGAGTACAAGCAGTCAGATTTTTGACGAATACATATATTATTAAATAATAGTGAGGAGCAATAGTTGTGAAGTGCAGTAAATGTGGAGAAGAATATAAAGAAAATCAGGCATTTTGCCTTAAGTGCGGAAATCCAATACAGGTTGTTCCGGATTTTAATTTAATAGAGGCAGAGCTTGCAAGCAATATAGGAGAGCTTATGGATTCTATGGAGGAGGAGCCTGAAAAAGATAATCTTTCAGAGGATAATATAAAGATTAATGAGCCGGATATTAGCAATATGGAGCTAAAGCTGGTAGACATTTCAAGAAAAGCTGCTGAAAATAACAGAAATGACATTGCCGACGGAAAAACAAAAATCATTGGCAATATAAGTCAGGCTGTCTATGAAGATGATACAGAAGAAAAAACAGATGAGAAGGAGAATTTACCGGTTTCGGGGGGTAAAAAAAATAAAAAGAAAATACCTTTTATTATTGCCGCAGTAATTTTTATTCTTGCTGCTGCTATTGCTGCATTTATTTTTATAGCGAAATCAGTTAAGGATACAGCGACTTCATATGATGAATTTTATAATAATGCAAAGGCAGCTTATGAAAAAATGGATACAGACACTGCATTAGATAATGCAAAGCATGCTCTCGGCAAGGCGGATACAGATGAGGAAAAAAAGGCTGTAAGACTGTTAATTTATAGTATTCAGCTTCTGGCCGGAGATAAGGGTGAATATTATGCAGAAAACCTTGAGGCGCTTGTAGCTATTGGAGCCGCAGATAAGGAGCATTATCAGGCTTTGGCAAAGTATTATGACGAAAATAAAAAATATAATAAGCTTACAGAGCTTTTGAGAAATGTGAAAAATGAAGAGATATTGGCGGTATTATCAGAATATGTGGTAGAGGAGCCAAAGGCTGACCTGGAGTCAGGAGATTATAGCGAATATATAGCTGTAAATCTTACGGCAAAGGAGGGATATACCATATATTACACGACAGACAGCAGAAGTCCGTCAAATTTTGGCGAGGTATATTCACAGCCTATAACCCTTAAGGAGGAGGGCGAAAAGGTAATAAAAGCGGTAGCTGTAAATGAAAACGGAGTAGAGAGCAATATTGTAACATATACATACAATATTAAGCTTAAAGGCTCAGGGGCGCCGGTGCTTACGCCGTCAGGCGGTGCGTTTACTGATTACACAACGATAAAGGTTGAGGTGCCTGAGGGTGGCAAGGCATACTATACATGGGATGAAAGTAAGCCTACAAGCCAGTCAGAGGAATATGACGACGCAAACGGCATTGAAATGCTAAGGGGAATTAATATTTTAAAGGTACTAATTGTAGACAAGTATGGAATTGAAAGTGAAGTAGCAAACGAATCATATAATCTGCAGATAGCCAGAGTAATAAATGCAAATGAGGCAATAGCGCTTGTTCAGACAGAGGCAGAAAAAACTGCGGAGGAGGGAATAACGGTAACCGCTTCATATGAGACACTTACCATTATAGATAATCAGGAGTATTATATTATATCAGCATCATACAAGGATGAAAGCGGAGCTGATAAGGCAGTTACCATATATGCGGTAAATACTTATGATAAGACTCTGAAAAAGGCTATAGATGATAATGGTAAATATTCAATAGAAAATGAAACTGAATAAGAAACATGTATTTTTTAATGAGACAGCCTGCTTAGTTTGCTAATCTGTTTAGAAAAGTGGAAAATGCAGCCATTGAAATCATCCGGATGTTCATTTATCATAGTAAATGTAAATGATAAATATAAATGAAAAGGAGGATTTTTATGGATAGTAAAGTAAGAGGAATGATTTATACGTTAAGGAAGCTGAAGGGATTAACCCAGGATGAGCTTGCAGATGCATTGTCAGTTACCGGCACCGCTGTTTCTAAGTGGGAGAGAGGAATATCATATCCGGATATAGACATGTGTTGTAAAATTGCAGAATTTTTTCAGGTTTCAACAGACGAGCTTTTTGGAAGAAATTTAAAAAAGCTAGATGAGATGGGAATGTATTCCTCCAATAAAATTGTAGCCATGGAAGCAGCGATACAGTTGATGGAATGTTACAGGCTAAGCTGCGCAGAAGGATTACTTGCAGTTGAAAAGAAGGCTTTAAGGGAGGATTTACATTATTTTCTGCAATTTACAATAAAAAAGATGTTTGAATTTTACCGCAAGGAAATTCCGCAGGATAAAATAGAAAAATTGCTCTTTAATTATTGTAAGTGCGAGGCTGACAGAGAAAACGCAGAGATGATTGCGAAGGCGGTAATGGCAATGTTTGAGGGCGTATCGGAGCATACAATGACAGAGGTTATCGCTTCACATCTTGGAAGAGAGTATTATGACAGGCTTGTAATAAATGTAAATTATAATGTAAATTATAAAGAATATTCCAGAGAGATGATACTTGGCAGTTATGAGAATAAGGAGGGTAATGTTAAGCTTATTGATGAACTGGCAGATTATACTGATGAAGATATAGCTATATTGATAAGAAATATTGACAATATGACATTTGCAAGTGCATTGAGCGGCGCATCAGGAAAGGTATGTAAAAAATTCTTATCAAATATTTCTGACGAGCTGTTATATTTTATTGATGTGGATATAAAGAATTGTAAAGCAGATGAAGGCGAAGTGACAAAGGCGCAGACGGAAATATTACATATGATGGCGGCGTTAGATTTAATAAAGGAATAGCTAAGGATATTTCTTTTGTTACGCGGGCTTGAAAAAGAGAGTATATATAATAAATGTTTAAAAGCGTATAGAATAAATAGTTGATAGTAACTTTTTAAGAAAATGTTTCACACCTTCAAAAAAGCATCTGTAACAAGCAGATGCTTTTATAATGTGCAGAAATTTATGATATTGGTAGTATGAGGAACGGAATCAATCAAACTGTCTTCGGCTTTATCAATTTATCATAAAAAACTTATGTTGAAGGAATTTTACAAGTCATTTCTTATAGTTTTTTCATCTAAAATATTCAAAAGGTTTAAAAAATTCCAAAAAATTATAAAAAATTTAAAAATATTAAAAAAACTTTACATTAAAAACAATATATGATATACTTTTGAAGTAATGAATTAGTAATATTAAAAAAGAAATTTACATAAGAGAAAAATTCTAAAATTAATTCTTTTTGAATTATCTTTTCTATAGAAAATTTCGTTATATAAGCGGTTAATTCAGCTTTAGGCGGCAATTTTTTATGTAATAGGAAGGTCATTTATGTGAGAAACAAGTTTGGTTAAGTCTGTTTTTTAGATTTTCCGAAATTGCAAGTCTTGGTTTCACAAAGAACTAAAGTTCAAAGAGTTAAAGTTCAAAGAACTAAAGTTCTTTAGACTTTTTTATAGAATTAATAGTTTTAACAGCATAAGATAAAATTAACAGAATACGCATTATTTAAATGTTCAGGAGGATGAAACGGCAAAAACTAATTTATGTAAAGAAGATGGAGGAAAGAGAATGATTAAAAAAGTAATAAGTGTAGTAGGTGTAATTGGAATTATATCGATGAATATAATTGCACCGCCGGAAAATGTTTACGGAGATAATTTATCAGAAGGAAATGAGCCGAAAAACAGGCGGGAGCAGGTGCTTGACTATACTAACAATGCAGATAATTTAATTGATGATGTAGATGAAAATAATGCAATGACAAGGATTTTGCAGGACAATAAGGATAATAATTCCGGAATACTCAGTGAGGAGCTGGAGGCTACGCTTAATGAGCTTGGTGTATTTGATGAGGAAATACAGGATTTTCCGGATGAGCTGGTTAATCTTTTGGAGGGAGGTTATAAGTACAGTGTTTATATTAATTATGCCGAAGTAAACAGTGACGGAACAACAAAGAGTCTTTCAGAGGATGAGGTTAACGATTATTTTGAAGAAAAGCTGAAGGAAGAAAAGAAGGAAATATTAAATAGCTTTTTGGGAATGGAGAATGTTAATGTATCTGCAAAAAGCGCAACGGATGTTGCCACATCTAAATCAGGAATGTTAAAACAGCTTTTAACATTATCACAGACAAGTGCAGGTGGAAAAATATATGTTTTTTATTCAGCAATTTGGGTAGAAACTCCATATTATAGAAATACGGATGCATGTGCAATAACTTTTAAAAATGCGACAATTGATAAATCAACATTAGGGTGTTCTTATGGATGCATATATACTGATTCATTTATAGTGGGTAATAAATATAATAGTTACAATTATAAACACTCAGAGGATGTAAAGAAAACAGGGACATTAAGATGTGATTTGTCAGGCGCAGTGGCGACATTTGATTTACATGGTTCAAGAAGCCAGATTATTGCATTGGCGGGAGGGGGAACAACAAGGAAATATACAACTGACAGAATTAATATGTATTGTTATGTAACAGTAGATAATAAAAAGGACTGGACTTATGTGGTAGCAAAGGGAGATTATTGGCATGAGAAAAGCAGTGTATCATTAAATCCATCATTTTCATTTTCTGCAGATGATATATCTTTCTCAATATCTCCAGAGATTGAAGAATATTATAATCATATATCAGAAAATGCATTTGTAAAATATTATTTTAAATAGCTTGGAAAGGACTAATTTTTATGATAATTAAATATAAAAAAATTTTTATTATATTATTGATTCCTGTAATAATGATATTAGGCGTTAATATCTTTACATATGCTTACAGTGGAAAAAATGTATGGGAATTTTTCTTTGGAAAATCAGAAAATAATATGAGATATCTAATGGAAGAGTATGGTCAGAGTGTTACTATAGATGACTATACCATTGTGTTGGAAAGCGCAATTTTTGATGACAAAACAGAATGTATTTACAGTATGTTCAGGGTGACAAAAAATGGAGGTAAGGTTGAAGCCTCTATGGATATGTATAATACTATATCAGGCGGTTTTGGAGAGGATAGAAGATTTAGTTTATGGATTTGGGCAGATACCGGTGGAATGAGAGGCTTAACAGGAGAGTATGAGGGAAACGATTTGATTATATATGGAAGAGGTACATATCATTGCGACGAATCGGAGGATGCACATGCAATTTATCTGTTTGATGGGAAAACAGATAAAATAAGATTTGAAGATTGTGCAGCCAAGTTTGATTTGAAGCCAACAGTAAACACTGAGGAATTTTCCGTAAACGATACAACAGGTATATATATATCACCTATAGCAGTAAAAATATTTTCCACAGAAACAATAAATACAGAAAGCATAGAAATTCTGTACAAGGATGGAACAAAGGAGGAAGTGGTAAATGTTGAAAAGAGAATAGGACTGGGAAGCTCATCACAATCCTACACATTGTCAGAAAATACGGAAACTTATATATTTAGTGACCTAAAGGATATTGAGCAGATAGAAAGCATTATATATAACGGAAAAAGGACTGCTAAGTAAAATACAGCTATAAATAAATATTTCTCAAGTAATATAGATGTATATATTACTTGGGAAATATTGGCTGTGTAAAGGATAACGCAAAGGAGTACAAAATAATGAAATGGCTGCTTATTTTGAGATTAATTATTAGTATGTCTTTAATAAGTGCAAATGTTACATCTGATTCCATGAACGGACTTTTGGAAAAGGGAGACACGGTTGTTGCGCTTAAGGATAGCTTTGTATGGGAATATAACAGATATGATATAGTAATATTTAAAAGTCCGGTTGATGACAATGAATTATATATAAAGAGAATTATTGGTTTACCGGGAGAAAGGGTTGTAATTAAAAATGGACAGGTGTACATAAATGCATCGGAAACTCCCTTAGAAGAGAATTATTTGCCGGATAAATGGATAATTGATAATAATGGTTATACATTTAATGTTCCTCAGGATTCCTACCTGCTGCTGGGTGATAATAGAAATGATTCAGAGGATGCAAGATATTGGGGAGAAATTGCGGTTGAGGAGGGTAAGGCACAAGATATAAATACTGCAGAGCAATACAGGTATGTAAAAATAAAAGATATATACGCTAAGATGCTATTTAAAATATTTTTATAGATGAATTTGCAAAAAAGAATGTTAGTATGTTCAAAGAAAATTAAGGTGATATTATGAATAAAAAGAAAATAATGTATTTATTTATAATAATATTACTTATAGCTATAGTATGTATTATTATTAATATAAGAAATATAAAAATAAAGAGCGTATTAGAATTTTTTTGGGAAGATACAGACAAAAATATGGATTATTTAGTGAAAAAATATAATCAGACAGCAATTATAGATGATTATACAATAACACTGGAAAGTGGTATTTTTGATGATAAAACTGAAACTATTTATGGTATATTTAAGGTGTCAAAAAAAGATTCAAGGGTTGAAGCAAATATATATTCAGATAATATGCAGATATATGGATTTGGTGAAAGCGACAGGTTTAGCTTATGGGTAAATGCGGATATAGGAGGAGAAGGACATTTATATGGAAAATATAATGGAAATAATTTGATTATATATTGTAAATTCCAGTATCTTTGTGAAGATATAGAGGATACACATGAAATATACTTATCGGACGGAAAAACAGAAAAAATAACATATGAAAACAGCGCTGCAAGGTTTATGCTGGAGCCTACATCAGAAGCAATAGAAATTTATGATGGAAGCGCAAAGGTAATATATTTATCTCCGGTTGCAATAAAAATAACATCGAAAAGTGCCATATATCCAAATACAATAGAGATATGCTACAAAAATGGAGAAACAGAAGAAATTTTGAATGTTAAAGAAGGTATTTTTACAGGAAATGAAGGATTATCGTGTGCATCATTAGAATATACAAAAGTTATTGGCATGCCATATCTGATTGATATAGAACAGGTGGAAGGTATTATATATAATGGTGAAGAGTATATGAGATAATATATTACTTGAAAAATGCGCTTACATGATTTTTATAATTTGAAATGGAGAGGAGCTTATGAAAAGAAAGTATAAAAAGATTGTTATTATATTGTCATTTGTATTAATAGTGACAATAGGTGTTAATATTTTTACATATGCTTATACCGGAAAAAACGTATGGGATTTTTTCTGGGGAGATTCCCCAAATGATATGATGTACCTAATGGAGGAGTATGGTCAGAGTGTCACTATAGATGAATATACCATAACATTAGACAGTGCAATTTTTGATGATAAAACAGAGTGCGTTTATAGCATGTTCCGCATATCAAAAGAAGGAGGCAAGGTAGAAGCCTCTATATGTAAGTATGGTTCTATGTCAAATTGCTTTGGAGAGGATATGCGATTTAGCTTAGGAATTTTTGCGGATACAAGCAGTATGGGATTTACGGGAGAATATGACGGAGAAGATTTGATTATGTATGGAAGAAATACATATCATTGCGACGAGACGGAGGATACACATGCAATTTATCTATTTGATGGGAAAACAGATAAAATAAGATTTGAAGATTGTGCAGCCAAGTTTGATTTGAAGCCAACAGTAAACACTGAGGAATTTTCCGTAAACGATACAACAGGTATATATATATCACCTATAGCAGTAAAAATATTTTCCACAGAAACAATAAATACAGAAAGCATAGAAATTCTGTACAAGGATGGAACAAAGGAGGAAGTGGTAAATGTTGAAAAGAGAATAGGACTGGGAAGCTCATCACAATCCTACACATTGTCAGAAAATACGGAAACTTATATATTTAGCGATTTAAAGGATATTGAGCAGATAGAAAGCATTATATATAACGGGGAAAAGACGGTTAAGTAAAATGCAGCACAGGAATATAACCTAAGGAGGAAAATTATTTAAAAATGAGCGAAATACAAAGGAAGTTAGATGAAATAATAAAAAAGTACATTGAGAATAATCAGGACGACAGCTATTTTGGTAAAAGCCTGATTAGCGATATAAAGCTTGATTCTGTTTCTCTAATGGAGGTTATAGCAGAAATTGAGGATAAATTTGATTTTAGCTTTGGACTTGATGAAAACCTGATTGAACTGCTTGATAATTATGACAGGCTTTTAGAATATATTTATAAGAGAGTAGGAGAGAGCAGATGATAAGCGCAGAATTAAAGAAATATATAATAAAAGCCTACAATGACGTGCCAATGTATTATAATATGAATATAAAAGCAGAGGCAATAGAGGAATGGGATGATATTCCCATAATAGAAAAAAATACAGTTGTGGAGAGTGAAGAATCTTCATTGGCAGTGTCGGCAATTTCCTTATTGATAAGTGGAAAGCTTATATCGTCAAGAACTTCAGGCTCAACGGGAACATATATGGATATATACTGGAAGGAGGACGACTATAAAAGGTCGATGCTTCCCCTTTGGTATTACCGGAGAAAATATTATGGAATTAAGCCTGACGATAAATTATGCTTTTTCTATACAATACATAATGTAGGAAAGTCAGAGGATTTATATTTTTATGAAAAAAATTCCTTAGGCTTTTTAAAGGCAAATTTAAGTATGGAATATTTGGCAGATATATATATAAAAATGAAGGAATACAAGCCTGTATGGCTTTTGCTGCAGCCAAGCATGGCGGTACTGCTGTGTGAATGTATGGACAGATACGGTCTTGATAGCTTGGAAAGTGTAAAATATATAGAATTTTCAGGAGAGATACTTACAGATAATGTGAGAAATATGACAAAGGAGCATTTTAAATGCCGGATAGCAAATCAGTATGGAGCAAATGAGTTTAACAGTATAGCCTTTGAGTGCCCATATGGAAATATGCATGTACTGGGGTCGAACGTATATGCAGAGGAAACAGAAGACGGCGATGAATCAGAGCTTATTTTAACTACGCTTACAAATACTGCAATGCCGCTTATAAGATATAGAATAGGAGACAGGGGAAGGATAAAAAAGGGATTTAAGTGTCAATGCGGAAATAAAAACGTAATCCTTGAGCTAAGCTCAGGAAGGGTAAACGATTTTATAATATGTGAAAATGGAGAAAAAAGGTCTCCATATACCCTTGTAAGAGCAGTAGAAGCAGTAAATTATATGCTTGAGGGAGTGATAAGGCAGTTTCAGATAGAGCAGAAAAATATTGGGATATTTGTTATAAGACTTGTGGTTGACAGGGAGGATGAGACGTATAATGAGAAATATATAGAGGAGATTTTTAGAAAAAATGTAATTGACAGAGAATTGGATAAGTCAGAGTTTATGTTTGAGTATTATGATGAGCTTTTTCCTGATGATGTGACAGGGAAATACAGGTATTTTAAAAATTGTGCGGAGGTATTATAGAAATGAAAGGAATTGCCAGATGTAAAAAACATATACAGGCACAATTAGATATATTGCATTTAAATAGGAAAAATGGGGCATAAAATGAACAAAAATAAAAAAATTATATTATATGAAATAATAGCAATAATATTAGCAATCATTATAGCAGTTGATATAATTTATTTAATAAATAAAGATTATGAATTATGTATTGGCGAATATGACTATATACGGCAAGACGGCGAATATACAACAATGTCATATCTACAGCTTAATAAAGATAAGACATTTTTATATTCTATAAACGGAGGAAATCAACCTTGGATGAGACCGGAGGGAGTTTATGTTGTAGAGGACAATAAACTGATTTTATTGTCTGATGAGGGAGAGTTTCATTTTAAAATATGCAATAAAAAGCTGATACTTGAAAAAGGAAGTGAAATTTCAGACGAGTATATAGGTAACGGAGCCGAGTATATATTTGAAATGATTGACTGGGGATATTAATATCAAGGAGAATTGAGCTATGAAAAGATTAATCATAATAAAAACAATAATACTTTTGGAAGCAGTTATACTAACCATACTCCTTGGAACAGTTAAAATTAATGTATATAATTCCTACGATAATTCAGAGGCAGAAAGTCTTTCGGAATATTTTTGGAAGACTTCTTCAGAGAAAGCAAACTGCCTTGTAAGGGAGTACAACCGGTCAGTAAAAATAGATAACTATGCCATAACGCTTGACAGCGCCGCCTTTAATGATGATACAAAAACAATCCACGCAAGGTTTCGCATATCCCAAAGGGATGCGATAGTAAAATCCTACATATATTCAGAAGACAATATGTGGAAAGCCTTTGGTGATGATAACCGCTTCAGCTTGTCAGTAAATACTGACAGAAGAACGATTGAGAAGTTTTACGGAAAATATGAAGGCAAAGACTTAATAATATATTGTAAAATCCAATATTTTTGCGATGAGACAGAGGATACTCACGAAATATACCTGTTAGATAAAGAGTCAGGAAAAACAGAGTATGAAAACTGCGCTGCTAAATTTCTGCTGGAGCCTTCATCAAATTCAGTTGAAATTCATTGCAGCACAGCTCTTAACGTATGTATTTCTCCCTTTTCAGTGAAGTTATCGTCAGTAGTTGATTTATATCCAAGGACTATAAAAATAATATATAAAAACGGGGAAACACAGGAGATTTTAAACGCTAAGGAAAATCTGGTCCGGCAGGACGAAATATTATCTTTTACCTCGTCACGAAGTAAAATGCAGAATATAGAGATTATAGAAGCGCCAAATCTCATTGATATAGAGCAGATAGAAAGCGTTATATATAATGATGTGGAATATAAGAGGTAATTGGAGGTAAGGAGATACCTTATTAGTAAGGTAATGGAAGAATAAAGATTGAAAATTAAAAAATTTCAATCGCAGGCTTACGTCTTCACGGCGTCTGCAAGCCTGTAAGTGCAAAATGCGCAATGGACTAAAGCGTAATGCATTAAAATCCCAATGTATTAAATCCGCAATGTATTTTATTAACATAAAGCCGTGGAGAAAAGAGGAGAAAAATGAAGCAGCAGCAAAAAATACTACCCTTTGCAGAGCCTGTAATAAACGTATATCCGCATCATGCATTAGCTTTAGGTATACTGCAAAACAATATATATGATTTACCGGCATTATTTGAGAATTATATCCAGTTAGTATATGACCTAGGAATAGACAGAATGGATTTCAGCTATGGCTTGGATATTCTTTCCTATATGAAGGGCATACCTCTTTTATTTTGTCATGAGCTTGACAGGGGATTTGTGTATTATAACTGGAAGGAGTTTTCCAGGTTTCTTATTAATTGCATAAATAACGAATATTATGTGCATTGTCTTGTAGATACATATTACATAGCAGCATATGAAGAATGCTATATGAAAAATCATCTTTATCACAATATAACAATCTACGGATATAATCAAAAAAGGAATATATTTTATACGGCAGATTCATTTGTACACGGAAGATTTGTAAAAAAGGAAGTATCAATGTCAGAGCTAAACGAAAGCTTTTTTAATACAAGAGTGAACGACTGGCTGGACGGAATATTGCTATATAGGGTAAAAGAGGACCCATATAAGGGAATAGGCTATGATACAAGGCATATGAGAAAGGAAATAAGAAATTATCTGGACGGTATACCGTCGGGGGAAATATCAGTGCAGGAAAAAAGAAGACGGATACCCGACCAATATGTATATGGAATACAGGTATATGAAAGTCTGCTGACATACCTCAGATACATACGTGATGAGGATGAAAAAATAGATATACGGCTAATTTCCGTGTTAGCCGACCATAAGAAGGTACTCTTTCACATAGCAGGCCAGCTTCACAGTATAGCGCTCCTTGACTGTGTGAATGAAAACAGAGAAAATATAACCGGACTTCATAAGGAGCTTATGGCAATAAGCGGAAAAATGTTAAAATACAATATTCTCCATGATATAGATTTGTTAAATGAAATAATGGAAAACCTGCAGGAGGTAATGGAAAAGGATTATAATGCCATGGAGTTTTTGTATAAAACCATGCTGGAGATACCAAAGCCATACAAACTGACGCCGGAGATAGAGGATAACTTTTGTATTTTTGTAGAGAGGGACACAGCCTCCTATGGTAATTGGCAGAAGCAGTACGGAAGTAAGGGCTATCATCTTATCGGTCTTGAGAAAAGGCTTCCCGACTATTTAGAGGAGGATAATTATATATTTAGAAATTCAATCTATATACTGTTAAAAAGACAGTATGGCGAGGAGACGGCTCTGTGTCTTCCGGGAAACAGGGAGGAAAGAATGGCAGCCTATTATCTTAATGGAGAGGAATTTTCGATTGAGTTTATTTTTTCGGACAATAAGGAGCATATGATAACATTTTACTGTATGGATTACGACATGTTAGAACGCCGTCAGGTTGTTGAAGCAATAGACGGAGCCACGGGAGAATGTGTGCACAGGGAGGAGTTAGCGTGCTTTCATTACGGGGTATATCTGAAATTCAGGCTCAAGGGACATATATATGTAAAATTCAGAAGGCTTGAGGGATCTGATGCAGTATTGTCGGGAGTGTTTTTTGATTAAGCAGGTTAAATGAAATTGTTTATGTATGAAAGACTAACTATTAAAAGTCAAGTCTAAAATGGAAGTTTTTTGAATGAATTGCAGAAATGCATTTCAGATATAAAAGAATCGAAAAACGATTCTCAGAATCTTGAAAACTGTATGACAAACAGAGTGTCATTGCTGGCACTCTAAGAGGAGATATTTACAGAACAAGTTAAGATGCTGAAATGTATGCCTGTCCGGATTTCTCCATTGCAAAAATCAGACGCACAAGTTTCTTTGCAGCATGAGATAATGCAACGTTATAATGCTTGCCTTCAGAGCGTTTCTTTTCAAGATATGCACCAAAGGATTCATCCCAATGGCAGACATACTTTGTGGCGTTGTAGAGAGCATACCGCAGGTAACGGGAACCACGCTTTTCCATATGGGCATAACAGTTATCAAGCTGCCCTGACTGGTAGGTGGACGGTGACATTCCGGCATAGGCAAGTATCTTATCGGCTGAATCAAAGCGGCTGAAATCCCCAATCTCGGCGATAATCATGGCACCCATCCGGTAACTGATGCCGGGAATGGTAAGGATAGGTGATTGGATTTCTTCATCCATAATCTGCTTGATGGCTGCTTCAATTTCATCAATCTCAGATGTTAATTCCTGAATAAGATTGATTGTATGTTTTAGTTCCAGAGATTTGGCAGGCATATGGGAGCCGATGGAACTTCGTGCAGCTTCACGAAACAAGATAGCAGTATCTTTTCCATATCTGCCTTTAGAACTTTCAGAAAGAAGATTGGAAAGCCTTGTGAGGTGTGCAGATGCGATAGTACAGGCACTTGGAAATTCGGAAAGCAAGGCATAGACGGAAGCCATATGGAGAGCAGGAACAAGCTTTTCCAATTCGGGGAAGAGGATGTTTACGAGCCTTGCAACAGAGGATTTCAGCTTTGCCCGTTCTTTTACCTTATCAAAACGGTAACGGGTGAGTGACTTTAGCTCCTTATTGTGGTAAGATGTGTCTGAGTAGGACTTTAAGTTCACATCAGACATAATCATAGAAGCGATTGTATGGGCATCAACCTTATCCGTTTTCGTCTTTCTAAGGCTAAGACTTTTTCTGTAAAGATTGGTATGTAACGGATTGATAACGCAGGTCGGCAAACCCTTATCAAGAAGGAATCCCAGAAGATTGTAACTGTAGTGTCCGGTTGCTTCGAGTCCTACTTTTACTTTGGCTAAATCATCTGATACGGATTCGATTCTGTGAAATAAGGTTTCAAAACCTTCACGATTGTTAGGGATGATAAATGATTTAAACAATGACTCACCATCCGAGTTTGTGATAAAGCAGTCGTGCTTGTCCTTGGCAACATCAATTCCGACGTAAATCATAATAAATCTCCTTTGTAAAGTATTTGATACTGTTTAGAGCCACAGTTACTCCTTGTGATTGTAACCTCGTTCTAAATAAACCGTCATGCGGTATCTAACTGATTAACAAATATACAAAGAGACTGTGGTTGTAGCCTTTCATAAACCATCGAGTGGTAGGAGAAAAAAACAATCCACAGTATCTTAAACAGTATAGCATACAGTCCTTGGAGAGGGACTATAAAAACTACTACTTTATAATACGAGGAAGAAAATATGCTGTCAGATAATTACAAATGTATTCAGGGCTATGAGTGCCTTGCCGGCTGCCTGTCAAATTATTTTAATTATTATAATACAGATATAAATGAAAGCGATATATTTTTGTGCGGAGACGGTTTTAATATTGAGTATTCAGGCGACCTTCAATATTTGAGGATAGGAACTAAGGCTTATGAGGCAGGCGGAAAATTTATTAAAAAATATAAAATTCCCTGTAAAAATGGCTTTATGTCTGACAGTGAAGAAGCGGTTAAAATGGCGGAATATTGCATAGGTAAAGATATTCCCCTGACAGTGCGCGTAAATACAGGCAGATTAAGCTATCACAGCGTATATCATAACTCACCGCCATCGCCCCACTGGATAAATGTAATAGGAAGTAATAACAGGGGATATATTATAAGCGATTGCGCCATACCGTCATTAAAAAGAGAAAATATTGCTGCACAAATTACCGGAGATGAATTGATGTCGGCGTGGGAGGCAATGAGATACGAATACATAGTTTTTGATAAGGAAAAGCTTTATGAAACAGACAGGGAAAGGATAAAGAGAGACAGCAGGGACAGGATTCTTAGGGCGTTTGAGGAATACATAAGGCCAAAAAGGAAATGGTTTAGCAGTACAAGGCAGGGTATAAATGCCGTGACGTCACTGTTTGATGATATTGTAAGCTGCTTAAGAGAAAGCAGAGAGGAGCTTGATTATATAATCAGAGAAATTAATTATCAGGTTAAGCTTAAGGGGATAATTTCATACAGATATGTTGTGAAGATGAAGCTTATGGAGTTAGGCTTAAGTGATATATATGTTAAGGAATTTGATGGGATAACGGATAGGTGGAATAATTTATTTTTTAAGCTTTTAAGGGCAGGCATGACAGGACGGCAGGAGGAGCTTGTAAGGATAAGAGATGAGGCGTATGCGGTAAAGGGGATGGAGGTGAGTAATATAAAGGAAATATTGTATATTCAGTGACAAGAAAGAATTATTCAATTAGAATAATATAAATTAAAAAAATTTATTTATGTAAAGGAGATATTTATGAAAAAAGCAGAAAGAATAGAAAGTAATTTTAAAAGGATTATCTCGGGAATGTTAGTTATTTCAATAGTACTAACACAAATGATATTTACTGAGAAGGTAGTTTATGCGTCAGATGGGTATAATTCAGAAAGTGTGGTAATTCAAGCTAATAAAATCAGTAAACAGGGAAACTATATTTGTATAAATGGTGAGGAAGAAATTGTTGAAAGGGTAATTGACCTTAGAGGAATAAAGAGATTTTTAAATAGCAAAACATTAAAATATGATATTTTATATTATGGAAATGATGAATATGATAATAGTGCTTCTATTTATTCCAGTAGTAGTATAGAATTAAATTCCGGAAGCATTAAATTAAGTGATGTTATAGTAGCAGAAGGAGATGTCGTTACTAATTCAACAGTATTAACATCAAGTGATACAATTATTTATTCAGAGAATGGAGATATAAGTATTAGTGCTTCTGAAATAAATTATGAAGGAATAATATATGCACCAAATGGAAGAGTAACAATAAACGCTTCAAGTGTAAATTTTGTGGGAAAAATAATTGCTAAAGAAGTAAATATTTCTGTAGGAATATTTATTGGATATGGAATGAAAGAATACGATAGAGAAGTTAAAATATTAAATAATATATCAGTAGACGCTATCTTCGATTTTTTTATTTATGAAGCTAATGATAAGTATTATGTTCGATATACTTGTGTTGAAGAATTTAATAGTATTGATATTTATATAAGATATAATGATGAAAAAGAATTTGTTTATTATAAAAAAATGGAAGAAGGAAATGTTTTTGAATTTCCAAAAGTATTTGAGTATATTGATATTGTTCTTATAGGAAAAACAATATTTGGAAATAAAATTGAATCAAATATTATTACATATATTGATAATGCTGGAATAAAAGAAGTGGCAAGTAGAGACAGTGATGGAGATGGAATAGAGGATGGTGTAGAATTAAGAATTACAAAAACAAATCCGTATGAAAAGGATAGTGATAAAGATGGGATAAATGATTATATAGAAAGTTTTTATTTATATACAGATGCAAATGCAGATAGCACTAGTATCGACCATGATAAAGACGGTATTAGCGATTTTAAAGAAATGGAAATAGGAACAAATTCTTTTTTAAAGGATAGTGATTTTGATGGAATAAATGATAGAGAAGATTCTCTACCACTATATTTTAATGGAGAAGGTATTGCCAATGACATAGAAATAGAATCAATTATTGGACCATATGATAAAGTAATAACAAGTATTAGTGAAAATGGTGATTTTTATAAATGTATATATGATCCAATTAACAAAATTACAAAATCTATCCAATATAATGAACAGATAATAATATGTTATTATGACATAAATAAGAGACCATGTATATATTTAAGTAATAACAATGATTTTAGTAGAGTAAATTGTTATCAATATGATGATAAAGGTAATATTATATATTTATTTAATAATGGAGAAATATATAAATACAAATATAGTGAAGATGATTTAGTACAGGTTACTATAAATGATAAAGTAATATATAGTATTGAAAAAAATGATGAATATGGAAATAGTTCTATAATTTACGGAAATGGCGATTTTATAGGATTAAAAAAGGATACTGTAAAAAACGAGTATACTGTAGATTATAATGGGGAATGCAGTTCAAAATATATGACTGATGAAAATGGACAAATTTTGTATTATTGTGACCATAAAAATCAGATTGAATATTATAATGTATATGATGAAAATGGATATTTAGCAGAAACAGTAAGCAATCAGGGAATAACTTTTTTATATGATTATAATGATGAGTATTATGATGTTAAGTATGTATCAGCAGATGAAGTGAAGAAAGAGAGAATATATTATAATAATGATAATAATAAAGATATTTTTGTTGAACTTATATCAGAGGACAGACTTTTGGTAAAATATAACGAAGGAATTGTTAAATATGATATTATAAAAGAGAAAGGAGATTATGTTATCTCAGCATTATATTCATATGATGACAATGATAATATTAAGAAAATAGAATTTTTAAATGGAGACACATATGAGTATACATATATAAATGAAGAAAAAGTTTCCAAAGTATATATAAATGGAGTACTAAATAATGAATACGAATATACAATAAATGGACAATTAAAGAAAGAAAAAGATTATATAAACAATATAATAAAATGTTATTATTATGATTCATATAATAATATAGAAAAAGTGGAAAGATATCAAATTAATGATGATAAAAGTATAATATTAGTTGATACTATTGTTTATGATTATGAATCAGATTTATGGAATGATGTTTTATCTTCATATAATGGTATAAAAATACAATATGATTTAATAGGAAATCCCATAGAATATTATAATGGGATGAATATGTTCTGGACAGGAAAGAGTCTGGATAGAATTGAAAAATCTGATTTGACTGTAGATTATTATTATAATATATCAGGAATAAGAACAGAAAAAAATGTAAATGGAAAAAGAACTAAGTACATATTAGAAGGAAATGATATTATTGCAGAAGTATCAGATGAATATACTATATGGTATATTTATAATGAAGCTACAGATGTTATTGGATTTATTTATAATGGAGAAAAATATTATTATCATAAAAATTCGACTAAAGATATTATAGGTATTGTTGATGAAAGTGGAAGTAATGTAGTAACATACACATATGATGCATGGGGAAATATAACAAATAAGAGTGGTAATGCTGTATTGGCAGATATTAACCCTTATCGTTATAAAAGTTATTACTATGATAATGAAACAGGATTATATTATTTAAAATACAGGTATTATGATAGTAAAACAGGTAGATTTATTAATACGGATAATTTAGAATATACTGCAAATAATAAAACAGATTATAATTTATATGCATATTGTTGTAATGATCCTGTTAATAATTTTGACCCTGATGGAAAAGCTTCTTTAAGAGTGAGAATATTTACCATTTCGGAATTTTATGAGGAAACTAGGGATTATTTAAAGGATGATCTTTATGATACTGGTCATATTGTATATACACAAATTTGTATTTCAGACAGCAGAAACAAATTTATTGAATGGTGGAACAGCCTGAATGGATATGATATTGCAATTATAAATACTCATGGGGTACCTCGAATGCTTGGGACTAAAGGTATGTCTGAATCATTAATAAGAAGTGATTTAGTAAATACAAGATTAAATTATATAAATGTTAAGGTGGTGGTTATATTAGGTTGTAATTGTGGTCATTTTAGTATTAATGATAATATTGCACTTGTATTAAGCAAAAGAGTAGTAGGAGGAATAGTATTGGCTAGTGATGTAACTGTATTAACTGACAAATCAAATGGTTTTTTGGGTTTAGAAAACTCTGTTAAATATACTTCAACGGCAGATGATACATTTGTGCAGTGGGCAACAAACGGAGGAAATACAAGGAAAACCAATTATGGCTGGATGATATATAGCAAGACATCGAGCATTGTATATTATTTATCAAATAAGTCATTAAAAATGGATTATGTAGTTAACTTGGTAACATCAAATAACTATAAAGCATATAAATAAGGAGTAAGCAGATGAAAATAAGAAAAAGCAAAAAAAATAAAATTATATTGTTATGTATAGGTTGTATTATTA
This sequence comes from uncultured Lachnospiraceae bacterium, assembly GCA_910584685.1. Taxonomy (GTDB): domain Bacteria; phylum Bacillota; class Clostridia; order Lachnospirales; family Lachnospiraceae; genus CAG-303. Next base: position 92,204 of record CAJUAO010000004.1, on the reverse strand, counting down.
TAGCAGTAGCAGCGGTAATATCGACAATAATAATAAAGCATAATAACAAACCGTATATACAGGCTGAAAAAATTATTAAAAAGGCATGTAAGACAGAAGGTCTGCCATTAATATCAGAAGAGGATGGCAATGTAAAAAAATATTTATCAGGTCAGGAAAAGGCATATGGCTATGAATGGCTGTATAAGCTTGCGGATACAACCTTTTTTGAAGCGGCAGGCATGTATAGCATTGTAGATAGGGACAGCATAGGTAATTTTATAGAAAGTATAAAAGTACAGGTAAATGGAGCAGAACAAACTTATGAATTGTTTGAGGTTAAAAATATATCAAAGGATTATATGACAGCCGTTAAAAAACCTGAAGACAGTGAATATATCGGTATTACCGGCAGTGAATATATACCGCAGGACTTTGATACATTTAAAAAGGATATACAGCTTGAAAATTCTTATATAGAGATTTTATTTTTTAATGAGAATCAAACGGTGGTGTACCAGAACATTGACGCAGAATATATCTGCAATACCTTTCTGGCAGGAAATAAGGAATATATATACAGTAAAGGAAGCTATTACAGTAAAGATAACTTAGGACGTAAAAACATAAATTTTATTATACGCTTTTATCAAAAATCGACGAATCAGAGAATGTCCCTATCGGTGTTTTCTGACGGAAATATTTGTATTATGCCGGCTAACGGTAGTCATTATGAGTTTAAGGCAGATATAAATGATACAGTGGAATTGCTGAATTATGTTGTAAATAATTACATAGGGTGTATATACGTAGAAAGATAGGAGCAAATTAATGAAAATAAGGAAAAGCAAAAAATATAAAATTATATTGTTATGTGCAGGCTGTATTATTACAGCAATAGTAGCATTAATAATAACAATGGCAATAAAACACAATAACCGGCCATACGTACAGGCTGAAAAGCTTATAGAAGGAGTGTGTAAAAAAGAAGGACTGCCAATACTGTTTACAGATGAAAATGTGGCAAAAAAAGAATACCTGTCAGGTCAGGCAGATTTAAATAAATATGGATGGCTTAATATGCTTTCTGATATAATTTTCTTAGATTCCACAGGTATGTATAGCATGGTAAATGACGACAGCATAGGAGCTTTCATTAAAAACGTAGAAATTGAGGAGAATGGAAATAATGAAACATATGAAGTATATGAGATAAAAAATATATCAGGTGAATATATGGCAGCTGTTAAGGCGCCGGAGGATGGAAAATATATCGGAATAACAAATATGGCATATAAGCCGGAAAGCGTGGAGGCATTAATAAAGGATTTGCAGCTTGAAAGGGCATATATCGAGCTTGAGTTTGATAATGACAATAAAACCGTGGTGTATCGGAATATTGATGCAGAATATATATGCGGTAATTTTTTGGGAGGAAATAAAAAGTATACTTATAAGAAGTCGGAAGGTCATAGAAATAGTGATATAGAAAGGGAAACCCTGAATTTGCGTATGATATTTTATCAGAAGCCAATAAACCAAAGAATTGATTTATGTATTTATGAGGACGGAAACATATGGTTTTTTTTAGGCAGCGGGGTCAGCTATGAGTATGAGGCGGATATGGAGGACACATTGGATATGCTTAATTATATTGTTGAAAATTATACCGGCTGCGAATATTTAAGCAGATAAGTCGGTTTTAAGAATGGAGAGGTTATGAGCTGTATTATTTTTAAAGGCATAAGATACGAAAAGGACGAAATTGAAAGGCAGAAAAACGAAATTAAAGGCATATTATCCGGCTTACCACTGGCGCAGGATGAGCCTGTAGCGCTGTTTATGGAGAGAAACGTCAAAATGCTTGTGACAATATATGCGCTTTACGAGGTGGGAATACCTTTTATCCCTTTGGATATTCATGCTCCAAGGGAAAGAAATCAGAATATACTTAGCTTATCAGGAGCAAAGTATTATATTACAAATATATCATATGAATTTGAGAATGTAGTGAATTTAGATATTAATTGTACATATGAAAGCTTGGAAATAAAGGATTTTAATAATCATATGGCATATATTATCCCCACATCGGGAACAACGGGAGAGCCGAAGCTTGTTCAGATTGGAAGAAATGCGCTGGAAAAATGGCTTCAGGATTTTAGTGAAATGCTTAAAACAAAGTACAGATGTACAATATGTATGTCAGATTATACGTTTGATATGTTTATGATAGAGGTTTTATATTCTGCATATATGGGAATGGATATTGTGCTGGCAGGAGAGGATGAGCAGAAAAATCCAATGAGGCTGTCAAGGCTTATAAAAGAAAATTCCGTGGATTTTATACAGGCAACGCCTTCAAGGATGAGGCTTATAGGAACAATGGACAGGAGCTTGAAATGTCTTGACGGGGTAAGTTGTATTTCACTTGGAGGAGAAAGGATAGGAAAAGAGCTTTTTGCAAGGCTGAAGGAAAAGAATTTACTTAGAATAATAAACATATATGGGCCAACGGAGACAACGGTCTGCTGTATATGCGGAGATTTGACAAATTCAGATGAAGAGTATCTGGGAAGTCCTTTAAAACATTCCCGCATATATCTTTTGGACGATAATATGAATCAGGTACATATGGGACAGGCAGGAGAAATATGCGTAGCAGGCGAATGTATTTGTGACGGATATAAAAACAATACAGAGGCACAGAAACGTCAGTTTACAGAGTGGAATAATATGCGTTTATATAAAACAGGTGATTTGGCGTATAAAAATGACAGGGGAATGTACGTGTATGCAGGCAGGAAGGATAATCAGATAAAGCTCAGAGGCTATAGAATTGAGCTTGAGGAGATAGAACACTATATTATGGAGATAGAAAATATAAGGGAGGCAGTCATATGTGTATGGGAGGGAAAGGAGGAACTTGCGGCATATTATATAAGCGATGATAAATGTAATGTTGATGAAAGAGGAATAATAGCTTATTTAAAGCAGAAGCTGCCGGAATATATGATTCCATACAGGTATATACGCATGGAGGAATTTCCCATTACCCTTGGCGGAAAGGCAGACAGAAAAGGCTTATGCATGCAGGGTTATAATAAAACCGACGGCGAAGGTACAGGCTGTTATGGTAATAGTATAAGCGTTAATGATATAAATAAAATAATCATAAGCCTTATAAAGCAAAAAGCAGACAGGGTAGAGGAGATAACAAAGGACAGCAAATTAACGGACATTGGAATGGATTCTATAAGCTATATGGAGGTTATAGTGGAGATTGAGGAGAAATACGGCTTTAAATTTGAGGATGACAAGCTCTCATTTAAGGAAATTACTACAGTGGGAGAGTTGGCGGAATATGTGGAAAGTATGATAGGGAAGAAAGATGGAGTATAGGATGAAAAAAAATAAAAAAAGCCGGCTGATTTTGCCAGTGCTGTTGATTATTGGAATAATATTGTCATATGTAATGTTAAGGATATATGATAAAGGAAATTACAGTGAAAAGAAGGATATGGAAGCTGATAAGGAACAGTCAGATTCTGATAAAAGCATAAATAAAGCTGACTTAGAACGATATAAAAAAATTCTTTTAAATGCGGGTACACCGGATGAGGTATTGGCGGATATTTCGGATGAACAAATTGCATTTATTGCAAAGGATATAAAAAGAGGCGACATTTATAAAGATATGGATAGCTTTGAATTTGAAGATGAGTTAATTTCCGTAACTATAATATGCTATTCATATGAAAATAACGGTGAAAAACAGTATAAGTTCTTTCCGTCCTTTAGATGGCTTAAAGCAGGATATGGAATAGAAAATGACAGCTTTGGATTTGCAGTGCATGAGGGATGGGAGATAATTCCCGGTATGCCGGCACAGACAGAGGTTGTTTGCTTGAAAAATTCTTTTGAAGTAAAGAAAATCAAAATATATGAGCCGATTGACGCCAGTCAGTATGGTTACGCCTATAGCTTTACAAACGGAATAGCTATGGGTGATAATTATTATGAGGGATATGGAGTGTTTTATGCAAGAAAGAAGGAGGAAAACGGAGAAAATAAAATTTCAATAACATATGTGCATGATAGTTCAAGTGTGTTAGAAAATATAGAGTATGGATTGATTATTAACGAGGCAGGGGTATCTGTTTCATTGGATTCAGCGAAATTGCAGGAATATTCAAAGGATATGCTGCTTTCTGTAAAATAGGAAAAAAACAAAAAATGAAAGGAAAATATTTATGAAGAAAAGCATTAAAAAGAAAAAAATTTTTATTTTTATTTTGTGCTTGTGTGTAATAGCAATAGGAATATGCTTATTAAATTATTACATAAGTAAAAATAAAAATGTTAAGCATAGGCTGCAATGGCATGTAGAAGCGCTGTTTGGAAGCGGCAATCCACTTGATTATATAGGAGACAATAAGGTAATGATAGCGGTTATTGATTCAGGAATTGACGATAGTCATGCTGATTTAGCAGGCTGTGTAACAGATAAATATGCAGTGTCAGGCTTAGATAAGAACAACAATACAGATAATGAGCATGGAACATTTGTGTGCGGAATAATAAGCGGATTTCCAAAGGATGAAGACGGCGTGCTTGGCATAAATTCAAAGGCAGATATTATATCTATAGATATTTCAGATAATAACGGTATTGCAGATACAGATAAAATGATTGAGGCGATTGATTATGCCATAAGCAAAAGAGTTGATATTATAAATATAAGCGTTATGACTAAAAATGACTACGATAAATTACATTTGGCAGTAAAAAGAGCATATGACAACGGAATAGTAATTGTTGCGGCAGCAGGAAACGATACAGACGAAAAAATCGGATATCCGGCAGGCTATGACGAAGTGCTTTCCGTTGGAGCATATACAAAAAGCGGAATAAAAATGTACAGTGAGCTGGAAAACACCGTATATCTTCCCGGGAAAAATATTGTATCTACAGTAAGCGGAGACAGGGTATATTCAAGTAATGACGGTACGTCTGCAGCGGCTCCAGTGTTAACAGGTATAGTGTCATTGATTTTGTCCAAAAAGGATATAAGCAATACAGATATTATGGAGTGCTTTTCAAATTACTATGGTAAAAAGATAACAGATATAAATGAGATATATGAGTATTTTGAGTTATCTCATTGAATTTGTTACTTTCTATAAAAAATTAAAAACCGAAAGGAGAAAAAATGGTAAAAAAGGTTGGAGCATGTGCATTGGGGGTATTGTATTTTGTGTTTAGTACATATAATTCTTACTATGCATATGCAGAGGAAATGGGTTTTGAAAATGAGGGAAGGGAGATAGTATTGGAGGCCATAGACTGTGAAAATCAATCCGAAACGCTTTATTACAGCTCTGACAGTGTATTCAGCGATAGCTATAGAACGGATTTATCTGACTGTAAGGGAATTAAAACAGACTATGAAAATTTTGCAGTTATGGATAAAAAGGCTGTAAATGAGATTTTGGGAAACGGTACAGTCATTGTTATTGATATAGAAAATCAGCAGGAGATAAATTATATTGACAGTAAATATAATGATATTAAAGCAAGTGTAGAGGCAGAGATGGAAAGTATGGACAGCGTATATCTCTCAGAAAACGGCGGAGAGGTTATTATGGGCTTTATAGGCTCGGCACAAGCGGAAGGCGAAGATACTGAAAGCAAAAAGAAGGAAGAAAGGCAGGAGAATTTAGAGAACATTTTAGATACAATAGAGAGGGAGGAGGTTTTTGCAGTTGAAACTAAGTTGAATGAACTGGAGGTTGAAAACAAGGAAGGTGATGGTTTGGAGTTTCAAATACCGTCATTAAAGACGGCGATACAGCCTGTTACATCTATATGCAGATTGTATAATAGCAATTATACAGAATATGTAGGAGAAACAAGTGTAACGTTATATTGTTACCGTGGTTCGGTTTGGGATAAAGGAGGTAAAAAAACATATTACAATTATATATTGTCCTCTGCGTATGTATCACCTGTTAATAATATGAAAGTTGACGAGTATTCTGTAAAGATTGGCAGTAACAATGTTTATACATCAATTGTTGAAGCTGTATTTTTAGATGATAAGGAAAAAAGCTCCACATATTCTTTGTCCGCTGGAATGGGAGTAGCAGGAGGAATTAATACAGGGGCATTGAGTGTGAATTATAATAATTCAATTTCAAATACATATTCAACATCATCTATGGAAGTTATAGAGAGATTTTCGCAGATGCATGCAGGAGGGGTAAAAGCATATTGTGAATGGTATGTCAGACCAGAAGGTTTTGCATATGGCCAGAGTAGGAAGATTGAGCCTGCCATTGTAACAAAATCAACAAGTTTAACAAATTGCAGAACATCAATTGAGGGAATTGTACTTAGAAAGGATAGCAGATATAATGATACATATACTTATAGTGGAAAGATTATAGAATTAAAAGCAGTATTTAAATAAAATTATAAAGGAGAAAATCTACTATGAAAAAAATGATACTTGGAGTATTAATGTCTGTGATTGGACTATCAATATCTATGACAATATTTGCATCTTTTTATGCAGATGAACATAGGTATATATGGAGGGCTCATGAATATTATTATACTGAGCTTGAAGATATATTTTGGTTATCAATTTTTATTATGCTAGCAGGAGTTGTAATATGTGTAGTGGAGACATTTAAAAAAGATAAAAAATACGAGTGAAAACCACATAGGAGGATATCTGTTTATGAAATTAATGCTTTTAGGAATCGCATTTATATTATTAGGAATTTCAATTTCTGATATGATTATTGCCGGATTTATTACATTCTATATAACCGATATAATAGGGCGAATATCGCCAATTATAGGAATAGTGTTGGTAATTACAGGCTTTCTTAGCAAGGATGAGAAAAATAAACGGAAATAACATATGTGGAGTTTAAAAATCCGCAGCTTAATATTTATTGTAAGTACATATTTATAAGCAAAAATTCAAAAATGGAAATAAAACATATACGTTATAGTAAAAAGAACTGCCCCATGGAAAGAAACAATCCAAGGAGCAGCTTTTTATATAACCTAAAAAATATCATCATAAGCCTTTTCAATAATATGCTCAATAAAGGCCTCGTCAGCATCAGGGTAAACATTCTTCACCATACCCTGTATATATTCAGTCCTTGCAAGATATTTTTCCTCATCAGAAGCATTTTCATCAATACTGCCGTCGGCAGGAGATAAATTAAGCTTTTCCGTAATATATGCCGTAATCTCTTTCTCAAGGTCTGTCTCACGCGAAATCATAGCTGAAAGCGCTTTGGCCTTTCTTAGAGAAACAATACCGGAAATGAGGAATAACACAAATACAATACCCATGGTTCCAAGAAAAAGAATACGTGAGGTTCCTGAGAAAGGAAATCTGTATATTCCTGTTAAGTCAAGCACAAGTATAATAAGTCCTATAAATCCTACTATCAGAAGGCTTGAAGCGGAGGAATGAACATCGGCATATTTGTCTTTTGCAGAAACATACGCAGAAATATTTTCACGGTCAGCATTTTCATTAAAAATATTATCTGTAAATTCAGATAAGGCGGCTTTTTCGGACGGAGTAAGCGTATCATTCAAATTATCAGTAATAAAGAAATATATCTGCTTTCCTGCATCATCAGCTTCAAACTCTTCACATATAATATGAAATACCTTATCATTTGAATCATAATAGTAATGAACGGTTTCAAAACCTAATTCCATAAGATGGTTATAAATATTTAAGGATATTTCTTCATCCGGAAAGGTAAAAATATCTGTGTAATCCTTTTCATTTCCAGTAATTAAATCAACAGAGCAGTCAGGACAAATATCACTGTTATCATATTCAGCTTTACATATGGGACACCATGCCATTTTTGTAATCTCCTTTGTTTTTAGTTTATATTGCACCTAAAAAAAACGTATGATACAATAATTACTACGATAGTATACAATAGATTTAGCTTTACTACAAGAATTGTGTTATAAAAAAATATGTTTTGTTAAATTGCAATTCTTAAGACTACAGGCTGAATTATATATAAAAGCAAATAATTAACGAGGTATAAAATGAAGATAACATTGATAACGGTAGGAAAGCTAAAGGAAAAATACTTTACAATGGCAGTGGAAGAATACTCAAAGAGATTATCAAGATACGCAAAGCTGAATATTATAGAGCTTGCAGATGAAAAGACGCCTGATAATGCAAGCCCTGCAGAGGAGGAAAATATAAAAAGAAAAGAGGGAGAGAGAATAATAAAAAGCCTTAAGGGAGACGAGTATATAATAACCTTGGAGATAGAAGGAAAAATGTTTAATTCAGTCGAGCTTTCCCAGAAAATAAACCAGATAGGTATATCGGGAAAGGGGCATATAGCTTTTATAATAGGAGGCTCCCTCGGACTGTCAGATGAAGTAAGCGGTATAGCGGATTTTAAGCTAAGCTTTTCAAAGCTGACATTTCCACATCAGCTTATGAGGGTAATTCTGTTAGAGCAGATATACAGAAGCTATAGGATACTTATGAATGAGCCGTATCATAAATAAGCTGTCAAATGTAAAACCGGATAAATTACTGAAACATAATTTTTAAGTAATTGCCATAAATGTACATAAAACGTGGGTACGGCTGTAAGATAATAAAGAAGAATAGGAGAGAAGAAAAATGGAAGACGCTTATTTTAAAGAGGACTTTAAATTTTTATACGACGCGCTGCTGCATCATCCGGCTATATATAGAGATGAAGAGCTAAAAAGAAACTTTATACAATTATACCGGTCAAAGGCAGATAAGGTATGCTCCTATGACAGTCTTGTAAACGCTGCAACAGAATTAACCGTTTTTTTTATGGATGGTCACACGAATATTGAAATGCCCTATTCAGCGCAGGATTTTTGTATTCCTCTATGCTTAAGATGGGATGAGCGCGATGGCAGTCTGATTCTTGGCAAGAGTTATGATGAAATACCTGCCAATGCAAAAATTATCAGTATAAATGGAAAAACAGCAGAAGATTTGATTTTATTAATGTCTAAAAGAATACCCCATGAAAATCCTTATCTGGTAAAAAGCAGAATGATTATGTATCCATATCAAAATTATCATCTTTTGAGTGAAATGAGTCTAAATTATTTGTTTGGAGTTAAGGATGGCTACGACGTTCTATTTTCGGTAAACGGCGAAAGGATAGAAAAGCGGTTTTATCTTAAGAATTATAATGGTTTTCTTGATTTTCCGGACGACAGTGAGTTTATAGACTATGAAATACAAGACAATAAAATGATTTTACATTTGAATGCCTGTATTTTTAATGAGCAATATAAAAGAACGCTTGAAACGGCTGCAAGACTATGCAGAGAGAGAAATATAACATTATTCATATTGGATTTAAGCCGGAATATGGGAGGAAATTCTGCTGTTATTGATGAGTTTATTACATACACAAATACAGACAGCTTTAAAAGATATGAAATGATAGATTATTCCGAAGGAGAGGCAAGACAGATTACAAACAAACAGGAGCTTGTAATAAACAAAAGGAAACCTGTATGCTTTCCTGACAATATGTTTTGTAAGGTTTCCTATAATACATTCAGCAGCGCAAGAACCTTTGCTGTTACCTTAAAGGACAATGGAATAGCAAAAATTATAGGGACAGAAACAGGAGGAAGACCTAATTCATACGGTATGCCCAAAAGGCTGAAAATGCCCGGAAGTAATCTGCGTTTCAGGGTTTCAACAAGCTATTTTATGAGGCCTGACAAAAGTAAGGATGATGCAGTTACATTGGAAACAGACGGGGTGGATGAAAATGGAAAATAAACAATTAAAAAGAGGCAGCGGGGCACATGATGAAAAGGAATTTTATGGAGAATCCATAGATAAATTAAGAAAAGCGGCGGAACATATAAGGTATCTTATAAACGAAGGATATGATATTAAAGGAGCCTCCGTATTTGTGGGAAATCATTTTTTATTATCAGAGCGGCAAAGACTTGCACTAGTGCGCAGTATTTCACCTGACGAAAAGCTTTATCTGCGTCGGGAAAAGGAATGTGCGGCAGATGAGCTGGTGGGAAAAACAGTTTATATTGACGGCTTTAACACAATTATAACCTTGGAAATTGCATTATGCCGTTCTCTGCTTCTAAGGTGCATGGATGGGACAATCCGCGATTTAGCAGGCTTAAGGGGAACATACCGGCTGATAAATGAGACACAAAAGTCCGTTGAAATTATTGCCGGCATGTTAGAGCAGTTAAAAATTAAAAAGGCAGTTTTTTATTTAGACGCTCCTGTATCAAACTCCGGACGATTAAAGAGCCTTATAGAGAATATATGGGAAAACCATAATACAAAGCTTGACGTTAATGTTATTAATGACGTGGATAAAACTCTTCAGGAGAAGGAATGTGTTATTACATCGGATGCAATTATACTTGATAAATGTAAAAGCTGGTTTAATTTGATTAGCTTATGTATTGAAAAGACGGAGGCAGTTCCGGTTAAAGTGTGGTAAACAGCCTGAATACAGTCAAGGTCATTGCCAGTTAAATAAAAAATTAATTTGCAACTTATATCAAGATTTTTATGTGAATTTTCTGCTATCTTGTATGAGAAAGGAGAGGAACAGATTGTATGAATGGAATGCGGCAATACAAAAAATGATTGAATGGCTTGAAGAAAATCTGACGGATAATCCATCACTTTTGGACATGTCAAAGCAGATTGGATATTCGCCTTATTATTGCTCCGCTCAGTTTAAGAATATAGTGGGAATGACCGTAAAAAGCTATATTGCCGGAAGAAGGCTTGCAAGGGCTGCCATTGATATCAGAGACGGAGACGACAGGATATTAGATATAGCCATTAAGTACGGATATTCCTCACAGGAGGCACTGACGAGAGCCTTTGTGAATGCTTACGGCTGTACGCCGGCGGCATATAGGAAAAATCCAATCCCTATTGCTCTTTCAAACAAACAGGTTGTTTTCTTTCCTGAACATTATATAAGCAAAGGAGAGCCTACTATGAGTAAAACAATATTAACAGAGCCACATACAAGAATTGAACATATTCCCGCCCATAAATATATAGGTATATTTGATATAAACGCTGGGGATTACGGAAAGTTTTGGGAAAAACATGACTGTGATAAAGTATGTGGAATTATTGACAGCATGAGTCATGTATCTCACACTATTGTAACTCCTCACACAGCCGGATGGTTTTGGGAGGACGGAAAAAAAGGTTATTTTTATGGGTTTGGAGTTCCAAGTGACTATGACGGTATAATACCTGAGGGATTTGAGTGCAGAGAGCTTCCTGCCAGTGACTATATAGTGTTTTTTCATCCGCCCTTTGACTATCTCAAGGATAACGGGGAGGTAATGGAAAGAGTAGAGAATCTTGCATGGAATTATGAGCCGGAAAAAAACGGATATGAATGGAATGAGGAGCTATGTAATGATTATCAGCGGCATTATCCGGAGGTGATAGGGTATGAGATATTGCGTCCGGTCAAAAGAAGCAGTAAAAAATAAAAGCTAGTCTGCAAAGACAATAGTATTAATGTAAAAATAACGGAGCTGTCGCAATGATTAAAAAAATATTGTGGCAGTCTCATTATTAATATTCATAGAAATAAGGATGTTTTTGTATTAAAACCGGAAGAACAGGATTGAATTACAGCGGAAATATTTTATATAAAATGGGGAATAATATAAGCGAAAGTATAGCGGCATACCACCAAAAATTCGGCACAGCCGAATTTATAAGCGCCGCTGCCGCGGGGCGCTTTAGAAAGGGAGAAAACCATGAATCATCTTATAAACGAAAAATCCCCATATTTATTACAGCATGCAGAAAATCCTGTAAACTGGTATCCCTGGTGTAAGGAGGCGTTTGATAGGGCAGAAGCTGAGGATAAGCCTGTGTTTTTAAGTATAGGCTATTCTACCTGCCACTGGTGTCATGTAATGGCCCATGAGTCCTTTGAAAATAATGAGATTGCGGAAATACTCAATAAGGAATATATTGCGGTTAAGGTAGACAGGGAGGAGCGTCCTGATATTGACGCAGTATATATGAATGTATGTCAGGCTGTTACAGGCTCGGGAGGCTGGCCTCTTACGGTTATTCTCACACCGTCGCAGAATCCTTTTTTTGTGGGAACATATTTTCCGAGAAATTCATTGTACGGTCAGGCAGGGTTAATAGATATTTTACGGAAAATTGCTTTTATGTGGAAAAATCAAAAGGAGGATTTGCTTAATGCAGGCGCTGATATTGTGAGAAGTATTTTTCACAGGGAAGAACAAGAACAGGTATCAGGAACGCCAAGCCAAGCCCTGCTTGAGATAGGGGCTGATATATTAAGCCAGAATTATGATAAACAGTATGGAGGCTTTGGACAGGCGCCGAAATTTCCGGTTCCACATAATCTTATGTTTTTAATGAGATACGGAAAGGTCAGGAAAAATGACGCTTTTCTTTCTATGGTAAAAAACACACTGTACAGAATGGGAGTAGGCGGGATTTTCGACCATATAGGAGGAGGCTTTTCAAGATATTCCACAGACAGTAAATGGCTTATTCCTCATTTTGAGAAGATGCTTTATGACAATGCCCTTTTAGCTATTGCATATATGGAAGCTTATCAGCTTACTAAGGATAATTTTTATAAGGCTGTTGCAAGGCAGACTCTTGATTATATGATGAGGGAATTAAAAGGGGAGGATGGTGGATTTTTCTGTGGACAGGATGCAGACAGCGAAGGCGTTGAGGGAAAATACTATTATTTTACGCCGGATGAGATTATGGATGTTCTGGGGAGTGAAAAGGGAAAGGAATTTTGCAGCATTTATGACATTACAGATAATGGGAATTTTGACGGAAAATCAATTCCAAATTTAATTGCATGGAAGGATAAAAATAAAAGCTGTAATAAAGAAAAAGCACAGGAAGAATGGGAAATAATACACAAAAAAACAAAGGAGAGCAGGGAAAGGCTTTACCGTTACAGAAAAGAACGGACGCATCTTCACAGGGACGATAAGGTTATACTGTCATGGAACGGGTGGGCTATTATAGCAATGGCAATGGGAGGACAAATTTTTAATGATGAAAGGTATAAAAAGACGGCAGAAGATACGAGAAGCTTTATCGCAGAAAGAATGACAGATGAAAACGGAAGACTGTTTTTAAGATGGCGTGACAAAGAGGCAGCCTGCGAAGGCAGCCTTGATGATTATGCGGTTTATGGACTGGCGCTTCTTAAACTTTATGAGCTGACCTTTGACACGTCATATTTAAAGGAGGCAGTCCTTCGCGGAGAGCAGCTTGAGGAATTTTTTAAGGATAAGGAAACGGGCGGATATTATCTTACCCCGTCAGACGGAGAAAAATTAATTTCACGTCCTAAGGAGACCTATGACGGAGCAGTTCCTTCGGGAAATTCAGCGGCGGCAGTATTTTTAGGCAGACTTTCAAGGTATACGGGGGATATAAGATGGAAGGAAGCCTCGAAAATACAGAATTACTTTATTGCAGGAGCAATGGGAAAATATCCCTATGGTCACAGCCTCGGGCTTGAGGCATTAATGGAAGCCCTTTACTCGTCTAAAGAGCTGGTTTGTGTCACGGCAGAAGGAGGGATTCCGAAGGAAGTGGCAGAATACATTTCAGAAAATACAGATTTTAATTTATCATTAATACTTAAAACAAAAGAAAATGCCATGGAACTTGCTGATATAGCGCCGTATACAAAGGATTATCCCATACCACAGGAAGGGTGCGTATATTATTTATGTCAGAATGGAGAATGTAAAAGACCGGAAACGAGCTTTGGGACAATACGAAAAATTATAAATACAGAAGAATTTAATTCAAACAAATTCTAATATAAGCCGATATAATATATTGAAAAACTATATATATTTTTCACATTTTACCTGAAAGGAATCACAGACTGGTCTGTAATATCAATGGGTTTTAGCAGTAGAAAAATGTATTCAAAAGACAGGAGGGGGAGCTATGATACAAAAGCAGACGATTTCTTCGTCTTCACCTACAGACAGAATGTCGGAGCAGCTAAGGCAGTTAAGACAGTCTGAGAGGAGAATGGGAAGAACCGGGTCAAATAAAAATAAATCAAAGAAAAAATTAAAATATAATTCAAAGGAAATTGCAGCATTGCTTTTAAATGCCAATACCTCCCAGGCTGCCGCATCAGTTCTTATGATGGCAAGAAGCCGTCTGACAGATATGATGTCAGCGTCTGCAACAGGTCAGTATGACAAAACAGAGGTAATGAATGCTATCAGGCATGCTGATAAAATGGTTAATTGCGCCCAGAGAAAAATGCATAACCTAAAGGAAGAGGAAACGGAAAGACATCAGCATAAAAAAGCAAAGGAGTCCTTGTCAAAAGAATATAATAAGGGTAAAAGGTCAGTTAAAAAGCAGGAGCTTATGTTAAAAAAGCAGGAGCTTTTGCTTAAGAGAAAAAGCAGGCGGCACCGTAATGAGGAGCGTACAAAAATTGACGAGGCAAATCATTCATATGAAATAGGAAAAAGGGGTACGAATCAAAGCAATTCCTTTGTAAACTCTTCTGAAAGGCTTGTATTAGCGGAACTGGAGAAGCTTAAGCTTAGGGAGCGTGAGGAAAAGGCAGACAGTATCAGGGGAGAAAGCATAGGAACAGACAGCGCAGGAGCCGTTGTAGACGTGTCTGTTTCCGGTGAAATGGAAGGAGAGATTTCTGTTGACACTTCAGAAATAGATATTTGCATATAAACAGCAGATACAGCCTGCGGTTGAGTTAAAACGATTTTATATAAGCTTATATGCAGCTGCATTTTTGTCAGGAGCACAATGCTTTTTCATAACTGGTTTAATTGAAAAACTGTAAATATAGTTGAGTGTATCGCAAAAAACTAGAAATATAGGTTATTGTTTGTCGTTATATATGTTTTATAATAAAAGCGTAGCTACAAAAAAAATAAAAAGGAGTAACCTATATGAAAATCAGTCTGTCAAATAAATTGAAAGAATTGCGAAAAGCAAAAAATGTTTCACAAGAGAAATTTGCGGAATTTCTAGGGGTTTCATTTCAAACGGTGAGCAAGTGGGAAAACAATGTGACTTCTCCCGACATCTTGCTGCTGCCTGAAATCGCACGATATTTCGGCATAACCGTGGATGAGTTACTGCAGGTAGAACAAATCGATGAGGACAGATACTTTGAAGAATGCAGTCTCAAAGCAGAAAAACTTTTCCGCGATGGGAAACGTGCAGAACTTATACCTTTATGGCTTGAAGCTAACAAAAAGCTGCCTAACGATATCCGCATAAAAGAAATGCTGATGTCCACATATTTTGACACCGACAAAGTGAAGTATCAAAACGAGATAATAGAGCTTGGAACGGAAATCTACAATTCTGATACAGCGGATGGCTGCAGCAGCTATTACAAAGGTCAGGCAATCACGGAAGTGGCGCAAACATATTACGCAAACGGTAATAGGGAAAAAGCGGACAAGTGGGCTCGAAAGGCATATCAGCTCAATCATTGCCAGGAAATGCTGTTTATGCAGATACACGATGAAGAAGACTGGCTTTTAGAAACATTTAGTTTTGCAAACCATTGGTATATGGAAACACTTTTCTATATGGCAATGAGACTTAATGAATGCAGCGTGAAACGCTACGGAGAAGAATATGTACAAAGGGTTAATAAGGCAGCTGCGGATATGTTTGAAATCGCATATCCGAACGATGATATGGGATATGAATCTCTTCAGCAGCTTTGCATTTTGCACCGCTGTATTGCAGAGGATGAAGTGATTTTGAAAAATGATGAAAACGTTATAAGATATCATCTGTCCCGCGCTGCAGAATGTGCCTTGAAATCAATGACGGTGAAATCTCACGCGCTTACACATCCGTTAGTGTGCGGTTGGATGACAGCGGCTGCACCGTCTGATAATATGCAGGTTAAAAGAGCGCTCAGGGAAGAATTGAATTGGGATTGCTTTGATGCATACAAACATAAAGATTGGTTTATAGAATTAATCGACAAATTAGAAGCTTAACTTAGATAATACATTTAGATATATTTACTTTCGATATGACATCGCAAAAATAATGTGACATTCCTTTTGATAGTGCTCCGGCAGTCTGTGAATCAGGCTGCTGGAGCTAATTTTTTTCGTCAGAAAATCAAATGTTTCATCAAAGCGTCTGAAAGTCTATATTGAAAAAACTGCAATAAAGCTGTGCTATCGTTTCGGCTTTCGGAATAGATATTTGCATATAAACAGAGGATACAACCTGTGGTTGGGTTAAAATGATTTTACACAAGCTTATATACAGTTGCATTTTTAATGTATAAAATATATATTTGTACTATAAAAAAGAGGAGGAAATATATATGTTTAGTCAACTGGAATTTGGGAACAGATTAAAGTCTGTCCGCAGAAAAAGGAATTTAACCCAGAAAGAGGTAGCGTTTAGTATGGGCGTTTCCGAACAGGCAGTATCAAAGTGGGAAAATGGGGAATGTTTACCGGATGTTTATAATTTAAAGCTTATAGGACAGCTTTTTCATGTTTCCGTAGATTATCTGCTGGATGTTGAGGGGGATAAGACAGAAAAAATTATAGAAATCATTAAAGTAGGCGGCACAGATTTTAAGGTGATAGAAAAACCGGAAACAATTCTTGCCGGAAAAATTATTTACGCAAAGGATTTTGCGGACATGGACGGCTTTAATTCAGCAATAGAAAGCTTTAAAGAAAAAGACAGGCAGGAGACCTTAAAATTGCTTAGGCAGGCAATATTGCCCGTTACTGATATAAATTTAAGCGTTAATTTCTGGCTTAATGAAAAAACAAGGGCTTTTGGATTTGTGAGGGAAGTGGAAACTGAAAAACAGCCTGACGGCGTCGATGTATATATCATGCCAAAATCATTATATATAAAGGTATATACAGATAAGGAGGCGGCAGGTCTTATTGCAAAGGAGCAATGTGAGGTTTGGGAATTATTTTCATACATAAGGAACTTCTTTATGCCTGCACATGGCTTTAGAATGGCTGAAAACGGGGCGCAGGAAATGGAGGTGTATGATACTCCTGAACATAAGACAGGCCATGCGTATATGCCTGTGATACGGGATTAAAAGCAGGCGGACAATGAAAAAGTATAAAATTATTGCGTTCCGCCATATGACGGAAAAAAGAAGCTTCGTCTTATTCAGGGTTATCTGCCAAAAACTAATATATTATATGCAAACTATTACCTGAATACTTTGCATGAATTCTGATTTACAATGTAATTTTGCAATGATATAATAATGCTATTGTAAATATACGGAGGGTAAGCATATGTGTCTTGTATGTGAAAGAATTAAACTGATTAGGGAGGGCAAAAATCCTTATTTTGTAAAGGAGCTTAAAACAGGCTATGTCGTTATGGGAGACCACCAGCATTTTAAGGGATATACCTTATTTTTATGTAAGGAGCATAAATTAGAGCTGTTTCATTTAGAGCAGTCTGTAAAGATAAAATATCTGGAGGAAATGTCGGTTGTAGCGGAGGCTGTTTCTAAAGCCTTTAATGCAGAAAAAATGAACTATGAGCTGTTAGGAAACGGAGACACACATCTTCACTGGCATTTATTTCCGAGAGTAAGCGGAGATTTGGAAGGCTATGGAAATAAAGGAATGGGACCGGTCTGGTGGTATCCAAGGGAAAAAATGTATAATAAGGATAATTGCCCTTCTTCCGTGGAATTAGAAGAAATGAAGCTAATGTTATCAGTGGAGCTTGAAAAGCTGATATAAAATCTGCCGGCTGCTGCCGATACATGAAGATTTGTTTTTGACATGAAGATTTGCTTTTGTCAGGAAAGGATAAATAAAAATGATTATAAGAAAAGCCCGGGAAAAGGACATAGAGCAGCTTGACAAACTGTTGTTTCAGGTTAATATGCTACATCACAACGGCAGGCCTGATTTATTTAAATATGGTGAAAGAAAATACACAAATGAACAGCTAAAGGAGATAATTAAGGATGACAGCCGCCCTGTTTTAGTAGCCGCCGATGAACAGGACAACATTTTAGGCTATGCCTTTTGTATTTTTATACAGCATAAGAACGACAACATTCTTACGGATATTAAGACACTGTATATTGATGATTTATGCGTGGATGAAGCTTTACGGGGCAGGCATATTGGAAAAATACTATATGATTCGGTTATTGATTTTGCAAGGGAAAATAAATGCTATAATGTGACCCTGAACGTGTGGAGCTGTAATGAAAGCGCAATGAGGTTTTATGAGAAGTGCGGATTAAAGCCTTACAAGGTAGGCATGGAAAAGATTTTATAGAAAGCATTCAACACAAGGCTGTGATATGAATGGGGGATTATTATGGAGAATGTTGAATCAACCATAGGAAAGCTATGTGAGAAATACATGCTTGGAAGGGTTATAAAGCCTCCGTTGGCAGTTACGGGAGGCTTGCTGCATAAAATGTATCGCGTTGCAACTGATAAGGGAGAATACGCCGTAAAAATATTAAATCCTAATATTATGAAAAGGGATAATGTATTAAATAATATGATACATTCAGAGCAGATTTCCAATGAGCTTAAGAATAAAATAAATTTAATAGGGGCAAAGGAATTTGACGGTAAGCGTGTAATTATGCTGGATGAATATTACTTTATGGTTTTTGAATGGCTTGAAGGAAAATCTGTATTTGGTGATGATATTACGGAAAATCACTGCGAGCAGATAGGCCTGGCATTAGGAAAAATTCATAAGGCCAATATACATATTGAAGGCTTAAAGCCGGAAAGTCAGGCAAGGAAATTGATTGACTGGGATTATCTGCTTAACGAGGCAGAAAAGCAAAAAGCAGATTATGCCGGAATTATAAGAGATAATCTGTCAAAGCTTAAGAAGTGGGATAGGCAGTCAGCTGGAAGCTTTAAGGAGGTTAGTAAGCGTCAGGTAATCAGTCACAGGGATTTAGACCCTAAAAACGTAATGTGGAAGGACAATAAGCCCTTCATTATTGACTGGGAGGCAGCGGGATATGTGAATCCCTTTCAGGAGCTGATTGAGGTTATAAATTACTGGTGTGTAAATCCCGTAGGAAAATATGACAATAATAAGCTGTCAAAGCTTATGAAGGGATATGTTCAGAGCATGAATATTGCCGGCGTTAATTGGGAAACCATATTAAATTGCAGCTATGACGGAATGTCAGGCTGGCTTGAATATAATCTGAAAAGAGCGTTAGGTATTGAAGGCGCAGGAGAAAATGATAAGGAAGAAGGAAAAACACAGCTTATCCAGACAATTTTTGAACTGAATAAGTGCAGCGAGAGACAGGAGGAGCTGAGAGAGCTGTTATATAGCTATGGACAAAATTGCCCTGAAGAATTAATTTTAAATATAGAAAAGCTGCATACAACAGCTTTAGGTATAACAAGGATTAAAAAAAATCTTTCTTTAGCTGAAGATGATGTGGTAAATTGGTGTAAATCAAAGATTTTATCAAATAATGCTGACATTACAAAAAAGGGAAAGAATTGGTATATTAACGTTGATAACTGTATTATTACGGTTAATGGGTATAGTTATACAATTATTACAGCGCATAGGGAAAAGAAGCAGGCTGCATCAGGGCAAAAAGGAGAATGACTTATGGATAACATAGGAAAACTAAGAAATATGACGTCTGTTTATCTTATATGTAATGACGAGATGCTTTTATTATACAGGCAAGGCTCAAGGGTTGTTAATAATGTATGGGTAGGCAGCGCAGGAGGCCACTTTGAGGAAAATGAGTTAAATGACCCAAAGGCCTGTGTGCTTAGAGAGCTGGAAGAGGAGTTAGCTGTTACAAAAGATATGATAACAGACTTGGAATTGCGTTATGTGTCATTACGGAGAACAAAAGGTGAAATAAGACAAAATTATTATTTTTTTGCAAAGCTGCCAAATGGTAATAATATGAAACTGACCTCGGATGAAGGCATGTTAAAATGGTTTAAGCTTA
Source organism: uncultured Lachnospiraceae bacterium (assembly GCA_910584685.1). GTDB lineage: Bacteria > Bacillota > Clostridia > Lachnospirales > Lachnospiraceae > CAG-303. The sequence goes on along the minus strand of CAJUAO010000004.1, from coordinate 72,108 downwards.
GTCAGCTAAAGACCTTGGAAATGCCTTTTACTGCACGTTATGTTATAGAGCATTATACAAATACAGGACAATATAACAATAAGCTGTACGGCGGAATAGCAGACGGAGAAAAGCTGGTATTTGTGGAGCTGCCGGAGTTTTAAGAAGCAAAGCTATATTAGTTTTTGTAGCTAAAATATATTAAAATATATTACAGGAGAGAGAAAATGGCGCTGGAAAATACAGTACTTACAACAGACAGTATAAAAGAGCTGTTAAATATTTATTATGGAATAACTGTTGACGCAGTTGAAAAAATAAACTTGGGAACAGCTAATTGCTACAGAGTAAGCAACGGAGGGAAAAGGTATTTTCTAAAAGAGTTTCAAAGCGATATAAGAAGTGAGGATATAGTTCGTGAGGCCAAAATTGTCAATTATCTTGCAGATAGAGACATTCCCACAGCTAAATACATAAAAGCTGCTGACGGAAAGCTGTTTATTATATACAAAAATCATATGATTTGCATAGAAGAATATATAGACGGCGTAACTTACGGATATAATGATTTTCCTAAAAGCCTTATGTTAGAATCCGCAGGAATGTTAGGGAAGATACACGAAAGCCTTAGCGATTATAAGCTGCCTAAAGATATGGGAGAGGAATGGGTAAATTCCTTTTCAGTAGATAATGAACAGAAAAAATATGCAGAGCTTTTAGAAATACTTGAAAATCATAAATCAGATAAAAACTATGAAAAAATAAAGAATGATTTGATTTATAAGCAGAAGCTCTTATCCAAAGGAAATGAATTTAAAGAATATTTTAAGGGAATAACGTATACGGCAACCCATGGAGATTATCAGGGGTGTCAGCTAATATGTGAAAATGGTCATATAAAAGCAGTTATAGATTTTTCCAGTGCAAGGATATTGCCTAAGGTATGGGAGGTAATGCGCTCATACGTGCAGACGTCTGAATATTGCAGAAACAAAGCTAAGATAGATATAGAAGAATTTTGCGAATATGTAAGAGAATATATGAAGTATTCAGAACTTAAAAAAATAGATTTGGAGGCTATGCCATATGTATATTTATTTCAGTTAGCAAGAAGTAAATACGGATATCCCCAGTACCTGACAACTGATTCCGAAGATAGGGAAGGACTTTTGAAATTTGCTTTTTGGAGAACTGATATGTGCCGTGAAGTTTATAGTAAGGCTGCTCAAATACAAAAAAAATTACGTGTTTTTTAAGAAGGCGCCGGCAGAATATTGCCGGTGTCTTTTATAGCGTCCGTTTGACAAGGAAGCAATTCATAATAAGCAGTTAAGCAGGAAATTGTCACATAAATATTTTCTATAAATATTTTTATGAAAATTATGGTAGCTTGATTTATAAATTTGGATTATAATAAATATATTCTTTAATCGTAAGAGCAGGAAGAAAAAAATTACAGGTTTGCGTAAGCATGGCGTCAGCAGACCTGTAAGTGCAAGACGCGCTAAGTGCAAAGTGCACTTTATGCACATATAGCCATGCAGATATGAGGTGAAAAAATGACAACAGAACAGATATTTGGAATTTTAAAAATAAGCGAGACAAAGGATGAAAACGTTATTCAAAGCGCTTACAGAATGGAGCTGGCAAACAATCATCCCGAGGACAACCCTGAGGGCTTTAAGCTGCTGCGTGAAGCGTATGAGGCGGCTCTGGAGTATGCAAGAGGCGCAGACGAAAAAGACGAGGAGGATTATGGAGACACACCCTTCGGTCATTTTGTCAGTCAGTTAAAGACAATATATAACACCTTTTCAAAGAGAACAGACGCCCGGTGCTGGCGTGAATTTTTATCCCAGGATATATTTTCAGACTTAGAGTATGCAGAGCAGGTAAAGGAATATCTGTTTACATACCTTATGGATAATTTCAGGCTGACCAACGCCGTATACAGGCTTTTAAACGAAAGATACGATATAGTGGAGAATGCAGGCGAGTTTATAGAATTTCTGCCTCAGGGCTTTGTAGACTATATGATTAATTGCATAAATGACGTAAATGATGAAAATGAGTTTGCCTATGAGTGGTTTAAGGGTGATGACGCGGCAGATTACGACAGCTTTATAAGAGGCTTATTTGAATTGGAAAATCAGATATATGAAGGGGATTTTTCCGATGTAGACAGTAAAATAGCTAAAATGGACGCGCTAAATATCTACCATCCATACTATGAGCTTGTAAAGGGTTATGCAGATATAAACAAGGGACTTTATGAGGAGGCATACAAAAGAGCAAAGCAGCTTGTGGATGCGGAGGAATATAAATACAGTATAAAAAATCAATCCAGCGGCGGCGAGCTTTTGTGGCTGAGCGGTCATAAGGAGGAGGCCCTGACTGTATTTAAGAGAATGGATGACGACGGCGTTGACCACAACGTAGTAAAGAGGTATCTGGGTATTGCAGCCTTGGAGGACAATAATTTCAGGGATGCAGTCATATATCTTTCAGCGTTTGCAAACAGTGAGAATGAGGAAATTCGCTCTATGCTTGAAAAGGCAGATTACGGCTTTATAGAAAAGTGCGAGGAGGAGCTTAGAGCCTCTGACAAGCCGATAGAGGATGTAAATACAGTTGACGCCCTTGCATATGCCTATATGAGGAGAAACAGGAATGAGGATGCCGTAAAATTTCTTACAGGCAATGAAATATATGAGGAAAAGCTTTTTACATATCATAAGACATTAAGCTCTATTTACGGGGCAATGAGAAGCTTGGATAAAGCAATATCGGAAACTGAGAAGTGGATTAAAGTTCTTGTTAACAGAAAAAAAGAAGCTGAAAATAAAATAGAGGAGCTTAAGGAAAAAACAAGCGATAATAATATTTCCGGGGATGAAATGGAAAAGCTTGAATATGAGCTTGCAAACGAAGGTCATATGGTAAGCGCGTGCAACAATGAGCTGTCATCGGCTTACAGCTACAAGGGAAAGCTTATTGTAAACCAGTCATTTTCCGTAAGGGAAAGCAAGAAGGCAGGATTTCTTGACAGAGCAATGACAGCATTTGAAAAGTCAGATGAATTTGCAGAGGGCAGCTGTGAGCCAAAGGTAAATATGGCAAACCTTGCCATGATGCAGAATGAGTACAGAAAGGCTTATGAAATAAGCGAAAAGGCAGTAGAGCTTGCTTCAGAATATTTTCCGGCGTTGGCAGTAAGGCTTGAAGCCGCCTATGAGACTGCAAACGCGCAGGAGGTAATAGATTTATTTTATCAGATAACAGATATGTATCCTGAATATATACATGGGTATGAGTATGGGGCAATGGTATTTTTAGAGTACCATCAGGAGACTGACGCTCAAAATATATTAGAGAAGGCCAAGGAGCAGGGAGTTGAAAGCTTCGGACTTAACGTTCTTGAGCTTAAGATGAATTATATGCAGGAAAAATCGGCAGAAAATGAAAGCTCAAAAAATAATAAGAAGTCAAAAGCAGATGATAAATATCTTAACCTTATACAAAAGGCTATAGATGAGCAGGACGAAAAAACCATGCAGGAGGCAGACAAGCGTTTTCTTGCAGAGCTGTATTATATGATATCAACAATAAAAATGAATGATAATGAAAATGAGCATACCATAGCCGAGATAAAGGAGCCGGCAGTAAAGGCGGCGGCGCTTTGCAAAAGCCGGAGATACATATATAATGCTGCGGATGTATACAGAATAAGCAAGGATTATAGAAAATCCTTAGAGATGCTTGAAAAATACGAAAAAATGTGCGAGCCGGCAGCAGGCGTATATCTTGACATGATAGAGTGCTATGATTTTACCGGTCAGTGGTCAAGGGCTGAGATAATTGTTAAAAAGGCTATAGCTGCGGCAGGAAATAATACAAATATATATAAGTGGCTGGGAATGATATATGATAATCATGCAAGAAGAGTATTGGACAGGGGCGGTCACTATGATGTGATGAAATATTGGAAGCTGTATTTGGAAAGAGAGCCGGAGATGGCGCTTTTATGTCATATAAAGATAGCGGATGCGGCGGTTGTTGTAGATGAATGGGATATAGCCATAGATAATCTTAAGGCGGCGCTGAATGAGGATTTTCAGGCAGCTAAAGCAGCGGATGAACAGAATGATTTAGACATAGATAACAGGGAAGAAATATATGTAAAGCTTGTAAGAACATATATTTATAAGAGAGATTTTAATTCAGCCCTTCAATATACAGACTTTCTTTCTGATAAAAAGAGCAAATGCTATTACAAATGCCACTTTAAGGGATTAATATACGAGAAGCTTAAGGATTATGACAATGCGGTTTACTGGTATAATGAGGGTATAAATAAGTGCAGCGATAAGGATGACAGATTTGACCTTGCAGAATCCTTAAAGCTTTTGTATAAGAGACGTAAGATGTATAAGGAAGCAAAAGGAGTTCTTAATGATGTGCAGAAAAAATCTTATAGTGAAAAGGCGTATGTGTATAACAAGGTTAAGCTTGAAAGGGCGGCGGCAAAAACCGATAAGGAAAGAAAGGCTGTGGTAAAGGAGCTTAGGAGCGCCATGAATAAGTACGAGACTGCAGAGCTTAAAACTGAAATGATGAATATGCAGATATATGATTTCGGCAATTTAGAGCATTTTTATGATGCAAAGCTTAAGTGGCTTAAAGAGAAGCTTGAAACAGACGCCATAAGGCCTTACTATGAAAATATAGGAAGTATAGCCGAGGCCATGGCTCTTGCATGGGATATAAATGACGGGGAAAGAGTAAAGGAGCTGGCAGAGGATTTTGATTTTGGCTTAGAGTCTTTTTACGGCAATGACAGGAGGAGAACTCCTATAGGTCATTATCTGGCAGATTACAGCGACGGACTTGAAAATATGTGCAAGGTTATTATATACTATGTATGTACAGGGCAGACAGACAAGGCGGACGAGCTTATTAAGGATTTTGAAGCAAAGGATTTATGCTCCTTCTGCACCATAAGCATATGTACGGAGAGATTTCAAGCTCTTGGCATATACTATGAGGCAAAGGGAAATAAAAAGCTTGCCTATGAGTATTATCAGGCAGCCGTGGACAACGGCATTATGGATAGCTTTGCAAATTATAAGATAGCAAGGGCAAGGCTGTAAATATAATAAATAATTTAGGAGATAGAAATGATAATAGGTATAGACTTAGGTACGACAAACAGTCTGGCGGCATATTTTAAGGATGGTGAAACAAAGATTATTCCAAACAGGCTTGGAAAGCATCTTACGCCGTCAATAGTAAGCGTGGACGAAGAGGGCAAGGTGTCTGTGGGAGAGACGGCAAAGGAATACGGCTATCTTCATCCTTTAAATGCCGCAGGTGTATTTAAGCGTACCATGGGTACGGATAAGAAATACAGGCTTGGAGATTATGAATATACGTCAAAGGAGCTGTCGGCATTTGTCCTTAGGGCTCTTAAGGAGGATGCGGAAAGCTTCTTAGGCGAGAAGGTTACGGAGGCTGTAATAAGCGTGCCGGCTTACTTTGATGAAAAGAGAAGGAAAGCCACAAGACAGGCGGGGGAGCTGGCAGGACTTAAGGTAGACAGAATAATAAGCGAGCCGACGGCAGCAGCTATAGCCTACGGCTTGTATGAAAAGCACGGCAACACAAAATTTCTTGTGTTTGACCTTGGAGGAGGAACCTTTGACGTGTCTGTTCTTGAGCTTTTTGAGAATATTCTTGAGGTAAGGGCAGTAGCGGGAGACAATTTCCTTGGAGGAGAGGATTTTACAAGGATTCTTGAGGACGCTGTGCTTGAGGAGAAGGAGATTGACAGGGATTCTCTCTCGGAGAAGGATTTGATTAGGCTTAGAAAGGCGGCGGAGGAAGCAAAGCTTGCGTTCTCAGATAAGGGAGAGGCGGATATAGTATTTAAATATAAGGAGGAAGAGCTTACCTGTCATATGGATACAAAGGAATATGAAAGCAGGTGCTTTGATTTATTCGAAAAAATAAAAAAATCCGTTCAGAGAAGTATGTCAGACGCCCATTTAAAACTGTCTGATATAGATGAGGTGGTGCTTGTAGGAGGAGCTACAAAGCTTTCAATAGTGAAAAATTTTATTGCAAAGCTGTTTAAAAAATTCCCTAATACAACGGTAAATCCTGACGAGGCTGTAGCCCTTGGAGCAGCTATACAGGCGGCAATGAAGGAAAGAAATAAATCCATAAAGGAGGTTATACTTACTGACGTATGCTCCTTTACCCTTGGTACGGAGGTATCCGTTGAGAGAGGCAACGGAAGCTTTGAATCAGGCCATTATCTTCCTATCATAGAGAGAAATACAATTATACCCGCAAGCCGTACGGAAAGGCTCTATACGCTCCATGACAATCAGGAGCATATAGTTATAAAGGTGCTTCAGGGGGAGAGCAGGTTTGCAGGCAATAATCTTCTGGTAGGCATAATGGAAATAAAGGTGCCAAAGAATAAGGCAGGCGAGGAGGCAATCGATGTTACATATACATACGATATAAACTCGCTTCTTGAGGTTACGGTAAAAATTATTTCCACAGGGGAGATAAGAAAGCAGATAATTAAGGGAAATGAAAATGATATGACGCCTGAGCAGATAGAGGAAAGGATGCAGGAGCTTTCATATCTTAAGGTGCATCCAAGAGACCAGGAGGAAAACAGGCTGCTGCTTTTAAAGGGCGAGAGGCTTTATGAGGAAAGCACAGGCAGAGTCAGGGACGCTATAGATGTATGGTTAAGGGAGTTTGAGGAAGCCCTTAACGACAGAAGCAGACAGAATATAGATGCGGCAAGAAATCTTCTTAAAAGCAGGCTTAAGCAGCTTGAGGAGGAGTGGTAAAATTTTTAATCACAGGCTTGCATAAGCACGGCATATGCAAGCCTGTAAGTGTAAAATGTGCTAAAAGCACATTGCGCTTTTAACACAAAAAATCCGTGCAGAAATGAGGAAAAAAATGAGTATAAGAATTGGAATTTTAGGATATGGTAATTTAGGTAGAGGAGTTGAATGTGCAATACGTCAAAATCCAGATATGGAGCTTGCGGCGGTATTTACAAGAAGAGAGCCTGAAAACGTAAGTATTCTTACAGAAAACTCTCAGGTAGTCAGTGTGTCAAAGGTGGAGGAATGGAAGGATAAGATAGATGTTATGATACTTTGCGGAGGAAGCGCTACTGATTTGCCAAAGCAGACAAGAGAGTATGCAAGGCTGTTTAATGTAGTTGACAGCTTTGACACACATGCGCGTATACCGGAGCATTTTGAAAATACAGACAAGGCTGCAAAGGAAGGCGGAAATGTGGCTGTTATATCTGTAGGATGGGACCCTGGTATGTTTTCATTAAACCGTATGTATGCAAACGCCATACTGCCGGAGGGAAATGACTATACCTTCTGGGGAAAGGGCGTAAGTCAGGGACACTCTGATGCAATAAGGAGAGTGGAAGGAGTAAAGGATGGAAAGCAGTATACAATACCTGTTGAAGCCGCGCTAAAGGCAGTAAGAAACGGTGAAAATCCTGAGCTTACAACAAGACAGAAGCACATAAGAGAGTGCTTTGTTGTGCTTGAGGACGGTGCAGACAGGGTAAGGGTTGAAGCAGAGATAAAAAATATGCCTAATTACTTTGCCGATTATGATACTACCGTACACTTTATATCAGAGGAGGAGTTTAAGACAAACCACAGCGGCATACCTCACGGCGGCTTTGTCTTAAGAAGCGGAAGGACAGGCTGGAATAAGGAAAACAATCATATTATTGAATACAGTTTAAAGCTTGATTCGAATCCGGAATTTACGGCAAGCGTAATAGCAGCATATGCAAGGGCGGCGTACAGGCTGTCTAAGGAGGGTGTAAAGGGATGTAAGACAGTGTTTGATATAGCGCCGTCATACCTTAGTCCAAAGACGGCAGAGGAGCTGAGAGCTACGTTATTATAAAAAAGTGCCGCGCGGCAGCGGCACTTGTAAATTCGGCAGAGCCGAATTTTTGGTGGTTCGCCGGTATGTTGTCGCTTTAGTGGATGCAAGTTCGGCGGAGCGGAATTTGTGGCTGTTCGCCGTTATGTTGTGCTTTAGTGGATGCATGTTTGGCGGAGCGGAATTTTTGGTGGTTAGCTGGTATGTTGTGCTTTAGGAGTTAAAAAGGAGGAAGTAATGGGAAACAGTATATTAGATGAGTTTAAGGATTATTACAGGGAGTTAAAGAATTATGAGGAGGCGGCGGAGCTTATATCATGGGAGCTTCACACGGAAGCCTCGGAAAGAGCCGTTGAGCACCTTGTGGACTTGCAGTCCTTCTATAGAGGGAAAGCGTTTGAGATGAGCACTTCTGATAAGATGGGGGAATATCTTGATAAGCTTTCAGCCAGGGAGGAATACGACAGCCTGCCGAAGGAGTGGCAGCTTTCTGTAGACAGGCTTAAGGAAGAATATGATGAAAATAAAAATATACCTGTGGATTTTTACACAGAGTATATGAAAACCGTGGCAAAGGCTGAGGATGTATGGCAGAATGCAAAAAGGGACAACGATTATGAAAGCTTCAAGCCTTATCTTGAAAAGATAGTTGACAGCATAAAGAAAATGTGCAATTACCGAAAGCCTGACAAAAATCCCTATGACCTTCTCTTAAACGATTTTGAGAAGGGAATGGAAAGAGAACAGATAGATAAAGTATTTAATGAGCTTAAGGAGGAGTTTATTCCTCTTGTGAAAAAAATAACGGAAAAGAAGCAGCCTGACAAAAGCAGATTTATGGGTGATTTTGATATAAATAAGCAGAAGGAGCTTAGCGAGTTCCTGCTTAATTATATAGGCTTTGACATGAAAGCAGGCATTATGGCAGAAAGCGAGCATCCCTTTACCACAGGTCTTAACTCAAATGACGTAAGGCTTACAAATCATTATTACAGGGAAAACATAATAAATCCTGTATTCAGTATAATTCATGAGGGCGGACACGGTATTTTTATGCAGAACGTGGACGGAAAATATATGGATACTCCTCTTTCAGACTGTCATTATATGGGACTTCACGAGAGCCAGTCAAGGTTTATGGAAAATATACTTGGAAGAAACATAAACTTCTGGAAGCCCATATATTATAAGCTAAAGGAGCTTTTCCCACAGTATGAAAATATTCCTATTGAGGATTTTTACAGGGAGATAAATCATGTGGAAAATTCCCTTATCCGAATAGACGCTGACGAAGTAACCTACTGCTTCCATATTATTGTGCGGTATGAGATAGAGAGAGATTTGTTTGACGGTAAAATAGATATAAGCGATATACCTGAGGCATGGAATAATAAAATGAAGGAATATCTTGGAGTAGAGCCTCCCGATATGTCGTCAGGTCTTTTGCAGGATTCCCATTGGAGCGGAGGAGCCTTTGGATATTTTCCATCATACCTTTTAGGCTCAATATATGACGGAATGCTTCTTGAAAGAATAGAGGAGGAGCTTGGAGATATTGACAGGATTTTATCAGAAGGAAGGGTAAAGGAAATCACAAAGTGGCTTAATACCCATATTCATAAGAACGGAACGGCAGTAGTGCCAAAGGAGCTTATAGAAGAACTGTGCGGGAAGGAAATCACTGCAAAGCCTCTTATAAATTATTTTAAGAAAAAGTATAGCAGCCTGTATGAACTGTGATTATTAAATTGAGTCCTTTCCTGATACAACTATGATACAAAAAAGCAGTAATATAAAATTAATGATATGTAAAAAGGGGAAGGATACAATGAACAGTATACTTGTGGTTGACGATGAAAGCGCCATAGCCAATTTAATATACGAGGCGCTTTTTAATGCAGGCTACAAAGCATTATGCGTGTATGATGGGAAAAGCGCCGCAGATGAAATAGAAAAAAACAGATATGATTTAGTATTGCTGGATGTTATGCTGCCTGAGGTCGATGGCTTTGAGCTTATAGGCTATATAAGGCAGTATAACATTCCGGTTATATTCATTACTGCGAAGGCGAATGTAAACGACAGGGTAAAGGGACTTAAAGCCGGGGCTGAGGATTATATAGTAAAGCCATTTGATATAAGCGAGCTGTTAGCAAGAATAGAGGTAGTGCTAAGGCGTTACAACAAGACAAGTCAGGTTATTAATGCGCTTGATTTGGAAATAGATACGGGGAACAGAATTGTAAAAAAGGCTGGCAGTCCGGTTGAGCTTACGTATAAGGAATTTGAGCTGCTTGTACTGCTTGTAAAGAATAAAAATATAGCGTTGTATAGAGAAATTATATACGAAAGAGTGTGGAATGATTCATATCAGATGGATACAAGAACAGTTGATTTACACATTCAAAGGCTTAGAAAAAAGCTGGGCCTTGAAAAAAACATACAGACAGTATACAAGATTGGATATAGATTTAAGGAGTAATAGTTACTTATGAGATTTTCAACAAAAATATTTGCTTTTGCATACTGTATCTTTATGCTGGCAATGGGAATTGGCAGCTTTTTTTTAATTAATTCCATATATGACGCAAAGCTAAATGAGATAATTGAAAAAGCAAAAAATGATAATAAAAATTTATTTTCTTATGTAGCTTCAATGTACATAATGTCAGATGAGCGGCATATCGAATATACCATAAAAAGTCTTTTGGATGAAATGAGAACAGAAGAAAATCAGGTATATGTAGGCAGAAGATTGGAATGGGAAGACAATAAAATTAAAAAAATGCATAATTATGAGGTAGAGGCAAAGATTATCAATTTTAATGATGACAATACAAAAAGCAGGGAAAGTGACAGTGTAAATACTACTTATATACAGGTAACAAGCAGATATGCAGAATATTATATTGTAAACAGATATAGCCTCGAGAGAGCAATACAGGAAAGAGACAGGAATTTTAATCTTTATCATGTAGTTCTTGTTATGCTGTCAGCAGTTATGGCTGTTGTACTGTATATGTTTGCAAGATATGTGACAGGCCCTGTGGAGAGGCTTACAAGAATGGCAGGAAAAATATCAGAGGGAAACTATTCTGTCAGAATAAATACAAGCTATAAACGGATGAAATCCAAGGAGGTGAAAAGTCTTGGGGAGGCATTAAACACCCTTGCCGTAAATACCGGGGAGCATATAGATAAATTAAATGATATGCTTGAAAAGCGAGAGATTTTTATGGCAGATTTTACCCATGAGATAAAGACGCCTCTCACATCAATCATAGGATATGGCGATATATTAAGAACATATGATGTTACGCCGGAAAAGAGAAGAGAATATGGGGAATATATTTACAGAGAGGGGAAAAGACTTGAGAGGCTTTCTCTTAATCTTTTACAGCTTATAGTTATGGGAAAGCAGGAGCTGGAGCTTCAGAAGACAAATACCCTTGATATAATGGGAAGAATAAAGGACGCAACAAGATTTTTAGAAGAAAAATATGACGTATATATTGAATTTAATATAGAAGAGACAGTTATAATGACAGAGGATTCATTGTTTATTACGGCAATACTGAATTTTATTGATAATGCCTGTAAGGCGTCAAAAAAGGGCGGCAAGGTTAAGGTAAAGGGCGAAAAATGTGAGGAAATGTATAAAGTATCAGTAATTGATGAGGGCAGAGGAATACCGGCTTCACAGCTTGATAAGATAATGGAGCCTTTTTATATGGTGGATAAATCAAGAGCCAGAAAACAGGGAGGCGCAGGAATTGGTCTTGCAATATGTAATCTGACGGCAAAGCTTCATGGAGGTTATATTAATGTAGCAAGCAGGGAAGGGGAAGGAACAGCAATATCCATGTACATGCCCCTTAAGGTTACAGACAGCTAATTCATGGTTTGAATAAAAAGCCAGAGAGGTGATATAAATGGGAAAAATATTAGCGTTGCTATGTATGCTTATAATTACTGCAGGGATATTTTTTGGTCCCGGTTTTTACTTTGAAAATATTGATACAAGACTTCAGGAAAGCAGTGAGTATTACAGATATAGTGTGAAAATAGAAGGAGATTTAGAACCTTTAGAAAAAAAAGAAATGCTGCTAAATTATGATTGTCTTGTTAATGTAGAAAATACTGCTTATGAGCTGGACTGGCAGGCGGCGCAGGGAATTAACGGAGAGCTTGGCAGAATACTTTTTGATGATTCAAAGTCAAGTGAATTTTTCAAAAATATAAATGTAATTAATTATCAATATGAAAGCATGAGCTTTAAGCTTATATATGTTGACGATGAGGTAATAAAAACCTTTTGCATAGGAACATATATATTTGGTATTGATGATTTTTTTAAGGGATTTGCATTATATGATGCGGCAACATATGATATATATCTGGTATATGTTTTTGGCAATCATAGTGAATTAGCAGGGTATAAATCCATATTAGAGCCTGCGGAACTTCTAAACGGAAGGGCATTGAACAGTATAATGGAAAAGACCTCTTTGAAAGCAAAGGATGTATTATTTGGAGAGTCCCAGCAGGATATGCTGAGTTTGTTTAAGAAATATATAGAAGACAATATGAAAGGTATAACGGAGCAGCCTGGTGAAGGAATTGAGTATTAAAAAAGAATAATTATTCAATAATATACAAATTTGATACAAGAATTATAAAATAATGAGACAACTCCTTTGTAATATTTTATGTACAAGATAATTTTATTGCAAAGGAGGTTTTTTTATGAAGGGTGTGAAACATAGAAAGGGTAAAGCTTATAAAAAGTACGCGCCTTGGATTTTTGTATTGATAATGGCAATGTGTATTTTTGGCGGAGTATATTTAAGCGATACCTTTAATGCTTATGGGGAGAAAAACACTGATAAATCGCCGTACACTTATAATAAGAAGGATACAGATGCTGTTTATGCAAGCGACAACACAGAGAAAAAAGAAGACGGCAGTAAAAAGCATATAATTGTCGTGGAAGGGCTGTCACAGGCCGGTATTCCCACAGGCTGCGAGGCAGTAAGTACGGTTGCGGCGTTAAGATACTATGGGGTAAATATTACGCCGGAGTTATTTATAGAAAATTATCTTCCGATGAAAGACTTTTATAAAAGGAACGGAAGGGTATATGGGGCAAATCCAAGCGAACAATTTGCGGGAAATCCGTTTGAGGCAGGAAGCCTTGGATGCTATTGCGAGGTTATTGAGGCAGCATGTGCGGACATGCATAGGAATAATTATAAGGAAATGAAAAATTTGAAGATAAAAGCCGAAAGAGGCTTAACTCTTTCAAGGCTTGAAGAATATATATCAAAGGGAAAGCCTGTAATAATATGGGCAACAGTGGATATGAAGGAATCCTATGACGGATTTACCTATTATCTGGAAACAGGAGAACAGTATATATGGAGGGCAGGGGAGCATTGCGTAGTATTGTGCGGATATGATGATGAGGGGTATTATATTATGGACCCTCTGAAGGACGGAAGGATAGTCAGATACGAAAAGAAGCTTGTGGAGGCAAGATATGAGGAAATGGGAAAACAGTCTGTAGTTATTGAAAGAAAGAATTAAAAAATGTGTATGAAAAAGGGAGTAAAAGAGGAAATTGAAAAGATTGAAAAAGGAAAATAAAAAACATCTTGAAACTGCCGCTTAAAAAGGAGTATACTATTTAGCAGGACATAAATGAATAAATATATATGTCTTAAGCAGCAGCGAAAGGAAACAAAAGGATGATTAAAGAAGCGATAGCAAAGGCAGTAAACAGAGAAAATCTGGACAATGAAACAATGACAGAGGTTATGAATGAGATAATGGGCGGTGAGGCGACAGATGCGCAAAAGGCGTCGTTTCTTACGGCTATGGCAATGAAGGGTGAAACAATAGATGAGATTACCACGGCAGCAAGGGTAATGAGGTTTCACTGCGAAAGATTTTTGAATGATATGGAGGTATTGGAGATAGTAGGAACGGGAGGAGACGGCTCCAACACATTTAACATATCTACATTATCCTCAATAGTAGTGTCCTCTCTTGGAGTGCCTGTGGCCAAGCATGGAAACAGGGCGGCATCAAGTAAGTGCGGTACGGCAGATTGTCTTGAAGCCCTTGGGGTAAAGCTTGACATAGCTCCTGCAAAGAGCGCCCAGATACTTAAGGAGCTTAATATGTGCTTTTTATTTGCGCAGAAATACCATACAGCCATGAGGTTTGTGGGAGGCGTAAGAAAGGAAATGGGCATACGCACCATGTTTAATATACTTGGACCTTTAGCCAATCCTGCAGGAGCCAATATGCAGCTTCTTGGGGTATATAGTGAGGATTTGGTTGAGCCCCTTGCAAGGGTGCTTTCAAACCTTGGAGTAAAGAGCGCCATGGCAGTGTATGGACAGGATTGTATAGATGAAATTTCCATGAGCGCGCCTACTACGGTGTGTGAGGTAAGGAACAAGGAATTTTCATCATACGTTATAACGCCGGAGCAATTTGGACTTAAGAGATGTAAAAAGGAGGATTTAGCAGGAGGAACGCCTCAGGAAAATGCAAAGATAGCAAGAGATATTTTAAGCGGCATGGAGGGAGCAAAGGCAGACGCCGTCCTTATAAATTCAGGAGCGGCCCTTCATATAACAAAGGGCGTGTCCATAGAAGAAGGAATAGCTATGGCAAGAGAGGCAATAAAGAGCGGAAAGGCAATGAAGCAGCTTGAAAGCTTTATCAGCGCAACAAATTAAAGTGAATAAATTGTAAGTAATTGTCAGAAGGCTGTCCCTAAAACGGGGACAGCTTTTTTTGATTTTAGGTATAAAGTATTTGTAAGCTCAATATAATGAACAAAAGGGAGGACAGGTTATAATGATAAACAGGCAGGTAATAAATGTACTTCCCTTGAAAATCAGGGAGGTGATAGAAAGAGAATTTGCTTCGGTAAAAAGGGAAAAGAATTTATGTGATATACAGGTTGAGGAGATAAGAATCAGAGCAGGAAAGCAGGTACTGCTTATAACAGGAAAGGAGGAAATAAGGCTTGGCGTTACAGTGAATGAAATGATGATAAGGGAAGCTATGGAGTACATATCAGGCTATTCACTGTATGCGTATGAGGAACAGCTTAAGGAAGGCTTTATAACCATACGGGGAGGCCACAGGGTAGGAATAGCAGGAAAGGTTGTGATGGAACAGGGGAGAGTGAAAACCATAAAAAATATTTCATCAATTAACATCCGAATCAGTCATCAGATAATAGGCTGCAGTGATGAAATAATGAAATATCTCAGTGGAAATATACTTATAGTATCACCTCCCCGTATGGGTAAAACCACATTGCTGAGGGATATATTAAGAAATCTTGCCAATATGGAAAAGCAGAGCGTCGCCATAGTAGATGAGAGAAGCGAGATAGCGGCGTGTTACAACGGCGTACCTCAAAATGACATAGGAGAAAGATGCGATGTTCTTGACTGCTGCCCGAAGGATACGGGCATGCTGATATTATTAAGAACAATGTCCCCCACATATATAGCTGTAGACGAGCTTGCATCGTCAGACGATGTTGAGAGCGTTCTTAAAATAACAGGGGCGGGGGCTTACATAGCAGCAACCATACACGGAGGCAGCATAGGGGAGGTTATGAAAAGAAAGTCAGTTTGCAGGCTGTTTGACAGGGAAATATTTGATACCTCCATTGAATTGTCAGGCGGCTTCATAAGGATTTATAACAAAGATATGGAAAAAATATATGAGGGAAAAAGATAGTGCTTTCTGTTTGGGAAAGGGGTATTAAAGTGTCATATATAAAAATATTATTTATTTTTTCTGTGATTGCCGCAGGCGCAATGGCAGGAATAAAAAAGGGGAACGTCATAATTCATCAGTATCAGGAGCTTATATATTTAAAAAAAACAGTTCTTCTGATACATGGAGAGATAAGGTATAACTTAGGCACAGTGGGAGAGGTTTTTTTAAATGTGTCAAAAAGAGTTAAGGAGCCCTATAGCAAAGCCTTCAAGGAGCTTTCAGAAGAGCTTGAAAACCACAATGGCAGGGAGTTTCCCCATATGTGGAATACATACATGGTAGAAGCCGTTTCCGGCTTAGGCTTAAGCGAGCAGGATGTTGAGAGGTTTAAAGAGCTTGGGGAAAATATAGGGTACCTTGATATACAGATGCAGTTAAATTATCTTGATTTTTATATAGAAAAGCTAAACGACAGGATAAGCGACGTCAAGGCAGGTCTTGACGGAAATGTAAAGCTTTGCAGGACACTTGGCATAATGGGAGGACTGCTGGCGGCAATTTTTTTATTGTAGAAAACACTAATTTTTTGTATGAGAGCATGGAGAAGAAAAAATATGGACATAAGTTTGATTTTTAAGATTGCGGCGGTAGGTATACTTGTATCTGTTGTTAGTCAGGTATTGAAACAAAGCGGCAGAGAGGAGCATGTATTTTTAGTCAATCTGGCAGGACTTATATTAGTACTTTTTTGGATAGTTCCATACATATCAGAGCTTTTTGAAAGCATAAAAAATCTTTTTGCGCTGTAGGCAGGGAGGAAGCATGAGCTTAGTTGGAATTATGATTTTTGCCGTTGTGGCTTCAATTTTGGCAGGACAGATAAAGGGTGTAAAGAGTGGATTTGATACATATATAGCTGTGGCGTCATGTCTTGTTATACTGGGCTTTATATTGTCCAGGCTGTCAGCGGTGGTAAGTGTAATAGAAAGACTTCAAAGCTATATAGGAATAGATGCGGGCTATATGGAAATACTGCTTAAAATAGTGGGGATATCGTATATTACGCAGTTTTCAGCAGATATGTGCAGGGAGTGCGGGTATAATGCAATAGGCAGTCAGATACAGATATTTGGAAAAATATCGGTAATGCTTGTAAGCATGCCCGTAGTGCTGGCGCTTATAGAAACTATAGAATACATGCTTAGTTAGGAAAAAAGTAATGAAATGCAGAATAGCAATAAGGTATGGAATGGTAAAGAGAATACTGTCATTATTTATATGTGCCGGCGCAGTGCTTTTAATGAGCCTTACGGCTCTTGGCTCTAAGGAAGCCGGCGGGTATGGAGGCAGATATGAGGAGGAGCTGTCAGAATATGATTTTACGGATATAGACAGCGCCCTTAAGGAGGAGGACATAGATTTTAAGCAGCTTGTAAGAAGACTTGCAGGCGGGGATTCTGACGGAGTATTTTATGAGCTTTTTACAATAATAATGGACAGGCTTTTTGGAGATATTTTATATAACCGGGGCGTGATAGTTAAAATAATATTTATAGCCATAATTTCCGCCATGTTTACAAATATGTCAATAATAATAAAAAGGTCGGAAATGTCTGAGACAGGCTTTTATGTAACATATATACTTATGATAACAATACTTACCGGAGGCTTTATAGTAATGTCGGACATGGTGAGAGAGGCGGTGCTTAGAATTATAACGTTTATGAATGCTTTAGTGCCGGCGTTTCTTTTATCGGTGGGAGTTGCGGCAGGCAGCATGAGCGCGGCAGGCTTTTCAGGCGTAATATTAATGGCAATAGGTATCATTGAAAAGCTTATATTAAGCTTTATCATACCTGCCGTAAACGTATATGTGATTATAAGGCTTGTAAATAACATTGTGGAGGAGGATTATTTCTCTAAACTGGCAGGAGTTATGAAAACAGGGATTTTATGGGCGCTTAAGGGAATGGTTGGAGTTCTTCTCGGCGCAAATATTATTCAAAGCATAATTATGCCGTCAGTTGACGCAGCAGGCACAGGCATTGTAAATAAGCTTATAAATATTTTGCCGGGAGGAGAGGCTATTACAGGAATAGAAGGAATTGTTACAACAACGGGAAATGTTATAAAAAATGCCGTGGGAAGCGCGGGGCTTATAGCCTTGGCTGTAATATGCCTTTTCCCTATGGTAAAAATGCTTATATACATAGCTGTCTACAAGGTGACGTCAGCCATAATCCAGCCTATAGCCGACAAGAGGATTGGCGACAGCATAGACTCAGTGTCTGAGGGAATAGGAATTTTATATAAGATTACGTTCACTATAGCGTTTTTGTTTTTTATAACTGTAGCGATAATATGCTTCAGCACAAATATAAAGATATGATTTTTATTATCACGGGAGGGAAAGGATATGCTTGCATATATAGAGAGAATTGCAGTTTTTATCATAGTGGAGGGAATAATTTTAAGACTTACCACAAATGACGACTACAAAAAAATGATTAAGATATGCAGCGGAATGATTTTAATAATAATAGTTTTAAGTCCCCTTGACGAGATTTTTGAATTTACAGGTCTTGTGACTGAATTTTTGCAGGAAATAACGGGAGAGAACAAAATGGAGGAGCTTAAGGAGGTTTTTTCAAAATCAGATGAAAAAAACATAGAGCAGGTGAGAAAGGAATATGAAAGGGTATTGTCAGAGGGCTTAAAAAATATAGCAGATAAATATGGCTACATTATAAAGGATGTAAATGTAAGCTTTGATGAGACAAGACAGAATTATATTGGAAGCATATCCGTATATTTGACCGGGAAGGCTGATGGGACAGAGGGAGATAAGATAGAGGAAAATCAGGAAAAAAAGATAGAAGCTATAGAAAAAATAGAGACTGTAAGGGTAAGGGCAGAAAGTCAGCAGGATTTATATGACGATAATAAAAATAATATCGAGCTGCCGGATATAATTGCCATAAAAAACAGTATTGTGGATGAATATGGCATAGATTATGAGAGAATAAACATTTATACGGCATAGAAAGGAAGGCTTAATGAAATTTAAAATTAATATGGATTATATAAATAAAAATTTTATAAAAAAAATTGGAAGGGATAAGCTGATACTTATATGCGGGGCTGTTGCAGTACTTATAATATGTCTTATATGGGAGGAAAAAAACGATAAGGCCTCAGATAAGCAGTATGCTGACAGTGGGGTATTGAACAATGAAAATGACAGCCGGGACAAATTCGGCATATATATGGAAAAATACGTAAGGGAGCAGGAGGAGAAGCTTAAAAGTATTTTAAGTAGAATAGACGGCGTAGGGGAGGTCTATGTTATGATAACGGTAAAGACAGGAGCTTCAAAGGATATTCTTATGGAGCAGGATATAAGCTATGAGGATACAGATGAGACAGACAGCTCAGGAGGCAAAAGAAAAAAATACACATATTCTGAGGATAATCAGACCGTATACGTCACTGATGAGAACGGAAATACATATCCTTACGTTATAAGCGAAAAGGCTCCTAAGATAGAGGGAGTGGCAGTGATTGCAAAGGGCGCGGACAGTGCAGTGACAAGACAAAAAATAATTAATGTTATTAAGGCATTATTTGACATTGAGGTTAATAAAATATCAGTAGAATAAAAGAAATATATACATACATAATAGTGGAGGTAAGGTGTATGAAAAAAATCTTTAAGAAAAATCAGATTATCATTACATCACTGGCGGCGCTAATTGCAGTGGCAGGCTACTTAAATCACATAGAAAACAATGAGAAGAAGCTTGACGCAGTAAACGTAGCAGGTACAAAGGATGAAACAACAACTGCAGATGAAAATACAAGCAATATAAGTCCCGGTAATGTAGCCGCAAATGGCGGCGCAGACGCAAGCAAGGATATAGAGAGCAACGATATAGACATTACAGGAGAGCCGGGGGAGGCTGTGTTTGTAAACGCCGTAGGAACGGTGGATTTTGTCGTGGAGGCTAAGCTTTTAAGGGAGCAGACAAGAGCAAACAGCAAGACAATGCTTATGGAGATAGTAAATAATGTAAATGCAGGTGAAAGTGAGAAGCAGGCGGCAATAAACAAAATAACGGAGCTGGCTGATGTGGCTGACAGGGAGATGGCAGCAGAAAACCTTATAGCTGCAAAGGGCTATGAAAATGTTGTTGTTACCGTAACTGACGGCGCTGCGGATGTTATGATAGTATCAGAAAATTTAAGCGATGCAGCAAGAGCCCAGATAGAGGAAATAGTAAAGACAAAGACAAATGTCCCGGCAGATAAGATTACAATTACCGCAGTAAAAACAAACTAAATATTTATTGCATTTATAACCAAATTTTGTTATAGTAAACATTAGAAAAAGAGTAGCTTAATAAGCAGAATGGAGATAAATATGAATAATAAAAAAAATACAAACATAGGTGAAGTACAGATAGCGGACGACGTGGTAGCCATTATAGCCGGTCTTGCAGCTACAGAGGTTGAAGGGGTTGCATCTATGGCAGGAAATATCACAAAGGAAATAATCAGCAAGCTGGGCATGAAAAATCTTTCAAAGGGCGTAAAGGTTGTGCTTGGGGAGGACAATGTGTCGGTTGATTTAAGCTTAAACATAGCATATGGCTACAACGTGCCTGACGTATCCTTAAGAGTTCAGGAAAAGGTAAAGACAGCTATTGAAAATATGACAGGTCTTAAGGTAAGCGAGGTTAACATTCACATAGCAGGTGTGGCTGTTGAAAGTGAAAATCTGTAGGCAGGGGTTGGTAGGATATAATGACCAGAAGAGAATTAAGAGAAAATACATTTATACTTTTGTTTCACAGAGAATTTCATGAGACGGATGAGATGGAGGAGCAGTTTACCCTTTTTATGGAGGAATACAATGACCTTCAGACAGATGAGTTTAAAAATATAAGCGATAAGGATAAAAGCTTTATTCACGACAGGGTTTTTGACATAATACCAAAGATAAAAGAGATAGATGAAGCCATAAACAGTGTGGCGGAGGGTTGGTCCACAGGCAGAATGGGCAGAGTGGATTTGACCATATTAAGACTTGCATATTATGAGATAAAATATGATAAGGATGTACCTGCGGCAGTAGCCATTAATGAGGCAGTTGAGCTTGCAAAGAAATTTGGAGGTGAGACGTCGCCTGCCTTTATAAACGGGATACTGGCTAAGGTAGTTTAGGCTTACGGAGGAAATATGGCTGGAATATATACGGTATCCCAGATAAATTCATATATAAAGCATTTGTTTGAAGAGGATTTTGCCCTTTCAGGCATTAGCATAAAGGGTGAAGTATCTAACTGCAAATACCATTCCTCTGGTCATATTTACTTTACTCTAAAAGACGGCGGAGCCTGCCTGGCAGCGGTAATGTTTGCAGGCAGCAGAAGCGGTCTTTCTTTTACATTAAAGGAAGGACAGCAGGTAGTGGTATCCGGCGCCATAAGCGTGTATGAGCGTGACGGAAAATATCAGTTGTACGCCAAAAAAATTGTCTTGGACGGTGACGGCGATTTATACAGACGCTTTGAGGAGCTTAAGGCTGCTCTTATGGAAATGGGCATGTTTGAGAAAGAGTATAAGAAGCCCCTTCCAAAATATGCAATGAAAATAGGTATAATTACGGCGGCTACGGGAGCCGCCATTCAGGATATTGTAAATATATCGTCAAGACGTAACCCATATGTAAAGCTATATCTGTATTCTGCCATAGTTCAGGGAGAGCAGGCGGTATCTTCTATTACTGAGGGCTTAAAATATATGGATAACATGGGTATGGATGTGATTATCCTTGGCAGAGGGGGAGGCTCCATAGAGGACTTATGGGCGTTTAATGATGAAAATGTTGCAAGAGCCATTTTTTCATGCAGGACACCTGTTATTTCTGCCGTAGGACATGAGACGGACACTACTATTGCCGATTATGTGGCGGATATGAGGGCGCCTACGCCGTCGGCGGCGGCGGAGCTGGCTGTTTTTGACTACAGACAGTATCTTGAGGATATTGAAGGCTGCAGGGCGGCTATGGAAAAGCTTATGTACGGAAAGCTTGACATATACAAAAGAAACCTTGAAAATGCAGCCCTGCGTCTTGAAAATAAAAATCCAATAAGACAGTTAAATGATAAAAAACAGCTTTTGGAGAATTTAAAGGGAAATCTTAAGTTTAAAATGGAAGTAAGGCTTAAAGAGGAAATGACAAGGCTTAGCGTTATGGCGGAAAGACTAAACAGCAAGTCGCCTCTGTTAAGGCTTGATAAGGGCTACGCCTATGTTTCCGCAGGTGAAAAATCCCTTAAAAGTATAGAACAGGTAAAAGCGGGAGATACTGTAAAAATACATTTAAAGGACGGACTGGTTGCCGCAAAGGTAACAGGTACGTCGTCAAAGGGTAATAGTATATAGACGGTAATAATGTATAGACAGTAATATATAAACGAAAGGATTTTCAGGTGAAAATATGGCGGCAAAGACAAAAAAAGAAGAAAAAATGACTATAGAGGAAGGCTTTGAAAAATTAACGGATATTTTAAACAAAATGGACGAGGAGGGCGTAAGCCTTGAAAATTCATTTAAATTATATAACGACGGACTTGATGTTGTTAAGGAATTAACCGGAAGGCTTCAGGAAACGGAGCAGAAGCTTAATATAATAAATGAATAAGGATAAGAGGAAAAAATAAAATATGGAAGAATTTGCAAAAATACTTGATAAAAAAACCACAGCAGTAGAACAAATAATATACAGCTATCTTCCAAAAGAGGTTGGAAAGCAGAGCAGGGTTATGGAAGCAATGAACTATAGCGTAAAGGCAGGAGGAAAAAGACTTCGTCCGATTCTTATGCAGGAGACGGCGCTGCTTTTTGGATATAGCGGAGATGATATAAAGCCCTTTATGGCTGCTTTGGAGATGATACACACATATTCTCTTGTTCATGATGATTTGCCGGCCATGGATAATGATGATATAAGAAGAGGACAGCCTACGACGCACAAAAAATTTGGACATGCCATGGGAATACTGGCGGGAGACGGTCTTTTAAATTACGCCTATGAAGTGTGCGCCGGGGCAATAGCCGAAAGCAGTCATACTGACAGGGCGGTAAGGGCGTTTAAGCTTTTATCGGAAAAGTCAGGGATTTACGGTATGATAGGGGGACAGACGGTAGATGTTCTGCTTACGGGAAAGCCTGTAGATAAAGACACTCTTGATTTTATATACAGACTTAAGACAGGAGCCTTAATAGAGGCAGCCATGATGATTGGGGCAGTATTAGCCGGAGCGTCAGATAATGAAACAGAGGCTGTAAGAAAAATAGCCCTTGGAACAGGTATGGCATTTCAGATACAGGACGACATACTTGATGTGGAGAGTACCACAAAGGAGCTTGGAAAGCCTGTGTTAAGCGATGAAAAAAATGAAAAAACAACGTATGTTACATTGTTTGGTATAGATAATGCAAAGGAAAAGGTAAGGGAATACACAAATCAGGCATTGGAGCTGTTTGACGGACTTGGCAGAGCCAATGATTTTTTAAGGGAGCTTCTTATAAAGCTGGTTTCCAGAAAAAAATAAAACGGAGAAGAATATGTTATTAGAAAATATAAACAATGAAAATGACATAAAAAATATAGATGCATGCGAATATGAAAAGCTGGCGGAGGAGATAAGAGAGTTTCTTATTGAAAAAATATCTGCCACGGGAGGACATCTTGCGTCGAATCTTGGCGTGGTTGAGCTTACAATGGCCCTTCATCTTGTTATGGATTTTCCAAATGATAAGCTTATATGGGATGTAGGACACCAGTCATATACCCATAAGATATTAACCGGAAGAAAGAATGAATTTAACAGGCTCCGCCTTTATGGGGGAATAAGCGGCTTTCCAAAGAGAAGGGAAAGCCTGTGTGACGCCTTTGATACAGGACACAGCTCAACCTCTGTTTCCGCAGGTCTTGGCATAGCGTCAGGCTATTATCTGGCAGGAAATAACGGCACCGTGATTTCTGTTATAGGCGACGGCGCCCTGACAGGAGGCATGGCTTATGAGGCGTTAAATAACGCGGCGAATCTTAAGCGTAATTTTATAATTATATTAAATGACAATAATATGTCCATATCCGAAAATGTAGGCGGAATGTCAAGGTATCTGTCAAACCTTAGAACAGGCAGCGTCTACAATGATTTAAAGGCAGGAGTAACAAATACCTTAAATAAAATCCCTGTGGTTGGAGAAAAGGTAGTAAAGAAAATAAAAATTACAAAGAGCAGTATTAAGCAGCTTGTTATACCGGGAATGTTTTTTGAGGATATGGGTATTACATATTTAGGACCTGTGGACGGTCACAATATCAGTCAGATGGTAAAGGTGTTTAATGAGGCAAAAAGGCTTAATCATGCGGTTTTAGTCCATGTGATTACAAAGAAGGGCAAGGGCTATGAGCTTGCAGAGAACAATCCGTCAAAGTTTCACGGTGTTGAGCCTTTTGACAGAGAGTCAGGGGAGATTGTAAATAAGAAGGAGGAGGTTACATATACGGACGTTTTTTCGGGAGTATTGTGTAAGCTTGCGGAAAAAAACGAAAGGATAGCGGGAATAACGGCAGCCATGCCTGACGGTACGGGACTTAAGCGGTTTAAGCAAAGATATAAAAAAAGATTTTTTGACGTGGGCATTGCGGAGGAGCATGCCGTTACCTTTGCGGCAGGTCTTGCAGCGGCAGGGTACAAGCCTTATGTAGCCGTATATTCTTCATTTCTTCAAAGGGCCTACGACCAGATTTTACATGACGTATGCATACAGGATTTACCTGTTGTGTTTGCGATAGACAGGGCAGGTCTTGTGGGAGGAGACGGGGAGACACATCAGGGAATATTTGATTTGTCGTTTCTTAGCTCCATACCTAATATGAGTATATTTGCTCCAAAAAACAGATATGAGCTTATTGACATACTAAAGTATTCAACATATTTTAGCGGCCCCTTAGCCATAAGGTATCCGAGAGGAGCAGCCTATGACGGCTTAAAGGAATTCAGGGCGCCTATAAAGTTTGGAAAAAGCGAGGTTCTTTACATGGAAAAGGACATTGCCCTTATAGCGGTTGGCGCAATGGTAGAGACTGCGGTAAATGTAAGGGATATGTTAAAGAAAAGAGGCTGCTTTGTTTCAGTTATAAACGGAAGATTTGTAAAGCCAATAGACGAGGCGCGCATACAGGAGCTTACAAATAATCACAAGATAATAGTTACACTTGAGGAAAACGTTATAAAGGGAGGCTTTGGAGAAAGCGTTCTCCGTTATGTGGCAAGCCTTGATAAAAAAATAAAAGTATTGAATATAGGGGTTCCAAATATATATCTTGAGCATGGCTCTGTAGAGGAGCTCAGAAGAGAGGCAGGTCTTGACGAAGACTCCATAGTCAGAAGAATAACAGATTTATTATAAGAGGATTAAAATGGACAGGTTTTTTATTATTGCAAATGGTAATAAGGAAAGTATTCAAAGCGCCATAGACGAAATGACATCATACCTTACTGCCAAGGGAAAAAGATGTGGCTGCGTAAACGGCTACGTAAATAAAGATGATGTGCCGGAGGATGTGGAATGCGTAATGGTTCTTGGAGGAGACGGCACGCTGCTCAGGGCGTCGAGAGAGCTTATGGAGCGGGACTGCGCATTTATCGGCGTAAATTTTGGCCATTTAGGATTTCTTGCAGATGTGGAAAAGGATGGAATAATAGAAATGCTTGACCGCCTTATAAGCGGCAGGTTTAATATAGAGCGCAGGATGATGCTTAAGGGGAAGGTAATAAGAGATGGCAGCGTGATAGCGGAGGAGGCGGCCTTAAATGATATTGTAATAAACAGAAGCGGTCTGCTTGGTATTATGGATTTTACCGTTTATGTAAACGATATGAGATTAAGGGACTACAGGGCGGACGGCATGATAGTGGCTACGCCTACAGGCTCCACAGCCTACAGTATGTCGGCAGGAGGTCCTATAGTTAAGCCCTCCGCTAATCTTGTGGTTCTTACGCCTATATGTCCACACACTCTTAATACGAGAAGCATAGTGTTAGAGGGTGAGGATATAATAGAGATAGATATAAAGCAGGGGAAAAAGGATATTGACAGCGTAAGGGCGGTATATTTTGACGGTGACAGATATGTTGAGGTTCTAAACGGCGACAGGATTGTCATACGAAGGTCAGATATCAGCACAAAAATCATTAAGCTTAGCAGCGTAAGCTTTTTGGAAATACTTGGAAGGAAGATGAGCAGTAATGAAGATAGCAAGGCATAAAAAGATACTTGAGCTGATAAACAAATATGAAATATCCACCCAGGAGGAGCTTGCGGAAAGGCTTATTGACAGTGGGTTTTTAGTGACTCAGGCTACCGTATCGAGAGACATAAGAGAGCTTTCACTTACAAAGGTTAATTCCGGCATGGGGCAGAGATACGCAGCGGTAAAAACGGCGGAGAGAGATTTAAATAAAAAGCTTTTAAAGATACTTAAGGAAGGCTATCTGTCCTCGGATTTGGCAGGAAGTATAGTTGTAATAAAGACAGAGGCAGGCATGGCAATGGCAGTGGCGGCGGCTCTTGACGCAATAGTATGGAATGAGGTTGCAGGCACCATAGCAGGAGACGATACCATATTCTGCGCAGTGAGAAGCAGCGAGGAGGGCATGTCGTTAATGATGAAGCTCTCAAGGCTGTCATCTGACGATAAGAAAGAGCAGTAAACAAAAATTGTATAAATTAGGAATGGAGAAAAAATGCTGACAAATGTACATGTAAAAAATCTTGCCTTAATAGATGAGACAGAGATTTATTTTAAAGAAGGATTAAATATACTTACAGGCGAAACGGGAGCAGGAAAATCTATTATTATCGGCTCGATAAATCTTGCCCTTGGGGGTAAAGCGCCGAAGGATATAGTCAGGGAGGGCACAGATTACGGGCTGGTGGAGCTTGTGTTTGAGTCGGAATCAAATGATGTCATGAAAAAGCTTCAGGAGGCAGATATATCATGTGAGGACGGACAGATTATTATTTCAAGAAAAATAGTAAATGGCAGAAGCACCATAAGGGTTAACGGAGAAACTGTATCCGCCGCATTTTTAAAGGAGCTGTCTCCTCTTATTATAGATATATACGGTCAGCACGACAATCAGTATCTTATTAATAAATCAAAGCATTTAGGCCTGCTGGACGATTTTGGCGGGGAGAGCATAAAGAGCAAAATGGCAAAGGTTGATGAATTGTATAAGATGTACAAAGAGCTTAGTGACAGCCTTAAGGACTTCGATATGGACGAGGAGGAAAGGAATAAGGAAATTTCATTTTTGGAATTTCAGATAAACGATATAGAGGAGGCAGCCTTAAGGTCAGGGGAGGATGACGAGCTTGAGGAGGAATATAAAAAAATAACCCATTCAAAGAAAATAGCGGAGGCCCTTGGAGGGGTATACAGCGCAATAGGAGACGGAATATTTGCACAAAGCATAGAGCGCAGTATAAGGGAGCTGTCACAAATTGTAGAATTTGATTGCACAATTAAGGGATTTTATGATATACTTATGGATATGGAAGCCATGTGCAGAGATTTGTCAAGAGATATATGGGAATATATGGAGGAAATGTCTTTTGACGAGGAGCGTGTGCATTATGTAGAGGAAAGGCTTGATACCATTAACAGATTGAAATTAAAGTATGATGGTAAGAATGGAAACGGCTCTATAGATGATGTGGAAACAAATTTAGATAAGCTTAGGGAACGCTTAGAGATGCTGAGAAACGCCGATACAAGGCTGGCAGCCATTAAGGAGGAGCTTGGCAGGGCGGAAACATCACTAAGGGCAGAAAGTATTAAATTAACAGCGGCAAGAAAGAAGGCGGCAGGTGTATTTGAAAAAAAACTGACAGAGGAGCTTAAAGATTTAAATTTTAATGAAGTGAGCTTTAAGGTGGATTTTGAAGAAGCATCACATTTTACATCAAAGGGCATTGATGTGGCAGAGTTTTACATATCGACAAATGCGGGAGAGAAGCTGAAGCCATTGTCAGACGTAGCGTCAGGAGGAGAGCTGTCACGTATTATGCTTGGATTAAAGACAATTATGGCTGGAAAGGAGGATACGGAAACACTTATATTTGATGAGATAGATACGGGAATAAGCGGAAGAACTGCTCAGAGAGTATCCGAAAAGCTGAAGCTTATAAGCAAAAACCATCAGGTCATGGCGATAACACATCTTCCTCAGATTGCGGCAATGGCAGACAGCCACTTCCTCATAGAAAAATCAGTGAAGGCAGGAAAAACTGTAACGGACATAAGTGAGCTTGATAATGAAAAAGCTGTTATGGAGCTTGCAAGAATGCTTGGAGGTAAAGAAATTACCGACATTGCCGTAGAAAATGCAAGAGAAATGAAAAAAATGGCTGTAGAGTAAATGGCAGGAATACATAAGATATAAATATAATTAACAGGGTTAAAGTTATGTTATCCGGCTTATAAAATAAGTTATATAAATTATAAATATTTAAATATATAATAAAAAATATAAAAAGGAGAAAGACTATATGAATAATGAAAAAGAAGTTAAAAAAAGGGCAGGCATTACCATAAAGCTTGCATCGCTTGCCATATTGCCCGCATTTCTGGCCTCTATGGTTATAATTTTGATGGCTACTTTCAGCATGATAGACGGAATGAACGACATGTCGATTAATGGTCTGAAATTGCTGACGCAGGCAACTAAGGCAGGCTTTGATGGAATTGATGGAGATTACAGGCTTGATTCTTCCGAGAATTTATGGAAGGGAGATGTAAATCTTTCCAAGAATATGGAAATGATTGATGAATATACAAAGGGACAGGAGGCAGACGTTACTCTTTTTTACGGAAAAACCAGAAGAATGACATCCCTTGTAAGCGCTGAGACAGGAGAGCGTATTATAGGTACGGACGCTTCTGACGAGGTTTGGGAAAAGGTAAGAAACGGAGAGATTTTTGAGACAACGGATATTGTAATAAACAATAAGCCTTACTGCGCCGTTTATATTCCTCTTGAAAACAGCGATGGAACCGTTGTAGGTATGGTTTTTGCAGGAGAGCCGAGAACACAGATAAAGGGATATATAACCGAGAAAATTACGGTTATTATAGTTGTCGGAGTTGTTGCTCTTTTAGCCGCAGCCGTAATAGGTATTATTATTGCAAGAAGAATATCAATACTTATTCTCAATACTGAAAAGTATCTGGAGAAGCTGTCACAGGGAGACCTTAATATAACTGTCGAAAGCAGGGTTCTTAGCAGAAAAGACGAGATTGGACAGATGGGAAAATCCTTGAAGGAGGTTATAGACAGGCTTCGTAATACAGTTGAAAAGCTTAAAACATCATCAGATACAGTTTATCAGTCAGGAAATACCATTGATGAAATGGCGTCCCAGTCAAGCCAGGCGGCAGATGAGATAAGCCGTGCAGTGGAAGATATTTCAAAGGGCGCAGTATCTCAGGCAGAGGAGATACAGGATGCGTCTATGGAGGTATCTAACATAGGAGAATTGATTGAGCGTATTGTAGATAATGTAAAAAGCCTTACAAATGCCTCAGATACTATGGGACAGGCAGGAGATACGTCAATGGTTACAATGCAGCATCTGGCAGAATCAAATGACAGGACAACAGAGGCAATAGAAAATATAGGAAAGCAGATAGATATGACAAATACCTCTGTTGGAAAGATAAGCGAGGCCGCTGCCCTTATTACAAATATTACCACCCAGACAAAGCTTTTAGCTCTTAACGCATCTATTGAATCAGCAAGAGCAGGAGAGGCAGGAAAGGGCTTTGCAGTTGTTGCAACTGAAATACAGAACCTTGCGGCCCAGTCAGAGGATGCGGCAGGTGAAATACAGCGTATTATAGATGACCTTACCATTGAGTCAGGAAAAACAATTTCTGCTATGAAGGAGACAAGGGGTCTTGTGGCAGAGCAGCAGGAGAAGCTTGATGATACAAAGACAAGCTTTAAGGCTGTAAGTAACGGTATACAGGTCACAAAGGATGACACGGCTCTTATAAATGACAGAGCTACATCATGCGATAATGCAAAAAATAAAATTGTTGATATAATATCAAATCTTTCGGCAATATCAGAGGAAAATGCCGCATCTGCACAGGAGACAACAGCGTCTATGGAAGAGCTTAACGCTACCATAAATATGCTTGCAGATACTGCAAAGGATTTGAAAAAGCTGGCAGAGGAGTTAAATGAAGATATGTCATTCTTCAAATTAAACTAATGTAAAAAATATACAGTTTATAAAACCTTATATCTATACATAATAAAAGTAAGCAAAGGATAGGCAGATGCCTATCCTTTTTTGTATGCATACGGGCGTCCAAAGAAAATATGTCAGCAGAAACATACAAACATACGGGCGCCCGGCTCAGGAGCAGGGGAAAGGCTTTTCTTCTGCTGAATTAAAAAAATTGGGAGGGCAGGCTATGAGCAGAAAGGGAATGTATAGAAGGGTGTTAATTATGATTTTAATAGCAGGATTGGCTTTGCTTTTTTATTATGCAAAGATAAATATTGACAGCAGGCTGCCGAAGGTAAGCTTAAGCGATTACATGGATAATTATGTGAAAGAGGGAAAAAATAACGGAAATTTAGACATACAGGTAGATATAGGAAAGCAGAAGGAGGTGTATGCCTGCGGCTTTCCTATCGGAGTATATTTAGAGACAGACGGAGTAATGGTAATAGGAACAGGAACAATAATAGGAACAGATGGGTTAACCTATGAGCCATCTATATCTAAAATACAGTCAGGAGACTATATAGTAGCGATAAACGACATAGACGTCAGCTCAAAAAGCCAGCTTATTTTTCTTATAAATAAATATGGTAATAAAGATGTAATATTAACTGTAAGAAGAAACGACAAGCTTATTGACATAAGAATTTCTCCCATACAGGTTTCGGAAGGCGAATATAAGCTTGGTATCTGGGTAAGGGATGATTCACAGGGTATAGGAACAATGACGTTTATTACAAGCGACGGTGAATTTGGAGCTTTAGGCCATGGGATAAGCGATGTTGATACAGGGGAGCTTTTAAACGCCGCCGGAGGAACCCTTTATGGAGCCAGCATATGGGGAATAAAAAAAGGCGAGTCGGGAGTGCCGGGAGGACTTTACGGGGTTATAAGCTATGAGGATAAAAACATACTTGGGGAAATAAAGGTAAACACAAGCATTGGAATATACGGAAACATAGACGGGAAGGAGCTTATTGAAAAGTTTAATTTAAAGCCTGTGGAGGTGGCAGGAAGATATGACATTCATGTAGGGAAGGCATATGTAAGAACATGTGTGTCAGGGGAGGTAAAGGATTACGAAATATATATAGAAAGCATAGATACGGAATGTGAGTCAAACAAGGGAATTGTTATTCAGGTTACTGACAAGGAGCTTTTAAAGCTTACAAACGGTATAGTGCAGGGTATGAGCGGCTCGCCCATCTTGCAGGATGGAAAGCTTATCGGGGCTGTGACCCACGTGTTTGTGAAGGATTCCACGAGGGGGTATGGTATTTTTATAGAAAATATGCTGGAGCATTAGTTTATTGATAAAAGGCAGCAGTTAAAAATTGTAAAATATTGACACATATGAAAATGTGTAATAAAATGGAAACTAAATAAAAATAATTACTTTAAAATGAATCTGTTATAGTACAGATATATAATACAAGAAATAATCTGATAAAATATTAAAGATACTTAAGAAGAAACGGGATAATAAGGAAAAATATTAAGGTCATTTGTTTTAGTTTATGTATTTTTAGTAATCTAAAACTTTAGTAGGTGAAAATTAGTTATCTTTAAGTATATATTTTCTAATAAACAAATAATTATGATGATATAAATTTATGATGACATAAATATAAAATTTTTGATGGAATGGAGGGAAGATACATTAGTTAGAATAATAAAATACTATAAATAGAATTAACTGATTTTTTATCAAATAGAATTAAAAAAGGAGAGATTTAAAAATGAGAAAGGAAATTATAGCAATCGGAACGGTGGTTTTAAGCTTACTGGGTATGCAGCTTGAGGCAGAGGCGTCAATCACAAAGGAGGTTACTAAAAGTGCAACAGACAAAAACTTTTCTACTGACTGGGAAAATACAATTTATTATTGTAAAAAAAATGAAGAACCAAGTCTACAGAATAATGTTGCAAGAATGATTTATGGATATGAAACATTTGCTTGGGATGAGGATTATGTATGGACACAGGGATATACGGGACAGACACAGGCATCTTTAACAAACAGTAAAGGAACATATGGAGCAGGAACAGCAAATGCATGGAAGTATTCTAAAGAGGAAGTTCATCATAAAAATAATTCTATAGATGTTACATATAGGATTTGGATGGAAAAAGAAGATGGACGGCATACTAAAACAATATATGATACACATGAAAAGTAATGTGTAATTAAAAGTAATAAATTAAGAGCATAAAGGAGAGAAATGAATATGTCTATAAAAAAGAAGCTTATAATCTTTGCCTCCATTGTATTTGGGGTGTTTTTAGTTATAAATATTATCTGGTTTGTATTTGTATGGGGAAAATATGAGGGATACAAGGGGAAACTTGGAAATGAAATGGTTGTAGACGACTTGGAGGGGCTTGGAAAAAGATATACATTAAGTGATAAGGATTTTGGAGTAAGCATAAAAACCCCTACGTATCCACAGCTTTCAGGCGGAGGTTTCCTTCGTGTCAGCAAAGCGGGGGATGCTGTTGGTTATGATAGTGAAACCGGAATACCTTTTAATAAAGACGGAGAATACATAGATATTGAAAATACTAAAATAAAACCAAATATGGTATTTTATATTTGGCCTAAGCTTTTCGGTGGATATAAGTTTGGTATTCAATATGATTGCTTTGAAGAGGATTATATTGAATATGGAGGATTTGAATCATATCAGGTTAATCTTGATGATAATATGAAACCTATCATAGACGAAGATGATTATATTAATTATGAGGAATATACGCTAAGATCTCAGGAGCTATATAATGAAAACTATGATGATATGATGGAACTGATTAAGTATGCAAATGATTTATTTGACCTTGAGCTGAATATAAATTAATAGAGGCATGATTAATAAAAGTAAAAAATCACACAGAAAAGGATTTAAGGTATGAAAAAAGTAAAATATATTCTTTCTCTCTTTATGCTCCTTTTAGTTATATTCCTGAATTCTGAGATGTATCAAAAGGAGCTTGATACATTTATGACACGAAACTACCTTATTATAAATGAATACGTGTCAGGAGAAGACCGCTCAGGCTTTTATGAACATCTTCTTATGAGCGCAGAGGGCTGCGGCGTGGGAGTTTATTCCGTGTATGGCAGGCAGAACAATATAAATGAAAGGGAAATTAAGATATACGCATCTGACGCCGCAAGAAAAACACTTGAGGAAAACAGTATTTTGGAGGGCAGCTATAGCAGCCTTATTTCAGGAAATATAAGCGTGAAGTATGAAGAATTTCAATTAAGCGATGATAACATATATAATGAAAAGTTTTACATAACAGGAACCGAGGAGGAGGCTGAAAATGTTACAAGACTCCTTAGAATGTATGAGGGAAATTATAATTTAAAGAAGGAGTCAGGATATATATCAGAGCTTCTCCAATGGCTTATATGGGCGGGGATATTTGGTTTTATGGTTATGCTGACCTGCTTTGACGCAGGCTGTCAAAAAAAGGAAATAAATATAAGGGCAAGTCTTGGAGGCGGTATATGGAAAAGCTATATAAATAATGTAATTAAGGATATGATATTTTATATAACAGCTTTAGGAACGGTAACATATGCCTTAAGAAAATATATTTCCTTTGAATTTAGAATGAAGGAGTTTATTATATGTTTTATAATATTTTTAATTGTAAATTCATTTGCATATGCTACATTTTTTAAGGTGGATTTTAAAAAGGCATTGTCAGGACAAAGCATAGATGAGGGCATAAGGGGAAATCTGTATATAGTAAAAATTTTTACCATTATAGTAGCTATAATTATGGTTTCTGCAAATGTATATACTATAATAGACAGTGTGGAATTTAAAAAACAGGAAAAAATTATAAATGACTTTGATGATTACTCATACATAAAAGAGCAGTTTGACATAGGAAAAAGACATAATGAAGATACTGAAGAATATATGAACAGACAGGCTGCCATACTTTACAATGCATACAGAAGCGACAGGGCAGCGCTAAATACAATTTTATGCCATGACGATACAGACAGAAAATATATTGTAGTGAATGATAATGCCGATAAGGTTTTAGAGGAATTTAATGAAGTGAAAAGTTTTGACTATGATTTGGGGGTGCATATACTTATACCTGAAGCATGGTGGGAGGACAGGGACTATATAGGGGAACAGGCGTCCCACTCCTTAGCCTTAAACTTATACAGCGGCTTTGAGGAGGAGAAGTATGAACTTATAAAATATTCAGGTAATAAAAAAGTACTGAATGTTCATGAAGATTACGAGGAAAAAACAGGATATGAAATAAATCCCATAATTATATATATTACCGTGGACAATAATTTTTTTCCAACTAAAGCAGAAAAGCTTGAAAATGTAACGTCTATAATTGATTATGTTATGTTTAAGCTTGACGTTTCTGATATAACAGAGCTTGAAAAGGAGTATAACCTAAGGAGTAAGCACATTTATATATACAGTGAAAACGTTAAGGAATGTTATGATTATCATAAGGGAAATATAGACAGAAGGCTGCTTGTAAATTCATGGATAAGCGTATTGCTTATGGCGCTGGAGGCGTCCATAGTGTTTTCTGTACTTAAGCTGGAATATTCGGTAAATTCTTTGGAACTTGCAGTAAAGAAAACCTTAGGCTATGGAATGTTTGCAAAAAATAAAGCGCTGATAATATTAATGCTTGTGTCAGACTGTATTGGCATAGCAATAACAGAAATACTTGCCCTTATGTATAAGGTTACGGACTGGCACGCCGGTCTTATTGTGGGGATAATCATTGGAATAATAGAAATACTTATTATGCTTTTATTTGTCGGCAGGCTTGAGAGAGCAAATACTATAAAGATTTTAAAGGGTGTGAATTTATGATAGAGATAAAAAAATTATCAAAGGCCTTTGGGGACCATATTATTTTTAAGGATTTGGATTTAAATATAGAAAAGGGAGAATTTGTGGTTTTCAGCGGTCCCAGCGGCTGCGGAAAAACAACGTTGTTAAATATAATCGGGGGTTTGGAAAGAATAGATGAGGGAAGTCTTGTAATAGACGGCGCGGATATATCAAAAAAAAGACCAAAAAAGGATTATTACCTTACAAAGGTTGGCTTTTTGTTTCAAAATTTTGCTATTTTAGAGAATAAAACCGTTAAGGAAAATATTGAACTGGTTCAAAAAAAAGCCAGAACAGGAATTACGGTAGGTGAAGCCTTGGAAAAGGTAGGACTAAAGGATAAGGAAAATGAAAAGGTATATAAACTTTCAGGAGGAGAGCAGCAAAGGGTTGCAGTTGCAAGGCTTCTTTTTAAAAAATGCGATATTATTTTAGCCGACGAGCCGACAGGCTCCTTAGACAAAGCTAACGGAGGCAATATTCTTAAGTTAATGCATATGCTGAATGATATGGGAAAAACAGTAGTGCTTGTAACCCATGACGATAGGATTATAGAGAGGGAAAAGCGTATAATAAGGCTGGAAAACATTACTTGAAAATGAAGTATATATGGAATAAAATATAATAGTCAGCAATAATATTTTAATTTGATAAAATAAGGAGAGAAAGAATGACTATACAGCAGATACGCTATGCGGTAACCGTAGCGGAATGCAATTCCATGAATAAGGCGGCGGAGAAGCTTTTTATGTCCCAGCCCAGCCTTTCAAATGCAGTAAGAGAGCTTGAAGATGAATTGAATATGGAGATATTCATAAGAAACAACAGGGGAGTGACGGTTACAGATGCCGGAAACGAGTTTCTTGCTTATGGAAGACAGCTTTTGGAGCAGTATAAATATATGTGGGAAAGATTTGTGGAAAAGGAAACGGGAAAAAAGAAATTCAGCGTTTCCATGCAGCATTATTCCTTTGCTGTAAAGGCATTTGTGGAGATTGTAAAGAAATTTGACACAGGAGAATATGAGTTTGCCGTATATGAGACAAAAACATATGAGGTCATAGAAAATGTAAAAAATTTTATAAGCGAATTGGGAGTGCTTTTTAAGAATCAGTTTAACGAGCGTTTTTTAAATAAATGCCTTCAGGATAATAATCTTGAGTTTGTTTCCCTGTTTGATTGTCATATTTACGCATATCTTTGGAACGGACACCCTCTTGCACATAATAAAATTATAACAATGGAGGAGCTTTTGGATTATCCGTGTCTTGCCTTTGAACAGGGAAAAAATAATTCACTGTATCTGTCTGAGGAAATGTTTACGGATTTTCCCTATAAGCGTACAATTAAGGTTAACGACAGGGCTACAATGCTTAATCTGATGATAGGAGTAAACGGCTTTACGCTTTGTTCGGGAATTATAAGTAAGGAGTTAAACGGGGACAATTATATGGCTGTTCCTCTTGATACAGACGAAGTCATGACTATAGGCTATGTTAAGCCTAAGGGAATGAGGCTTAGCGTAATTGGAGAAAAATATATAGAAGAGCTGATGACATATAAGAGTATGGTGCTGCGCTGAATTATGCTGGAAAAATCAGTTATTTAAGTATTTTGTGCTGCGCCATTTTTACATATTTTTTACTTTCCTTTTACCTGTTCTTTGTATATACACATTATCATTATTTTCGTAAAGAAAATACTAAAAACGACATTGTATAAAAGCAGGATGGAGGAAAATAAAATGGATAGCGTGATTAACGTGGCTATAGCTGACGATAATGAGAGAATAGTAAAAATTCTTGAGGATATGCTTGGCAGCGACAATGAAATAAATGTGGTAGGAAAGGCAAAAAACGGGGAGGAGGCAATAAGCATTATAAAAAAGGAAAAGCCTGACGTTGTTTTGCTTGATATTATAATGCCGAAGCTGGACGGACTTACAGTAATGGACAAGATAAATTCAGATAAGACCATAGATAAAAGACCGTCTTTTGTGATTATGAGCGCAATAGGCCAGGAGGCAATTACAGAGGACGCCTTTAACAAGGGGGCAAACTATTATATAATGAAGCCCTTTGACTGTGAAATAGTATTAAACAGAATAAAAAGCATAAAGGGAAGCAGTACAAGAAAGCTTCATGACGGAAGAAAGGTTAATCCAAACGAGACAAAAATAGATTATATAGAGAGAAACCTTGAGAATGATGTGACAGGCATTATACACGAGGTAGGCGTGCCGGCTCACATAAAGGGCTATCAGTACCTTAGAGACGCAATAATGATGAGCGTTAACGATATGGAAATGTTAAATTCCATAACAAAAATATTGTACCCTACCATAGCAAAGAAAAATGGAACAACCTCAAGCAGAGTGGAAAGAGCCATAAGACATGCCATAGAGGTGGCGTGGAGCCGTGGAAAGATGGAAACCATAGAAGAATTGTTTGGATATACTATTCACATGGGAAAGGGAAAGCCGACAAATTCCGAATTTATTGCCCTTATAGCCGACAAAATCCGACTTGATTATAAAATTAAAAATTAAAAAAGTACTTTATATATTGTCGAATATATGATAAAATGGTAATAAATATTTGAAGCAAAGGAATTGGATTTATAAATTTTAGTTTGGAGGAAACGTATGAAAAAAATATTATTTGTTGCATCAGAGTCAGTTCCGTTTATTAAGACAGGAGGACTTGCAGATGTAGTAGGTTCATTGCCAAAGAGCTTTGATAAGAACGAATTTGACTGCAGGGTTATCATCCCTAAGTATAAGTGTATGAACGAAAAATGGCTTGGAGACCTTGAGTATGTAACGCACTTTTATATGGAGCTTAATTGGAGGAGTCAGTATGTAGGCATTTTTAAGACCGTATATGACGGAGTTACAATATACATGATTGACAATGAATATTATTTCAGTGGTCCAAAGCCATATGGCGATATCTGCTATGATTTGGAAAAATTTGCATTTTTCTCAAGGGCAGCCCTTTCCATACTGCCTGTTATTGATTTCAGGCCTGACATAATACACTGCCATGACTGGCAGACAGGACTTATACCTGTATATCTTAAGGATTGTTTTTCACAGGGAGAGTTTTACCGTGGCATAAAATCAATTATGACTATACATAACCTTAAGTTCCAGGGCGTATGGGATGTAAAGACCATGAAGGACATAGCAGGGCTTGCAGATTCTTATTTTACCATAGACAAGCTCAGACAGGGCAAGGACGGCAATTATCTTAAGGGCGGAATAGTTTATGCGGACTATGTTACCACTGTCAGCAATACATATGCGGAGGAGATTAAAACATCCTTTTACGGCGAGGGCTTAGACGGATTGATGAACGCAAGAAGCAACTGCCTTAGAGGTATAGTCAACGGTATAGATTATGACGAGTATAATCCGGAGACAGACCCGTTTATTGAAAAGCATTATAATGTAGACACCTTCCGTAAGGAAAAATTAAAGAATAAAAAGCTTCTCCAGCAGGAGCTTGGACTTGAGGTTAATGAAAAGAAGTTTATGCTTGGACTTGTTTCAAGACTTACGGACCAGAAGGGACTTGACCTTATAAACTGTGTTATGGACCAGATATGCGGTGATGAAAATGCGCAGTTTGTCATACTTGGAACAGGTGAGGAAAGGTATGAAAATATGTTCAGGCATTATGCGTGGAAGTATGGCGGAAGAGTTTCAGCCAATATATATTATTCTGAGGCAATGTCTCACAAGATTTATGCGGCATGTGATGCTTTCCTTATGCCATCATTGTTTGAGCCGTGCGGACTTAGCCAGCTTATGAGCCTTAGGTATGGTACTGTGCCTATTGTCAGGGAAACAGGAGGACTTAAGGATACTGTTGAGCCATACAATGAATTTGAGGGAAAAGGAACAGGCTTTTCATTTGCAAATTATAATGCACATGAGATGCTTGGCACAATAAATTATGCAAAGAAGGTATTTTTTGAAAATAAGCGTGAGTGGAACAAGATAGTGGACAGAGGCATGACAAAGGACTTTTCTTGGAGCACATCAGCGAGAGAGTATGAAAATTTATACAGGCAAATGCTTGGATGGTAAAAAAAAGCCGGCTATTAAGCCGGCTTTTTTTAATCAACCTGTTGTATGCCTGATATATCAGGACTTATAGCCATAGAATAATTTGTATGGTAAATAACGAAGCCGGGCTTTGCGCCTGCCACCTTTTTAACATGCTTTCTCTCAATATAATCAATTTCTACCTTATCCTGTTCCTTTCCCTTGGAATAAAAGGCAGCAAGCCTTGCCGCCTCCTCAAATGTACGGTCAGGCAGCTTTTTGCCGTCAGCCTTAACAATAACATGTGAGCCGGGAAAGGTTTTTGAATGAAACCACCAGTCGCCGCCGCCTGCCACCTTAAAGGTAAGCTCCTCGTTTTGAAGATTATTTTTTCCTACATACATATGAAATCCGTCGGAGGATATATAGTGAAAAGGCCTGCTTTTATATTTTGATTTTTTATCAGTACCCTTTCTTTTTATATATCCTGACTGTATCATTTCCTCCTTTAATTCCTTTAAGTCATCCTCAGTGACGGCTATGTCAAGAGAATTAAGCAGGGACTCAAGATGATTGATAGAGTCGTTTGTTTCTATAACTATTTCTTTCAGCGCCTCATATGTGCGCTTAAGCTTATTATATTTTTCAAAGTATTTTTTTGCATTATCCTTTGCTGAAAGCTCTGGCTCCATAGGTATGGTTATTTCTTCATTAGTATAGTAGTTAAGGGCTTTAAGCTCCTTGTCCCCATCCTTACAGCTATAGCCGTAGGCGTTTAAAAGTTCTCCGTATACCTTAAATTTGTCACGTTTTTCTGTATCCTTCATCTGCCTTAGCTGAATATCATATTTTTTATAATCCTTTTCTAAGGCGGTGGTGATGATTTTCCTTAAGTCATAAGACTTCTGACGGATACGGGTTATTTGATTTTTCTCACTGTAAAACCTCTCAAGCAAAAGGCTCATGGAGTCAAAATGTTTTGTTTCCAAATCATTGTAAATTTTCATTGTAAAGCAGTTAAAATCCTTAGGAGTATTTCCGCTTAATATCATTAAAGGAGAAAATGCTTTACCAATAATAATATTCATTATATCAAAAAAGCTGTTATAAAGCGCGTCAAGCTCCTTAGGCGTAAGAGCATTGGCTGGAATATCCGAATCAATTCCGGCTCTGTAGCATATTTCCTGCGCGGCAACAGGACTTATTCCTGTGTAGGAGGTATATATCGCCTTATGGGAGCATAGGGGAACAGAGGATATTTTTTTTGTGAAATCCTCATGCTTTACATTTAATGGATTTTCTTTTTCGGAGGTTTCAGGGATAAAGTAGTCTCTTCCCGGAAGAACTTCTCTGACAGAGCTTACGTTAGCAGAAATATGCTTAATGCTGTCAATTATTTTGCCGGGAATAAGATTTCCATTATCATAGCTTGCATCTGTAAAAATAATGTTGCTATGTTTGCCCATCAGTTCTACTATAAGAAACTTATGGCATAAATCGCCAAGCTCATTATAATGCTCAAGGGTAAAATTAACTACCCTCTCAAGTCCGGGCTGGTAAACATCTATTAGCTTTGCATTAGATAAATGCTTTCTCAGCAGCATACAAAAGTTTGGTGCGGTAAGAGGAGAGGTTTTTGAACCCTCCGTAATATATATTAATGGAAGTGATGCATCTGCCGAGAGAAGAAGCCTGTATTGTTCCTTTGATTTTTTTATCGTTATTTGCAGCTCATCCGTCTCCGGCTGGGCAATTTTTAAAAAGCGTCCGTCAGTAAGCTTTTCTTTAAGCTCATTTACAAGTGCCGCAATATTTAAACCGTCAAGCGCCATATTAACCTCATTTCTGCGGGAAGCCGACAGCTTCTTATGGTAATCAGCCTCCTGCATATTAATTATTATAAGATTGTAGCAGAAAAATTATATTATGTAAAACGAATATTGATTTTTTTGTTGACGAGCAGTTTTTGTTGCATTATAATATAGTTTAGCCTAATTTTGGCATATAAACCATTCCTCAAAAAGGAAAGCGGGAGGTAACTATGATTTACAGCATGACCGGTTTTGGCCGGTACGAAATGACAGAAAAAAATCATAAGCTTACTATAGAGATGAAATCTGTAAACCACAGATATTTTGATGTAAATATTAAAATGCCAAGGCGTTTTGGTATATTTGAAAATGATATGAGAAATATCCTCAAAGCATATGCCAAAAGAGGCAAGATAGATATTTACGTTACGTATGAGGACATGTCAGGAGCAGATACAAATCTAAAGTATAATGAGGCATTGGCAGAGGAATATGTAAGGTGCTTTAAGAAAATAAATGAAAGGTTTTCTCTTTCAGGCGTGTCAGATAATATAAACACGGCGCTTATTGCAAGAAGTCCCGAGGTTATCACTATGGAGGATGACGTCATGGACGAGGAGGAAACGTGGAAATTTCTTAAATGTGCATTTGAGGGAGCATGTAAGGCCTTTTTATCATCAAGGGCAGCCGAGGGTGAAAATCTTAAAAATGACCTTAATGAAAAACTTAGGGAAATGATGGTTTTGGTGGAAAAGGTAGAGGAAAGGTCGCCACAGGTGCTTGTAGAGTACAGGAAAAAGCTTGAGGATAAGATGAAAGAGATTTTTGAGGATGCACAGCTTGATGACAGCCGTATTGCGGCAGAGGTGATTTTATTTGCTGACAAAATGTGCGTGGATGAGGAGACAGTCAGATTAAAAAGCCATATTATCAGCATGAGAGAAGATTTAACAAAAGGTGGAGATATAGGCAGAAAGCTTGATTTTGTTGCGCAGGAAATGAACAGGGAGGCAAACACCATTCTTTCAAAGGCAAATGACCTTAAGGTTACAAACCTTGCAATCGGACTTAAAACCGAGATAGAAAAGATTAGGGAGCAAATACAAAATATAGAATAAAGGTGAAAGTATGAGAGGTGTATTAGTTATAGTTTCAGGCTTTTCGGGCGCAGGTAAGGGCACTGTCATGAAAAGGCTGATGGAAAAATATGACAGCTACAGTCTGAGTATATCGGCCACCACAAGAAAGCCTAGAGACGGCGAGGAGGACGGAAGAGAATACTTTTTTAAGACTGTAGGGCAGTTTGAAGATATGATAGAAAAAGGACAGCTTATAGAGTATGCAAAATACGTTGGAAATTATTACGGAACACCTAAGGAGTATGTTGAAAAGCAGCTTGATGAGGGAAGAAATGTAATATTGGAGATAGAGCTTCAGGGAGCCCTTCAGGTAAAGGAAAAAAAGCCTGAGACAGTCCTTGTGTTTCTTACCCCGCCATGTGCAGATGAGCTGGAAAACCGCTTAAGAGGCAGGGGAACTGAGGATGATGAGACTATTAAGGCAAGGCTTAAGAGGGCGGCAGAGGAATCCGATTATATGAAAAAATATGATTATATACTGATTAATGATGATTTGGAAAAATGCGTTGATGATTTAAACGGAATTATCAGGTCAGAGCGTTGGAAAACAGATAGAAATGACAGCATGCTTG
Organism: uncultured Lachnospiraceae bacterium; assembly: GCA_910584685.1. Classification (GTDB taxonomy): domain Bacteria; phylum Bacillota; class Clostridia; order Lachnospirales; family Lachnospiraceae; genus CAG-303. Next base: position 29,580 of record CAJUAO010000004.1, on the reverse strand, counting down.
CAGAGATTAAGAAAGATTTAAGCCGTTTTAATTAAAATTATCCGTCGGTATTATACAAGCATGGCTGCCGTATAAACAGGATAATTATTCCGGCGCAAATGCTTTTACACTTATAAATAATATATATTAATGGAGGAATAAATATGTTACACCCGTCATATTCAGATTTAATGGAAGTAGTAAACAGTGATGTAGTAGAAGGAGAACAGCCTGTAGTACAAAGCCGTTATTCAATAGTCCTTGCAACTGCAAAGAGGGCAAGACAGATAGTTTCAGGAGAGGATTCACTTGTTAAGAGTAAAGGCAAGAAACCATTATCTGTGGCAGTGGAGGAGCTTTATAAGGGTAAGATAAAGATTTTAAGCGAAGAGGAAGCCGAGGCGTTGGAGGCGGAGGAAGCTTTGAGGAAAGCAATGAAGGAAGCAGAAAAAGAAAAAGCATCCATGGAAGCCGCAAATGAAGCGGACAAAGCAGATGAAGAAGACGCAGCGGAAGAAACAGAGAAAGCTGTAAAGGAAGAAGATTCGTCAGAAGAGAAAACAGAGGAATAGTATGAAGGTAATGTTTATATCTTTGGGGTGTGATAAAAATCTTTCAGATACGGAGGAAATGCTTGGCATATTAAGGGAAGAGGGATATGAGTTTACTGACGACGAGACTGATGCAGAAATTATAGTAGTAAACACCTGCTGCTTTATAAATGACGCCAAGGAAGAGAGCATAAACACCATATGCGAGATGGCTGAATGTAAAAAAAGATATAAGTGCAGTTCCCTTATAGTTACAGGCTGTCTTGCCCAGAGATATAGGGATGAAATTATAAAGGAAATTCCCGAGGTAGATGCGGTAATAGGAACATCTGCCTATGATACTGTAGGAGATGTGATTAAGTCTGTTATTGATGGAAAGACAGTTACAAGGTTTATGGATATGGACAGACTTCCCTCTGTAGCTGCTGACAGAGTAGTTACGACAGGCGGATATTACGCATATTTAAAAATAGCGGAGGGCTGTGATAAAAACTGTACCTATTGTATTATTCCCAAAATAAGAGGTCATTACAGAAGCATTCCTATGGAAAAGCTTGCTGCGCAGGCGGAGAAGCTTGCGGAGGGCGGAGTTAAGGAACTTATACTTGTGGCGCAGGAAACTACCATATACGGACAGGATATATATGGTGAAAAATCACTTCATTTACTGTTAAAAAGGCTGTGCAGAATAGAAGGATTATCTTTTATAAGGATTTTATACTGTTATCCCGAGGAGATATATGACGAGCTTATAGATACAATAAAAAAAGAAAAGAAGGTATGCCATTATCTTGATATGCCTATACAGCATTGTAATGATTATATACTTAAAAGAATGGGCAGAAGGACTAACAAGAAAGAGCTTATGGATATAATACATAAACTTAGGGAAAGCATACCTGACATTATTTTAAGAACTACGTTAATATCAGGCTTTCCGGGAGAAACCTGTGAGGCCCACAGGGAGCTTATGGAGTTTGTAGACGAGATGGAATTTGACAGGCTTGGAGTATTTGCGTATTCACCGGAGGAAAACACGGCGGCGGCAGACTTTGACGGGCAGGTAGACGAGGAGGTCAAAGGGGACAGACGTGACGAGATAATGGAGTTACAGCAGGATATAGCCTTTGATAAGTCTGAGAGTATGATTGGAAAAGAATTTGTTGCAATTATCGAAGGAAAAGTGGCAGAAGAGAATGCATATGCAGGCAGAACATATATGGATGCGCCGGATGTAGACGGATATATATTTATCAGCGCCGATGAAGAGCTTATGTCGGGAGATTTAGTACAGGTGAGAGTTACAGGTGCGTCAGGATATGACCTTATTGGAGAAAAAATATAGATTGGAAAGGAAAATTTACAATGAATTTACCTAACAAATTAACAATACTTAGAGTATGTACCATTCCGTTTTTTTTGCTGTTTATGGAAGTGGAGGTTTTTGGCACCGCAGATAAATACATTGCGTTAGCGCTGTTTGTAGTTGCAAGTATAACAGATGCCATGGATGGTCATATTGCCAGAAAATATAATCTTGTCACAAACTTTGGGAAATTTATGGACCCATTGGCAGACAAGCTGTTAGTCTGTTCATCTCTTATATGCCTTACAGATGTTATACCGAGCTGGATAGTTGTGGTTATAATAAGCAGGGAGCTTATAATAAGCGGCTTCAGAACTATAGCAGCTGACAATGGCATAGTTATAGCAGCCAGCTACTGGGGTAAGGTAAAGACAGTGTTTCAGATGATAATGATTATCTGGCTTATTCTTGATATACCGTTTTTTGTATGCAGGGTTATAGGACAGGTGCTTATATATGCATCATTGGTATTGACAGTTATTTCACTTGTTGACTATATGATAAAAAATAAGTCTGTTTTAAAGGAAAATAATAAATAGCAGGATTATTCATTTTTGTTTTCAGCTTTTAGACCGGCTGAATTATATCTTGCTTATGAGGTGAAAAATGGAGGAAGAGCTTGTAAGAATTCTGGCAAAAAAGGGTATGTATATATCTACGGCTGAATCCTGTACGGGAGGACTTATTGCAGGAGCTATAGTTAATGCGGCAGGAGCATCGTCAGTATTTAAGGAAGGCTTTGTGACATACTCAAATGAATCAAAGGAGAAAAGGCTTGGTGTAAGTCATTCTACATTGGAGAGTGCAGGAGCCGTCAGTGAGGAAACCGTCAGGGAGATGGCGCAGGGATTAATGAAAGTGACAGGAGCTGACGTTACCATAGTATCATCAGGAATAGCGGGGCCTGACGGAGGAACAGTGGAGAAGCCGGTAGGACTTGTATATTTGTGCTGCTGCATTGGAAATGAATTGTATGTAAGCAGGAATATTTTTAAGGGAGACAGGCAGCAGATAAGGGAGCAGGCAGCCAGGGCTGCCATTGAGCTCGTAATTGACAGTATAAATAAATAGTGATAATATTAAGACAGATAGCTTAGCGGACAGCAGGTTGTCTGTTTCTTGTTTTTTATTAGCAGAGGTTTTTGTTCGGAAAGGCTTATTTTGTAAAAAGTGGTTGACAAGAGGAAAAAAATGTAATACTATATCTACAGAACGAACGTTCGGAACAAGTGTTCACATCGAATGCTTAATTTTACCATACATATTTATTGTGTATATTTATATTAAAGGAAAGGATATCTGAGGTCAGATAATTATAGGTGAATATTATATGGATAAGAGTGAAAAGCTTAAAGCCCTTGACGCGGCGGTAGCGCAGATAGAAAAGCAGCATGGTAAGGGCTCCGTAATGAAGCTGGGAGACAAGGGAGCTACTATAAATATAGAAACTATTCCTACAGGCTCTATAAGCCTTGACATAGCCCTTGGACTTGGAGGTATACCAAAGGGACGTATTATAGAGGTATATGGTCCTGAATCAAGCGGTAAGACTACAGTTGCGCTGCATATGGTAGCAGAGGTGCAGAAAAGAGGAGGTATAGCAGGCTTTATTGATGCAGAACATGCTCTTGACCCTGTATATGCGTCAAATATAGGTGTTGACATAGATAATTTATATATTTCCCAGCCGGATTACGGTGAACAGGCTTTAGAGATTACGGAAACAATGGTACGCTCAGGCGCGGTAGATATTATTATAGTGGACTCTGTAGCTGCCCTTGTTCCAAAGGCAGAGATTGACGGAGAGATGAGCGACGTGCAGGTAGGCCTTCAGGCAAGGCTTATGTCTAAGGCATTGAGAAAGCTGACGGCAGTTATCAGCAAGTCAAATTGTACGGTTATATTTATAAACCAGCTTCGTGAAAAGGTTGGCGTTATGTTCGGAAACCCTGAAACTACCACAGGAGGAAGAGCATTAAAGTTTTATTCGTCCATAAGACTTGACGTAAGAAAATGCGAGACACTTAAGGCAGGCGGAGAAGTGGTTGGAAGCCGGACCAGAATAAAGGTTGTTAAAAATAAAATAGCCCCTCCATTTAAGGAAGCAGAGTTTGATATTATGTTTGGGGAGGGTATTTCAAGAGAAGGAGATATTTTGGACCTTGCTGCGGAATTAAGCATAATAAATAAGAGCGGAGCATGGTACGCATACAATGGAGAAAAGATTGGACAAGGCAGGGATAACGCTAAAAAGTATCTTAAGGAAAATCCTGCCGTATTTGAGGAAATTGACGCTGCAGTAAGAAAGCATTATAATCTTGAAAATGGTGAAAAAACAGACGAGCCGTCATCAGCTTCAGATACGGATGACAAGTTGGAGCCAAAAGCACGCGCCTCAAAATCATCAAAAGCAAATAAAGGAGCCGCAGAAAAGGAAAATATTGAAAAGGAAGCAGAGGAATAATATATCAAAATGTATGTTACGTATATAGAGGAAGCGGACAAAAGAAAAGCCATTGTTTATGTGGATGGAGGGGAGAGCTTTCCGCTATACAAGGGGGAAATCAAAAGGTATGGCATAAGGGAGCAGAATGAGCTGTCTGATGATGAGTACGGACATATTATAAGAGATATACTTATAAAAAGAGCAAAAGAGAGAGCCATGCATATATTGCAGGGAGCCGACAAAACAGAAAGGCAGATAAGAGAAAAGCTGGAGAGGGGCAGATATCCGTCTCTTGTCATAGACGAGGTTATAAAGTTTCTGTTAAAGTATGAGTATATAAACGATTATGATTATTCCGTAAGCTACATAAAAACATACAGTAAAAGCCAGAGTGAAAGGCTTATGAGAGAAAAGCTCCTTCAAAGGGGAGTAGACAGGGATATTATAGTCACAGCCATGGAAGACGCCATGAAGGAAGCAGACTATGATTGTCAGAGTATTATTACGGATATATTAAGGAGAAAAAAATATAATAATGATACTGCTGACATAAAAGAAAAAAACAGGATGGTTTCCCACCTCTTAAGAAAGGGATTTATGTATGAAGATATACTTGCCTCTATGAGAGAAATGTAAGTATTATTAACAAAAATTGCATATACAAATACTAAATATTGTAGTGTTTTGCATAAAAAACTTCCCTTTTACACTTGACATTGTGTTGATAAAACATTAGAATATATATGTTGTACTTTGTACAATGAAAACTAAATAAGGAGGTGCTCCTGTGGGACCATATATATTAACAGGCGTTATATGTGTAGTTCTAGCTGCTATTATCACTTGGTTTGTATCCGGTTTTTACAGAAAAAAGGTCTATGATGAAAAAATAGGCAGTGCGGATACAAAAGCAAGGGAAATCATAGATGAGGCATTGAAAACCGCAGAAACCAAAAAAAGAGAAGCTCTTTTGGAGGCAAAGGAGGAGTCCTTAAGGACTAAGAATGAGCTGGAAAAGGAGACTAAGGACAGGCGTTCGGAGCTGCAGCGTTATGAAAAGAGAGTTTTCTCAAAGGAGGAGGCTGTTCTGTCAAAGGAGGAAGCTGTAGAGAAGAAGGAGAGAGCTTTAGCTGAGAGAGAAGAGCGGCTTGCAAAGGTTAAGGCAGAGGTTGACAAGCTTAATGAGCAGAGAACACAGGAACTGGAAAGAATCTCAGGATTAACCTCCGAGCAGGCAAAAGATTTGTTATTAAAAACTGTTGAAGACGAAGTTAAACTTGACACGGCTAAGTTAATTAAAGAAATGGAAGCCAGAGCCAAGGAAGAAGCAGGAAAAAAGGCTAAGGAATATGTAGTTGACGCCATACAGAAGTGCGCGGCGGACCATGTGTCGGAAACTACTATTTCAGTTGTGCAGCTTCCCAATGATGAGATGAAGGGTAGAATAATCGGACGAGAAGGAAGAAATATTCGTACTCTTGAAACCATGACAGGTGTAGATTTAATTATTGATGATACTCCGGAGGCAGTTATTTTGTCTACCTATGACCCATTAAGGAGAGAGGTTGCAAGAATAGCCCTTGAAAAGCTTATTGTAGACGGAAGAATACATCCGGCTAGAATTGAGGAAATGGTAGAAAAGGCTCAAAAGGAAGTAGAAGTGATGATGCGTGAGGAAGGTGAGGCAGCTACCTTAGAGGTAGGCGTTCACGGTATTCACCCTGAATTAGTCAGATTGCTTGGAAAGATGAAATTCAGGACAAGCTACGGTCAGAATGCGCTTAAACATTCTGTTGAGGTTGCACATCTTGCCGGACTTTTAGCAGGTGAAGTGGGTGTAGATGTAAGAATGGCTAAGAGAGCAGGCTTATTACATGACATTGGTAAGTCCCTTGACCATGAGATGGAAGGCTCTCATATACAGATAGGAGCTGATTTATGTAAGAAATATAAGGAATCAGCTATTGTTATAAATGCTGTAGAGTCACATCATGGTGATGTTCCGGCAGAATCATTAATTGCTTGTCTTGTTCAGGCCGCAGATGCCATATCGGCGTCAAGACCGGGGGCAAGGCGGGAGACACTTGAAGCGTACACAACAAGATTAAAACAGTTAGAGGACATTGCAAATTCCTTTAAAGGAGTTGAAAAGTCTTTTGCAATTCAGGCAGGTAGAGAGATTCGTATCTTAGTTACTCCGGAGCATGTTTCAGATGCAGACATGGTGCTGCTTTCAAGAGATATTGCAAAGCAGATTGAAGCAGAGCTTGAATATCCGGGACAGATTAAGGTGAGTGTTATTAGAGAGTCAAGAGTAGTTGAATATGCTAAATAATATATGTGCAAATACAATATATAAAAAATAAATATTTGTATATACTCAAAGGACAGGAAATAGACACATTCAGTTGAATTTTAATGCATTATAGGAAAAGCGCCATTTCACGGCAAGGCTGTGGAATGGCGCTTTTTTATAATTTAGGAAATTTCTGGTTTTTTTGCAATCAAGGTGAATTCTCCCGGAACATCCGGGTTTTCCCATGAAGGATGCTCGTCAAATTGTTTCAGGATAAATCCGTTTTTAATTACGGAATTTATAATTTCGCTAATTGTATATTTCCGATAGCTGCACAGGGGCATCTGTTTTCTTGTGTTTTCGTCAAAAAAACGGGCATGAGCCATTTCCCCCTCAAAAACATCTGTTGAAAAATAGCTCATGGTTTTTTGCTGCAATGACAGAGTGTCAATTATTTTTGTAAATGGATGAAAATCGCTGCATATCATTTTACCATTGTCATTAAGCAAAGAATACATTACCCTCATAAATGCATCTATATCGTGAAAATAATGTAAAATTCCACCTTCCATAAAAACAATGTCAAAGAAATTACCATAAGTATTAATATCTATTTCTAGTATATCACAGACCTGATAATCTATTTTTACATTTGAAGCCTCAGCAACCTCCATTGCATATCTTTTATTATCCTCCGATATGTCAAACAAGGTTACGTCAGCCCCCAGGGCAGCCAATGGTATGGCCTTTTTTCCGCAGGAGCCGCATATATTTGCAATCTTTACACCATCATATACATCAAAATAATCTGCGTATCTTTTTAACTGCTTAATAGGATTTTCTCTGACAGCCTTTGCACGTTCCGATGGAGCGCAGTTTTTGTACCAAAAATCATAGGCATTATATTCCCAAGCCTTTTTGTTTTGCTCAATATATTTTTCCATAGTCGGTGTACCTCCTAAGTATTATTTTTTTAAGGGATATTATAGCTTATATTTTGTAAATATGGTAGTCAATAAATAGGAGGTTATATATTAATTTATAAATTCAAAAACAAATTTTCAATCCTTCAAAAAATATATAAAAAACACTAGACTTATTTAATATAATATATTATAATGCTCATTGGCGTCAAAATGCATAATTGTATACAATCATACAATCTGCCATGAGACACTATAATTACAATATCATATATAAGAAAAGGAGATTTGAACATGTCATTAACATTATCAGAAAAAGCATTGGCAGTAAAGCCATCGTCTACACTTGCAATTACGGCAAAGGCTAAGGAGCTTAAGGAAAAGGGAATTGATGTGGTAGGATTTGGAGCAGGCGAGCCTGACTTTAACACTCCTGAAAATATATGTGAGGCAGCTATAAAGGCTATAAATGAAGGCTTTACAAAATATACCCCTGCATCAGGAATAAATGAGCTTAAGCAGGCTATAAGTGATAAGTTTAAAAAATTTAACAATATTGATTATAAACCAAGCCAGATAGTTATCAGCAATGGAGGAAAGCATTCCCTTACAAATGTATTTGAAGCTATTTTAAATCCGGGCGATGAGGTTATTATTCCGGCGCCGTACTGGCTCAGCTATCCGGAGATAGTAAAGCTTGCAGGAGGTGTTCCTGTATTTGTAAGAGGAGAGAAGGAGCAGGGATATAAAATAGACGCGGCTCAGCTTCAGGCAGTAACTACTGAAAAGACGAAGGCAATAATATTAAATACGCCTAGCAACCCTACGGGAATGATATATTCAGAGTCAGAGCTTAAGGAAATTGCCGACTATGCCATAAAGAATGATGTGTATGTAGTAGCGGATGAAATGTATGAGTATCTTGTATATAATGGTGAGAAGCATGTAAGCATAGCTTCATTTAATGAGGAAATATACAAGAGAACCATAACCGTAAGCGGTCTTGCAAAAAGTTATTCCATGACAGGCTGGAGAATAGGCTATACAGGCTCAAGCGAGGAGATTGCAAAGCTTATGAGCAGTATTCAAAGCCATCAGACATCAAATCCAAACTCTATTGCGCAGAAGGCTGCAGTTGAGGCTCTTACAGGGGACCAGTCAGCAGTAAATATGATGCTTGGAGAGTTTGACAAGAGAAGAAAATATATGTATGACAGATTTTTGGAGATGCCATATGTATCAGTGATAGAGCCTCTTGGAGCATTTTATGTATTTGTAGATTTAAGTCAGCTTCTTGACAAGACATATAAGGATGAAAAAATCGGCTCGGCGGCAAGGGTAGCGTCTATACTTATTAACGATTATAATGTAGCAGTGGTGCCTTGTGCGGATTTTGGCTTTGATGACCATATAAGGCTTTCATATGCTATTTCTGTTGAACAGATTGATAAGGGTCTTACAAGAATAGAGAAGTTTTTAGGTGATATAAAATAATCGTATATATAACGGTTGTCATAAGAAAATGCTATGTTTCATATATTTGTATGAAGCATAGCATTTTTGAGGTTATAGGATAGTGATGTTACACAATAAAAAAATACGTATTTTAACAGCAATATTAATTATATTGTTATTGATACAGGGAAATGTAATTTATAATACATATGGTAAAGGCTGTTATATTAAGAATGAAAGCAATATAGTATATTCAGATGAGGAGCAATGGGCAAATGAAGCTATAGGCGAGGCGCTGGCAGCCGCGTCAGGAGATGTAAACAATTTATACGCCCTGTCGGCATGTCTTGTTGACGGAGACACGGGAAGAGTATTATTTGAGAAAGACGGATTTACAAGGCGGGCAAATGCAAGCACAACTAAGATAATGACATGCATATTGGCAATAGAATATGGTAATCCTGACGATATGGTAACGGTAAGCAAGTATGCTGCCAGCATGCCGGATGTTCAGTTAAATATCAGAGAAGGGGAAAATTACAGGCTTGGGGATTTACTGTATTCCCTTATGTTAGAATCCCACAATGACGTTGCCGTAGCTATTGCGGAGCACATAGCCGGAGATGTAAAGACCTTTGCGGCGATGATGAATGAAAAAGCAAGGGAGCTAGGCTGCTACGATACATATTTTATTACGCCAAACGGACTTGACGCTACAGAGACCATAGACGGAAAAGAGGTGTTTCACGGCACAACAGCGGCAGATTTGGCAAAAATAATGTCATATTGCATAAAAAATGAGGAATTTTTAAAAATAACAAGAACAGCGTCATATACCTTTTCAAGCGGAAGCAGAACATTTACGGTAAATAACAGAAATGCCTTCCTTAATATGATGGAGGGCGCCCTGTCAGGGAAAACAGGCTTTACGGGGCAGGCAGGATATTGCTATGTGGGAGCTTTAAAAAGAGATGATAAAACCTTCGTGGTTGCATTGTTAGGCTGCGGATGGCCAAACAATAAAACATATAAGTGGTCGGATACAAAGACGCTTATGAATTATGGTCTTGAAAACTACAGCAGAAGGGATTTATTTGAATATGATATGCCTATAGGACAGGTGACAGTTACAGGGGCAAAAACAAAAAATGAAGAAAGGGAAAATATAATTGATAATGTTAAGCTTGATTTATATATAGAGGAAGAGCCGATAAATATGCTTGTAAGGGAGGAGGACGCAGTAGAGAAAAAAATAATCGTAGAGAGGGAGCTGACGGCGCCTGTCGCAGACAGGCAGATAGTGGGAAGCGTTGAATATTATCTTAACGGCGAAATAATAAAAGCATATCCTGTATACGTAAAGGGAGAGGCAAAGGAAACTGACTATAAGTGGAGCTTTGTAAATATTGTTAAAAAGTTCCTTATGATGGAATAAGTGCTTGAAATTTATCTGTAAAATTGATAAAATTAAATTGGTATAATGTTGAAAATAGGTTACAAATTGGAAATAATGTAACCAAATTAAAATACAAGATGGAGGGCTGAATGATGAATGATTTGGCACATGGTCAGGCAATGGCAAGAATAAATGCATTGATTGACGAAAACAGCTTTGTTGAAATTGGCAGCATGGTGACAGCCAGAGCTACGGACTTTAACATGCAAAGCAAGGATACTCCGTCAGACGGCGTAATTACAGGATACGGCCTTATTGACGGAAGCTTGGTATACGTGTACAGCCAGGATGCATCTGTTTTAGGCGGAGCAATAGGCGAGATGCATGCAAGGAAGATTTTAAGGGTGTATGAAATGGCGGTGAAGGTAGGAGCGCCTGTTATAGCCTTGGTTGATTGTGCAGGCATAAGGCTTCAGGAGGCAATGGACTCGCTTAACGCGTTTGGTGAAATTTATATGAGTCAGGCAAAGGCTTCAGGTGTTATACCTCAGATTACGGCAGTATTTGGAACCTGCGGCGGAGGCATGGGAATATCGGCAGGAATGTCAGATTTTACATTTGTTGCAAACGACGGCAGGCTTTTTATTAATGCGCCAAATACTCTTGACGGCAATAATCAGTCAAATAACGACACGGCAAGCGCAGCAAATGCGGCAAAATGGGGAATGGCAGATTTTACGGGAAGTGAAGGAGAGGTTATTTCAGGAATAAGGCAGCTTACTATTATGCTTGCCAGCGATTGGATAGATTGTAATGATAATTTAAACAGATTATGCGAGGACATTATAAACTGTAAGGAAGACACATTGATAGCAGCTTCCCGCATTGCTGATAACGGAGTTGTCATGGAGGTAAAAGAGGGTTATGCAAAGGAGATGGTTACAGCCTTTGTGAGACTTAACGGCATGACGGCAGGCATTATAGCAAACCGTACAAAGGTATATGATGATAACATGAATGTATCGGACGAATTTGACGGTACACTTACCGCGGCAGGAATGAAAAAAGCGGCAAGATTTGTAAATATATGCGACGCCTTTCATATTCCTGTGGTTACCCTTACAAATGCGGCAGGCTTTAAGGCTACGGTAAAGGAGGAAGAAAGGCTTGCTCCGGCAGCCTCAAAGCTTACCTATGCCTTTGCAAATGCAACCGTTCCAAAAATAAATGTGATAATTGGAAAAGCTGTCGGCTCTGCATACAACGTTATGAACAGCAAAGCCCTTGGAGCAGATATGGTTTATGCATGGCCGGATGCTGAAATAGGCGTTATGGACGCCAAAAATGCAGTAGGCATAATATATGCAGATGAGATTGACAAGGCGGAGGATAAGACTTCATTTATAGCCGAAAAAAGGGCAGAGTACGAGAAACTTAAGACAAGCACTATGTCGGCGGCAAAAAGAGGGTATGTTGACGCCATAATTCAGCCGGTTGACACAAGAAAATATATTATAGGAGCCCTTGAGATGTTATTTACGAAGGAAGGGGAGCCGGCATATAAAAAGCATGGGACAATATAATAAGGAATGTCACAGGCATGGAAAGGAGTACTATGAAAAAGTGTCTTAAAGTATTACTCACCTTATGTATTATTCTTGGAATGATATCATCTACTGCATATGCAGAGGAGGAAAAGCCTTTTGAGTACGAGGATGCTTCGATTATAGCTATAGTGGAAGGTATTTTGACAGAGGTAAATGATTTTACTGATTATGAGCTTGATTACTATGCCGGAAACAGTCTTGGCATAACTAAAACTATATGTGAAGAATACAGAGAACTCAGAGAGAATGATACTTTAGGTGATTTTGTAAAATTTAAGGATTCAAAGATTGAGAATACGAAAAATGCGGCTATAGTTACGGTGACGGCAGCTTATGAAAAAACAGACGTTAAGCTTACGGTTACTTATATGGAAATAAAAAACGGCGGCGACGTATCTATAGTTCCTACAGATATTAAGCTTGAGACGGTATCTGACAGCAATGCATCATCAAAATTGGATTCGGTAAAAAATGCGGCGTTAAATACTTTGATGGGTATTTGCATAGTGGTGCTGATGCTTACATTAATTTCATTCATTATTTCACTGTTTAAATATATTCCTAAGCTGCAGAATAAGCTTTCAAAGAAAAAAGAGGCTGTAATTGCAGATAAAGGAGAGGACAGAATTGTAGAGCAGATTATAGAGAAGGAAGAGTTAAGAGAAGAGCTAAGTAACGACACTGAGCTGGTTGCAGTGATTACCGCAGCAATATGCGCAGCCCAGAATGTTTCAGGCGACAGCTTTGTCGTAAGAACAATCAGAAAATCAAGATTTAAATAATGGAGGATAGCAAAAATGAAGAATTATAAAATCACAGTAAATGGTAACGTATATGATGTAACCGTAGAGGAAACAGGAAGCAGCGCTTCGGCGTCTGCCGCCTTTACGCCTGCAGCTCCGGCTCCAAAGGCAGCGCCTGCGCCGGTGGCAGCTCCTGTGTCAGCAGGTACACAGGGTGATGTTAAGATTTCCGCGCCTATGCCGGGAAAGGTATTGTCAATAAAGGTTTCAGCCGGTGAAAAGGTTACGAAGGGACAGATAATTATGATACTTGAGGCTATGAAGATGGAAAATGAAATTGTAGCTTCACAGGACGGAACAGTTGCAAGCATTGACGTAAATGAAGGTGCGTCTGTTGAGGCAGGCGCAGTCTTAGCTACTTTAAACTAAACGCAAAACATACATTTTATTATTAGTTTGCATAAATTTAAGGAGGATAAGACATGGATTACGTTCTTGATACATTGGGCAATCTTATGCGCCAGACAGCGTTTTTTAACCTGACATGGGGTAATTATGTCATGATTTTAGTGGCATGCGTGTTCCTATATCTGGCAATTAAGAAGCAGTACGAGCCCCTTTTGCTGGTACCAATTGCATTTGGCATGCTTTTGGTAAACATTTATCCGGATATTATGGTTACGCCGGAGGATGCTGAAAACGGAGTAGGAGGCTTGCTGCATTATTTTTATTTACTTGACGAGTGGAGTATTTTACCGTCTCTCATATTCCTTGGAGTAGGAGCTATGACCGATTTTGGCCCGCTTATAGCCAATCCTAAGAGCTTTCTTTTAGGCGCGGCGGCACAGTTTGGTATTTATGTGGCATATTTCCTTGCAATTTTCTTAGGCTTCAATGATAAGGCTGCGGCGGCTATATCTATTATTGGCGGCGCCGACGGACCAACATCAATTTTTTTAGCGGGAAAGCTTGGACAGACAGGTCTTATGGGACCTATTGCAGTGGCGGCATATTCCTACATGTCCCTTGTGCCTATTATCCAACCGCCGATTATGAAGCTTCTTACTACGGAGGAGGAAAGAAAAATTAAGATGGAACAGCTAAGACCTGTTACAAAGCTTGAAAAAATTCTTTTCCCTATTATTGTTACTATAGTTGTATGTCTTATATTGCCTACCACGGCTCCTCTTGTAGGTATGCTTATGTTAGGTAATCTGTTCAGGGAATCGGGAGTTGTTAAGCAGCTTACAGAGACAGCGTCAAACGCACTTATGTATATAGTTGTTATTCTCCTTGGAACAAGCGTGGGAGCGTCTACAAGCGCAGAGGCATTCCTTAATTGGGATACATTAAAGATTGTATTTCTTGGACTTGTGGCGTTTGCCTTTGGAACGGCGGCAGGCGTTGTTATAGGAAAGGTTATGTGCAAGGCTACGGGAGGAAAGATAAATCCTCTTATTGGCTCTGCAGGCGTATCTGCGGTGCCTATGGCGGCCAGGGTTTCACAGAAGGTGGGCTCAGAGGCTGACCCGACAAACTTCCTGCTTATGCATGCCATGGGGCCAAATGTTGCAGGCGTTATAGGAACGGCAGTAGCTGCCGGCACATTTATGGCAATATTCCTATAGGCTTTATATAATCAGCAGTAAGTAGTTTTTTGAAAGGAGAAAAATAAAATGGCAGAAAAAAAACCAATTAAAATAACCGAAACAGTTTTGCGTGACGCCCACCAGTCTCTTATAGCTACCCGTATGACCACAGAGCAGATGCTGCCTATCGTAGAAAAGATGGATAAGGTTGGATATCATTCGGTTGAGTGCTGGGGCGGAGCAACCTTTGACGCATCCCTTAGATTTTTAAAGGAGGACCCGTGGGAAAGGCTTAGAAAGCTTAGGGACGGATTTAAGAATACAAAGCTGCAGATGTTATTCAGAGGACAGAATATTCTTGGATATCGTCATTATGCGGATGACGTTGTTGAGTATTTCGTGCAAAAGTCCATTGCAAACGGTATAGATATTATACGTATTTTTGACTGCTTAAATGATATGCGGAATCTTGAGTGCGCGGTTAAGGCAGCCATAAAGGAGAAGGGACATGCGCAGATAGCTCTTTCATATACATTAGGCGAGGCGTATACCCTGGAATACTGGAAGGATATAGCAAAGAGAATAGAGGATATGGGCGCTCATTCCCTGTGCTTTAAGGATATGGCAGGCCTCCTTCTTCCATATGAGGCAACGGAGCTTATTTCCACATTAAAGGAGACTGTGAATATTCCTATTCAGCTTCATACCCATTATACGTCAGGAGTGGCTTCAATGACATATTTAAAGGCTGTAGAGGCAGGTGTGGATGTTATTGATACGGCAATGTCGCCGTTTGCCCTTGGTACAAGTCAGCCAGCTACGGAGGTTATGGTTGAAACCTTTAAGGGAACTCCGTATGACACAGGCTTTGACCAGAGTCTCCTTGCCGAGATAGCAGATTATTTCAGACCGATGAGAGAGGAAGCGCTTAAGAAGGGACTTTTAAATCCAAAGGTTCTTGGAGTAAATATAAAGACATTGCTTTATCAGGTGCCGGGAGGTATGCTTTCAAACATGGTTTCACAGCTTGCGGAAATGCATGCCGAGGATAAATATCAGGAGGTGCTTGAGGAGGTGCCAAGAGTGCGTAAGGATTTGGGAGAGCCGCCTTTAGTTACTCCGTCATCACAGATAGTGGGTACTCAGGCCGTGTTTAATGTAATTAATGGTGAGAGATATAAGGTTGCCACAAAAGAAACTAAGGCAGTTTTAAGCGGAGAGTACGGCGCAACGGTTAAGCCATTTAATCTTGAGGTGCAGAAGAAGGTTATCGGAGACAAGGAGCCTATTACCTGCAGACCTGCGGATTTAATTGAAAATGAGCTTCCAAAGCTTAAGGCTGAGTGCGCCCAGTGGATACAGCAGGAGGAGGATGTATTGTCCTATGCATTGTTCCCGCAGGTAGCAACGGAGTTCTTTAAGTACAGAAAGGCTCAGCAGGATAAGGTAGATATGGATATGGCGGATACAAAGAGCGGAGCATATCCGGTATAGACAGACTTTCGGGGTATCAGAAAGAAACTAAAGTATTTTTGATACCCTGATTTTTTAATAATATTACAAGGAGGAAATGCTAATGAAATGTATTAAATGCGGAGCACAATTAAGTGAAGGAATGGCGTTTTGTCCGGCCTGCGGGGCGGCGCAAAATGAAAATCCCCAGAGTGCTGTTAATAATCAGCAGCCTGAGTATGGTAACGGAAATACATATCAGCCGCAGGAACAGCAGCAGTGGCAGCCGCAACAGCCACAAGGACAACAGCAGTGGCAGCCGCAGCCGCAACAGCAGCCGCAGCAACAGCAACAGTGGCAGCCCCAGCAGCCATATTCACAGTATCGGCAGCAAAATAACGGCTTTGCTCAAAATAATTTACAGTATGGAAATGATATGACGGCGAAGAAAAGCTCCAAAAAACCTTTGATTATAGCGCTGATAGCAGCCATAATTATAATTATAGGTCTTGCGGTGACATGTGTAGTACTTATAATATCAAAGGATTCTTCTTCTAAAAATAATATAATAAATTCAAATTTTAATAATAACTCTGTTTCAAAGACTTCAACAGCAGAAGATACAGTTGAGGCTTTTTCGAAAGCGCTTGTGGAAGGTGATTATTCAAAGGCATCTGAATATGTATTATCCGGCGTGGATTATTTAGATTATGGAGATATAGATTTAAGCAAGTCCGGTCTTAAAAAGAATTATCAGTATTTGACAGGATATGAAATTATTGGCACAGAAGAGTTTAGCAGAAAAGAATTGCAGGAAATAAATGATGATTTGGATTACAGTGATGAAATAACCGACGCACTTATAGTCGGAGTTAATTTTTCATATAATTATGACGATGATGATGCCGGGGTTTATGTTGTAAAAACAAGTAAGGGCTGGTATATTATAGCGATTGATAACTAATTAATAATTATATATAAATATATGCTTAAAGAAAGAGTAAAAAGAAATGATAGCAGAAAAATATAATACCCTGCTATCATTTCTTTTTTTGTCCATATATTTATTATTTGCTTTTTAGCTCCATATGGTCCAGCGCATATTTAAGAGCCATGGTGATAAGTTCATTTCTGGAACGGTTGGTTTTGGCTGACAGGTTATTGTATTCCTCCTGTAAGGCTCTGTCAATGCGAATGGTCATGGTAACGGTTTTGTCCTCCTTAGGTGTAACGACAAATTTTTCCATAATGCAAATCCTCCATTAATTTTAAATACATTATAGAATTAACAATATAATTAAAACTATAACACAATATGCATTGTTATTTTACTTTACTTTTGTGTTACGTTATGATATAGTACAAATTAACCGGTTTAATACAAAAAGGAGGAAAAATTTATGAAATGTACAAAACGAAAAAAAGATGCAAGCTAAGGATTATATTTTGTCATGTATACAGCTCTGTAAACAGGGGAAACGGCAGGAAAGGCGCTTTGGCACCTTTTTATGCTTAAGAAAGAGCAGGTATTATTTGATAAGAGATAAAAAATTTGTCAGGGTTAAAGGGAGTATTTAATATAAAAGAGGCTGCCCCATTAAGAAAAATGCATGCAGGATATTGAAAAACGGTTTATGCCGGAATTATATCCTGTATGTAAAATTCTTAATGGGACAGCCTCTTTGGTTTTGCTTCATTGTCAATAAAACAAAGGTAAAAGAGCCCTATTAATTGTATTGCTTTCATCAGTATGACCATTGCTCTGGCACCAGTATACAAGATAGCCGACAAAGGTATGACAAAGGGAAAAATAAAGCTCACTTGAATTTGATGGATTAATTATAGAGCCATCCCTTTGTCCCATAATAATATAATCAGTTATTGAATCAGAGATGCTGTCGGGGAAATAGACAGCCTTACTTATATCGCATACACATGCTGAAACAAAGGCCTGAGTCATGTCATATCCCTTTGAGGTAAGAACAGAAAAAAGTATGTTAAAGGCTTCTATGACAAGAGCTTTTCCGTTGCAGCCCAAGGAAGGAGCTTCCTGTTCATTGCTGTTATCTTTATTAGTATCAGCAGAATTAACTTCTGATAAATTTACGGGTATATTTTGGTTTTTAAGCTCACATATCGTATTGACAGAATTAATTATAAGTAAATGGAAATATTCGTATAAAATATCCTCCTTTGATTTGAAATGATAGTAAAGTGTAGGCTTTGTTATGCTGCACGCGCTGCATATTTCATTTACGGATACATTATTGTAGCCCTTTTCTATAAAAAGATTGCAGGAGGTGTTTATTATAATACTGTCAATATTTTTGTACGCCATAATAGCTCCTTTCATTATAAATCAGATTTATTTTATGAGCATAATAGTATAAACAGAAGAAAAAAGCAATAAAAAATCTAAATTTTGTTCCTTACAAAGCCATACCGATAAAAGAATATAACTGGACTTTCAAAGGAAAATAAGGTAATATCTATTATTATATATGTATGAAATTCCAAAAGCATATATGGCATGAAAGCTTTTGGGACAGACGACAAAATTACACAGGGTATAGCCGGGTAATTAGAAAATGAGGTATGACGCATGAAAAAGGAAGACAACCTTACATCAAGAATAAATAGGCATATAGATACCATGAGCAAGGGGCAGAAAAAGCTGGCAGGCTTTATTTTGGCAAATTACGACAGAGCAGTATTTATGACGGCAGCAAAAATGGGAAAAACGGTAGGAGTGAGCGAATCTACCGTAGTAAGATTTGCAACTTTGTTAGAGTATAAGGGATATCCCGAGTTTCAGAAGGCAATGGAAAGCCTTGTGCAGGAAAAGCTTAATTCCATAGAGAGAATAGAGGTTGCATCAGGTAAAATGTCAAGGCAGGAGGTTTTGGAAACCGTACTTAAAGCAGATGCGGAAAGGATAAAGCTTACATTGGACAATATTGACAGGAAGGCCTTTGAGACTGCAGTGGACTGGCTTCTTGACGCAAGAAGAATATATGTGGTAGGAGTCAGGAGCTGTACTGCCTTAGCTGATTTTCTCGGCTTTTATTTAAACATAATTTTTGATAACGTAAAGGTTATATCTACAAATAATTTTAGCGAAATGTTTGAGCAGATGATAAGGATAAACAAAAAGGATTGCATTATAGGAATAAGCTTTCCAAGGTATTCAATGAGAACACTTAAGGCTATGGAGTTTGCCAATGACAGAAATGCAAGGGTAATAGCAATAACAGACAGTAAAAATTCACCCTTAGGACTGTATTCCTCATGTAATCTTCTTGCAAGAAGCGATATGGCGTCTATTGTAGATTCGCTGGTAGCGCCCTTAAGCGTTATAAACGCGCTTATTGTTTCATTATGCATAAAGAGACAGGATGAGGTTATAGAAAATCTGGAAATGCTTGAGGGCGTGTGGAATCAGTATCAGACCTTTATGCCTGACGAGATAAACAGGGTTAATGATGAAAAAATAATTAATATTGAGGATAGAGATGAGTAAAATTATAATTATAGGCGGAGGAGCAGCCGGAATGATGGCAGCCCTTGCAGCTTCAGGCAACGGCAATAAGGTATGCCTTTATGAAAAAAATGAAAAGACAGGAAAAAAAATATACATAACAGGAAAGGGCAGATGTAATGTTACAAATGCGTCGGATTCTGAGCAGGTCTTTAAAAGCATAGTTTCAAATCCAAAGTTTATGTACAGCGCCTTTTACACAATGACAAATGACATGATAATGGACATGTTTCAGTCAGAGCTTGGTATAGCTTTGAAGGTGGAGCGGGGAAACAGGGTGTTTCCGGAGTCAGACAAATCATCAGATATTATAGCAGGGCTTCTTAGAGCCATGAAAAAAAGAAATGTGGAAATACATTTAAATACAGAGGTTAAGGAGCTTATTACGGAAAATAATATTATAAAGGGAGTAAGGCTTCATGACGGCGCAACAGATAACGGTGACAGTGTAATAGTGGCAACGGGAGGCTTTTCATATCAGGCCACAGGCTCTACGGGCGACGGCTACGGATGGGCGAAGAAAACAGGACATAATGTAACGGACATTTTTCCTGCCCTTGTCCCTCTTGAGGTAAAGGAGGAATATGCCGCAGAGCTTCAGGGCTTGTCTCTTAAAAATGTAAAGGTATCCTTCATAAAAAATAATAAGATTATATACAGTGATTTTGGGGAAATGCTTTTTACCCATTTTGGAATAAGCGGTCCTGTTATATTAAGCGGAAGCAGCTATATTGTAAAAAGTATTAAGAAGGGTGAGAAGATTAATATAAGTATTGATTTAAAGCCTGCCATTTCAAAGGATACTCTTGATGCAAGAGTTTTAAGGGAGTTTGGAGAAGCTTCAAATAAGGATTTCAGAAATTCTCTTGGCAATCTTTTGCCAAAAAGTCTTATTCCTGTTATAATAAAGCTGTCGGGCATTAATCAGTTTAAAAAGGTTAATGAGGTAACAAAGGAGGAACGTAAAAGACTTGTCGGGCTTATAAAGGCTTTTCCTCTTACAGTAAAGGATACCAGAGGCTTTAATGAGGCAATCATTACTCAGGGCGGTGTCAGTGTTAAGGATATAAATCCTGCAACTATGGAGTCGAAGCATATAAAGGGCTTGTTTTTTGCGGGAGAGGTAATTGATGTAGACGCTTTGACAGGAGGCTATAATCTGCAGATAGCATGGTCTACAGGATGGCTGGCAGGACAAAGCGCCGCAGGGCAGCGGTGCTTATAAATTCGCTTTGTGAATTTTTGGTGACTACTATTAAGATGTTTCGCTTTGGAAAATTACGGGATTTAGCCGGATTTTTGGACGCAGCCCTAGGTATGGCAGGTAAAACTTATAAATATAAAATATAGCAATGGAAAAGAGGAAAATATTATGTTTAACGTAGCGATTGACGGTCCTGCAGGAGCGGGGAAGAGTACGATAGCAAAAATGGTAGCAAAGAAAATGAATCTTGTATATGTTGATACAGGCTCTATGTACAGGGCAATGGCATTATCATGCATAAGACAGGGTATAAAGGCTGAAGAGCATGAAAAGGTGGCGCAGGCTGTAAAGGACTTAAATATTTCTCTGGAATATGAGGACGGCGTGCAGCAGGTTATACTTAACGGAGAAAATGTCAATGCTTATATAAGAACAGAGGAGGTAGGAAATATGACCTCTGCCATAGCTGCATACGGGGAGGTAAGAGAAAGGCTTGTTGATATGCAGCAGGCTATTGCAAGACAAAAGGATGTTATTATGGACGGAAGGGACATAGGCACATGCGTCCTTAAGGATGCGCCTGTAAAGATATATCTTACTGCCGCTCCAAGAACAAGAGCTGAGAGAAGATATCTCGAGCTTAAGGAAAAGGGACAGGAATGTGATATAGATACAATAGAGAAGGATATTATAGACAGGGATTACAGGGATATGCACAGGGAAATATCGCCTCTTAAGCAGGCGGAGGACGCAATATTGGTGGATTCCTCAGATATGACCATACAGCAGGTGGTTGACGCTATTTCAGATATTATCAGGGAAAGGATAAGCTAAATGAAAGTGGTTGTGGCAAAAAGCGCAGGCTTTTGCTTTGGAGTAAAAAGAGCTGTACAGACAGTCTATGATGAGGCAGAGAAGGCTAAAGGAAAAATATATACCTACGGACCCATAATCCACAACGAACAGGTAGTGGAGGATTTGGCTAAAAGGGGTGTGGAGATTATAGGAGGCATAGACGAGCTTGACAGCATAAGGGAGGGAACCGTCATAATACGTTCTCATGGAGTGTCCCGTGATACACAAAATCTTTTAATGAAAAACAACGTTAATTTAATAGATGCAACATGTCCCTTTGTTAAAAAAATTCACAACATTGTGAAGGAAAAAAGCTCTGAGGGATATAATATTATCATAATCGGCAATGAAAATCACCCTGAGGTAGAGGGAATAATGGGATGGGCGGCTCCATCGGGAAAAGTGCGGATAACAGTTATAGATACTGAGGAAAAGGCTGAAAATTATGTCTTTTCCAAGGGAGATAAAACATGCTTAGTATCACAAACGACATTTAATTACAATAAATTTAATAAATTAGTTGAAATTATTGAAAAAAAGGGGTATGATATAATTGTTGTGAATACTATTTGCCATGCTACAGATGAAAGACAAAAAGAAGCGGCAGAGCTTGCAAAGGCAGCAGATGCAATGATAGTAATCGGCGGCAAAAGCAGTTCCAACACACAGAAGCTTTATGATATATGTAAAGATGAATGTAAAAATACTTACTATATACAGACACCCGTTGACTTAGATTTAAGGAAGCTGCAAGCATGTAATTATGTAGGTATTACAGCAGGGGCATCGACCCCAAATAATATTATTGAGGAGGTTCAAACAAATGTCAGAAATGAGTTTTGAACAAATGCTAGAGGAATCATTAAAAACAATAAGAGTAGGAGAGGTCGTTGAAGGCACTGTAATCGCAGTTAAAGAAGACGAGATAGTGTTAAATATAGGTTACAAGGCAGACGGTATTATTACAAGAAACGAATATACCAACACACCTAATGTTGATTTAACAACAGTAGTAAACGTAGGCGACAAGATGGAGGCAAAGGTTCTTAAGGTGAACGATGGCGAAGGTCAGGTTTTACTTACCTACAAGAGACTTGCGGCTGAAAAGGGCAGCAAGAGACTTGAGGAGGCCTTTGAGAACAAGGAAGTGCTTAAGGCGACAGTATCACAGGTTATGACAGGCGGATTGAGCGTTGTGGTGGATGAGACAAAGGTATTCATTCCTGCAAGTCTTGTTTCCGATACTTTTGAGAAGGATTTAACAAAGTATACGGGACAGGAAATAGAATTTGTCATAAGTGAGTTTAATCCAAAGAGAAGAAGAATAATTGGCGACAGAAAGCAGCTTCTTGTAGAGGCTAAAAAGGCGGCGCAGGCTGAGCTTCTTTCAAGAATAGCAGAGGGACAGGTTGTAGAAGGTACTGTTAAGAACGTAACAGACTTTGGCGCATTTATTGACCTTGGAGGATTAGACGGACTTCTTCATATTTCAGAAATGTCATGGGGAAGAATAGAGCATCCAAAGAAGGTATTTAAGGTTGGAGATACAGTTAAAGCTCTTGTCAAAGAGGTTAACGGTACAAAAATAGCTTTAAGCCTTAAGTTTGACGAGACAAATCCTTGGGTTAACGCAGCCGAGAAGTACGCTGTAGGAAACGTAATAAAGGGCAGGGTGGCAAGAATGACGGACTTTGGAGCATTTGTAGAGCTGGAGCCGGGTATTGACGCGCTTCTTCACGTTTCACAGATTTCAAGCGAGCATGTTGAAAAACCTTCAGATGTTTTAAAAATTGGCGAGGAGATTGAAGCAAAGGTAGTAGATTTCAATGGAGAGGACAAAAAGATAAGCCTTAGCAGAAAGGCTCTTAAAGAAGTCTCTGAGGAAGAAGAACAGACAGAGGAAGTAAAAGAACAGTCTGAAGAAGCAGAGGAGCAGTCTGAGGAAGTATAAAAATATGGCTGTTTTTGAAGCCGGAATTTGCAAATTCGAAAGGTCTAAAGAACAAAAGTCCTATAAAAAGACTTATCCGAATTTGTATACATATTAGAGTGATTTTTTAAAAGGAAAAATAAAATTATCCATAAATTATAAAGGAGTGAATACATGGATTACGAGCAGTTTAAAGCGCAGGTTTTTAAACTAACCAGTATTGATTTAAGTGCATATAAGGAAAAGCAAATGAAGCGCCGTATAGATACGCTTATTGCAAAACATAAGATTGCACAATATGATGATTTTGTAAAGGAACTTACAAAGAAGGGAGATATGTTTGAGGAATTTGTAAATTATCTCACTATCAATGTATCAGAATTTTGGAGAAATCCTGAACAATGGAAGGTGCTTGAGACAGAGGTTGTACCAAGGCTTATAGAACATTCAGGAAAAAATTTAAAGATTTGGAGCGCTGCATGCTCTACAGGAGATGAGCCATATTCGCTTGTTATGCTTCTTTCAAAGTTTATGCCTTTAAGCAATATTAAGATTCTTGCTACAGATATTGACAAGCAGGTTATTGAAAAGGCAAAGGCAGGCTTATATAATCAAAAGAGTTTGGCAGGACTTCCTGATGATTTAAAAAACAAGTATTTTACAAAGGTTGGTCTGTCAAATTATCAGATTGCTCCTGAGATTAAGGCGTGTGTGGAGTACAAGGAGCATAATCTCTTAAAGGATATTTATCCTAAAAATATGGATTTAATTGTATGCAGAAATGTTCTCATATACTTTACGGAAGAAGCAAAGGAAGGTATTTATAAGAAGTTTAACGAATCACTTAGAAAGGGAGGCTATCTGTTTATAGGAAGTACGGAGCAGATTATGAATTACAGGGAGCTGAATTATACTTCCATGAAATCATTCTTCTACATTAAAAATTTGTAAATGGAATATCGGGGACAGGTTTTAACCTGTCCTCGTAGCAATTAAAGGATTATTATATGAGAGTTATAGCAGGAAAAGCGAGGAGAACACAGCTTGTAACGCCGGAAGGCATGAACACAAGACCTACTGCAGACAGAATAAAGGAAACTCTGTTTAATATGATAAACAGTGAATTATATGACTGTAGATTTTTAGATTTATTCAGCGGCAGCGGAGGTATAGGAATAGAGGCCTTAAGCAGAGGAGCAGTTTTTTGTACCTTTGTCGATAATAATAATGATGCAGTCACATGTATACAGAAGAATATAAAAAAAACAAAAATGGAGGAGCAGTCAGATATTATAAAGGCGGATACTGTTTCAGCAATTAAAAGCCTTCAGCTAAGGGGAGAAAAACCATATGATTTTATATTTATGGACCCGCCCTATGGCAGACTTTATGAAAAGGATGTGTTGACAGCTCTTAAATGCACGGATTTAGCTGATGAATATACGACAATAATTATAGAGGCATCAAGAGATACCGATATGGAATATATAAATGATTTAGGCTATTACATTGATAAAGTAAAGGAATATAAAACAAATAAGCACATTTTTGTGTCTAAAAAATCTTAGGAGACAGGAATATTATGGGCAAGGCAATTTATCCGGGCAGCTTTGACCCGGTTACATTAGGTCATATTGACGTTATAACAAGAGCATCAAAGATATTTGATGAAATTATAGTTGGCGTTTTGATAAATAGTTCAAAATCACCGTTGTTTTCTATCGACGAACGTGTTAATATGTTAAAAGAGGTTTGCGGCGGACTTAAGAATGTAAGGGTAATATCCTTTGACGGTTTTTCAGTGGATTTTGCGAAGGAGCAGAATGCTAATGTTATCATAAGAGGACTTAGGGCTATTACTGATTTTGAATATGAGCTGCAGATGGCGCAGACAAACAGAGTGCTTAATCCCCAGATAGACACCTTATTTTTAACTACGAGTATAGATTATTCATATCTTAGCTCAAGCATAGTAAAGGAGGTTGCTTCCCTTGGGGGAGATATAAGCAGATTTGTGCCTGCTTCGATTACAAAAAAGGTATATGACAGATATAAAACCAACGGAAAGGATATAAAAGATGAGTAAGATTGAACAGATTATTGCAGAAATAGAGGAATTTATAGATTCCTGCCGTTTTCAGCCTCTTTCTTCTACAAAGATTATAGTAAATAAGGAGGAACTGGAGGAGCTTTTGGCAGAGCTAAGGCTTAAAACTCCGGAGGAGATAAAGAAGTATCAGCGAATGATTAGCAATCGTGACGCCATACTTAATGAGGCAAGAGAACGCGCGGAGGCTATGCTCAATGAGGCAAGGGCTCAGACCAGCGAGCTTGTAAGCGAGCATGAAATTATGCAGCAGGCATATATTCAGGCAAACGATATAGTTAAACAGGCTACGGAGCATGCGCAGGAGATTCTTGACAGGGCTACTGAGGATGCAAACAATATACGTATGGCTTCAATGCAGTATACAGATGACAGTCTTGCTAATCTTCAAAATCTCATAGCTCATTCAATAGAAAACTTTAATTCAAGATATGATGTGATGATGACGTCACTGACTCAGTGCCTTGATGTAGTCACTGCAAACAGGGATGAATTAAATCCCGCAGAGGAGGATATGCCGGAGCCGGAAGCAGTACAGGCAAAGGCAGCTATTGCAAAGAATACTGATTACGAGGACTATACTGTAAATATAGATATTGACGATGAGGACTAATACATAAAAGAATGCTTACAGAGAAATACAAGGGACAAAAGGTCATGGTATTTCTCTGTTTTTCGGCTGAAAGAGATTTAGGCAGGTTATATATGTATACAAAAGAATAAAATAGTAAGCGTAACAAGGCAGTTTATGAGTTTTCCTGCAATATACGGTCTGATGCTTAGTCCTGAGCTTTGTATCATGCATAATGTCTGGGCTATTGTACATATTCCTCCAAATGAGGACAGCACGCATACTATGTATATTTTTTTCAGGGACAGGGGAATAAGCGTAAAGGCTCCTAAACCGGAGGTTATTTCAAGTATTCCCGATACAGACGCATATATAAAGGCGTCCTTTAGTATAAGGCTTGTGAGACTGCATATTATAGAAAATATAATAATATAACCGCCGAGCTTTATTACATTTTGAACTCCTGATAAAATGCAGCGGTCAACGGAAAATCCGGCTGACTTTAATGGGCTGTCAGACTGAGGATTAGCATGGGATATATTTGGAGACCGGCGGCTTTTAAAAAGAGAATTAATGTGAGGAAATATTCTTGAGGTAATAATCCCTGTTATAACAGGTCCGGCAAGCATAATAAATATAATTATTTTACCTGTGTCGTTGTCCATTCCAAGGACATAGCCGGTCATATAGCTTATAATAAAGGGTGGGCTTATATTGTTGCAGAAGGTTAAAAGCACATTTCCGTCAATAACGGAAAGCTTCTCTGACTTAACCATGTCGGCAGTGATTTTGCTTCCCATGGGGAAGCCGCATAATATTCCCATAATAAACGGATAGGCTGCCTCCCTTGGAAGATGGAATACAGGCTTCATAATATACCCAAGTATGCGCGTTATAATATGATAGCTGCCTGTTTCTACGATAGCTGATGATATAAGCATAAATGGAAGCAGTGTGGGAACAATCGTAAAAAGCCAGAGATTTAAGCCGTTTAAGGCGCCCTCCTTTGTGGCGGAGGAGAGAAGGAGCATAGTAAAAAATGCAGCTATAATAAGGAATTGCAGTAGTTTTTTTTTCATTATGTATTCCTTGACAGGTCTGTTATTAATATATATATTTAAAATAAGGCAATGTATGACATTAGAAAGGATATAGGAATGAGAGTTTTAGAAAATTTTGAACCAAAGGAAGTTTTAAAATATTTTGAGGAGATTTCCATGATACCCAGGGGTTCAGGAAATACAAAGGCATTAAGCGATTACTGTGTAAGCTTTGCAAAGGATAGGGGACTTTTTGTAAGGCAGGATGATTTGGGAAATGTCATAATAAAAAAGCCGGCGACAAAGGGCAGAGAGCAGGATGCGGGAGTTATTATACAGGGACATCTTGATATGGTGGCAGAGAAGAAAACAGACAGCGTTCATGATTTTATGAAGGACAGCCTTAAGCTTTATGTTGAGAACGGCTTTATAAAAGCAAAGGATACTACACTTGGAGGAGATGACGGAATTGCAGTGGCATACGGACTTGCAATACTTGACAGTAATGATATAAGCCATCCGTCTCTTGAGGTAATATTTACCATAGACGAGGAAACCGGTATGGATGGAGCAAGAGAGCTTGATATGAGTGATATATGCGGCAGATATATATTAAACCTTGATTCGGAGGAAGAGGGTATTTTTGTTGCGGGCTGCGCAGGAGGAGCTAAGGTAAAAGCAATTATATCATATCGTACCGTTATGACAGAGGGTATAAAGTGCACTGTCAGGGTAGAAGGGCTTAAGGGCGGACATTCAGGCGTAGAAATAGATAAAAAGAGGGGCAATGCCGATATAATTATGGCAAGGGTTTTAAGGGAAATCTGCAGTCATGTATATATTGAATGTATAGGAATTAAAGGAGGCAGCAAGGACAATGCCATTCCAAGGGAATGTGTGGCAGAAATACTTGTAAATGAAAATAATATAGCAGAAGTAAAAAATATAGTAAATGAAATGGATAATATATTAAGAGCTGAGCTTTTGTCTTCTGACGGAGATATTTCGGTAACGATGGCTGAAAACGGCTTTGGAGCGTACATGGTCATTATTCCGGAGGACTTTAAAAATATATTGTTTTACTTAAATACCATACCTAACGGTATACAGAATATGAGCGCAGACATAGAAGGACTTGTGGAAACATCCCTTAATTTAGGAATACTTGAAACAGAGGATAATTGTATGACTGCCGTGTCGTCTGTAAGAAGTTCTGTAGGCTCAAGAAAAAAGTATATTATGGATAAGCTCAATGATATAGCAGAGAAAGCGGAGGGCTTCACGGAGGTAAGAGGAGAATATCCTGCATGGGAGTATAAGAGGACTTCAAAGCTTAGGGAGCTTGTGAACAAAACATATAGAGAGCTTTTTGGTAAGGAGCCTAAGACAAACGTTATACATGCAGGTCTTGAGTGCGGCTATTTCAGCGAAAAAAAGCCTGACGCTGATATTATTGCGTTTGGCCCTGATATATTTGATATTCATACTACCGAAGAAAGAATGAGCATAGAATCGGTGGAAAGATGCTATAGGCTTATAAAGGAAATACTTAAAAATATACATTAAATATTATTATTTTATAGAAGGATAATTAAGCGTATAAAATACAGGGCAGGAATGAGGTAAAATATGAGATTGATGAGTATTGCCAGCGGAAGCAGCGGAAATTGTATTTACGTTGGAAATGATAATACGCATATTTTGATAGACACGGGCATAAGCAAAAAAAGAGTGGAGGAGGGGCTGAAACAGTTAGAGCTTTCTCCTGACGATTTAAAGGGAATATTTATTACCCATGAGCATTCAGACCATATAAGCGGTCTGGGCGTCCTTTCAAGAAAATACAATGTGCCAATATATAGTACAAGAGAAACAATAAAAGCCATAAAGGCATATGAGAGCTTAGGCAGGATTAATGAAGAACTGTTTGTTGAGGTAGAGCCTGACACCAGCGTGACAATAGAGGATTTAACCGTCAGGCCCTTTTCAATATCCCATGACGCAGTTAATCCTGTCGGCTACAGGGTAGAGGATAAGGCTTCAAAGATTGCAGTGGCTACGGATATGGGAACCTACAATGATTACATAGTGGAAAATCTTACAGGCTTAAACGGGCTTGTGCTGGAGGCTAATCACGACGTAAGAATGCTACAGACAGGTACATATCCTTATTCCCTTAAGCAGCGGATACTTGGAAATAAGGGACATCTCTGCAATGAAATGGCAGGAAGGCTGCTGGATATTATTTTAAATGAAAATATGAAAAAGGTATTTCTTGGACATTTAAGCAAAGAAAATAATTATGAAGAGCTGGCGTATGAAAGCGTGAGAATGGAGATAAATTTAAGTGAAAGTGCGTATAAGGCAGATGATTTTGATATAGCGGTGGCAAAGAGGGACGTGCCGTCAGAGTGGGTGGAGGTTTGATGTAGTGGAGGGGTAAATATTAATTTGTACGTTTGAAATATGTTTTTCCGCACATGAAGTCCGGGTATGTCCCATTAACAGGCTTTAAGCGGCGTAACGGGCTGG